>JAQXZB010000103.1 GCA_029226975.1 Clostridiales bacterium | reverse complement strand
GTATTCACGCATATGCGTGTAACAACATTTTATCGCAAAATCTTCAACTGTTCAACTACAGTGGAAAGGGTGTACAACTTCGGCGGTGATGCTGTACAACTTCAGCGGTTGCGTTGTTCAATCTCGCGCGGAATACTCAGAAAGCGAATATTTGGTCGGAGATCCTCAAAACAACTTTCAAAACCGACAGCTTGCACAACTGTCTCCGGCGCTGGTACTTCCCGGAGAGGTTCCAAGACTTATAGATGAATGGCAAGAAGTTACATCTATCTGGGACGCTGTACGGTATGAGGTTGATGTACGGGGAGAAAAAGGGCAATTTATTCTTACAGGCTCCTCAACACCTAAACGCAAGGGCGTTCTGCACAGCGGTGTTGGGAGAATAGGGAAATTAAGAATGCGTCCTATGTCCTTGTATGAAGCCGGTTGTTCTTCCGGAGAGGTGTCGCTTGCCGAATTATGTGAAGGAAAGCTAACTCCGAAACTTACGGGTGATGTTGATATTTATAACTTGATAGGCTATATTATTCGAGGTGGTTGGCCCGGGAATCAGGAGGTGCCAATTGAAAGTGCCGGCTTGCTGCCCAAGGAATATATCGCGGGCATAGTTGATGATGAAGTTCACCGTATTGATGATGTCCGGCGCGACAAAAGAAAGGTTGAATTGCTTCTGCGTTCCTTGGCAAGAAACGAAAGCACGACGGTAACGAATAACACGATTATGAACAACATCAAGGAATTTGATGATGAAGATCTGGATAAAAATACCGTATCTGTATACATGGATATATTAAATCGCTTATTTTTGACAGATAATCAGGCGCCGTTTTCTACAAATATTCGTTCGTCAATCAGAGTAAAGCAGGCTGAAAAAAGACATTTTGCAGATCCTTCTCTTGCTTGCGCTTTGCTTGGAGCCACTCCCGAAAAATTGCTGGGGGATTTAAATACACTGGGATTTCTCTTTGAGGCTCTGTGTGAAAGAGATTTACGCATATATGCTGAATCCTTTGATGCAAAGCTATATCATTATCAGGACTATAACAACAATGAGATTGATGCGGTTATTGAACTAAAAAACGGTCAATGGTGTGCTTTTGAAATAAAACTCGGCGCAAACCAAATTGACAGCGCCGCCGCGCAGCTTATAAATATAAAAAATACAATAGCCGAGCAAAAAGGCGGCATACCGCCTTCGGTACTGTGTGTAATATGCGGTATGTCGAACGCGGCATATAAACGTGAAGACGGTGTATTTGTCGTGCCGATAACGGCATTAAAAAATTAGTTTGTAAAAAAGTTATATATTGAATTATAAGAGGTGTTGTCTTGGCAGCACCTCTTTTAGTTCATGCAAACCCATTTAAATTTGACAGTGTATCAATATATACGTTACAATAGAAGCATATCAGCTAATGACCGCGATGCGATACAGGATTTAAAAGAAGCGGCACTTAATAAAGAGTTTAATGTTTTGCTGGTATATATGTTTGACCGCTTGGACAGACGTGACGATGAAACACCGTTTGTTGTTGAATGGTTTGCGAAACAGGGAATAGAGGTGTGGAGTACGCAGGAGGGGCAGCAGCAGTTTGAAAATCATACCGATAAACTTCTTAATTACATACGCTATTGGCAGGTGAACGGTGAGAGTGTTAAGACTTCAATGCGTTTAAAAACAAGAATGGCACAGCTTACGGCAGACGGAATATATCATGGCGGAGCAACGCCGCTTGGATATAAGGCAGTCAATCTCGGACGTGTGAATAAGAAAGGACAGTCTGTTAAGGATTTGCAGATAGAGCCGGGGGAAGCGGAATATGTTAAAATGATATTTAACAAAACTCTTAATGAGGGATACGGTTCGTATCGAATGGCAGAGTATTTAAACAAGCTGGGAGTGAGAACGCATAACGGAAGTGAATTTCAATGCAACACAATAAACCGTATTCTAAAGAATAAGCTTTATTGCGGATATTATGTAGCTGATAAAAAGATAGCCGAATGCGACAGAGCGTTAGAGGAAAAGGGCAATGTGATTTCAAAACTTGATTATTACTATGAGCAGTTTATAACGTGGGCAAATGAATTTGATAAGACTACGCAGGAACAGCGTAAGATGATAATATGTCAGTTAATAGATGAAATAAACGTAGGAAGGGGATATAACATTGAGATAAAAATGAATGCAAGTTATGGACAGTTTTTCAGTGATGCAGAGCCAATACGAGCGACAGAAGATATTAAATGAATTATTAAACGGGTACAGTAGCAGGTATCTGTTTAATTTTTATAAAAGTAATAAATGTAGATGAAGAGGGCAATGCGACAGGCAAAGACAATAGGGCGACATTAACACTGCCGAATGTTATTTCAAGCGGTGCTGTTGTTTATGAAATGAAGTTTAAGTATTATGACAGTAAGGGTATAAACTTAACACTTCAGGATTCAAACAACAGCCAGGGTACACAGATAATTATTGGAGCCGATGGCAGCGACAATCAGAGAGTATTGATAACAAATGCCGCTCAGAATGCTCATGTAGATGTTATTAAAACAGCTGCAACCGTAGGCGGAGAGCCGGGAGATAACAACTGGCATACATTAAAGCTTGCAATCAACATGGATACAAAGGCAATAGAAGTATATTATGACGGGGAAAAGAAAGTTGATACAGGTTATAATAAGGATAATTTGGCAAAGCTTGAATTTGTGTTTAACACCGGTAAATCAGGAACAATTGCAATTGATGATGTAAAGCTGTACTCATCTGAAAATACCGCAACGGGTGCATATATTGACGGTGTATGCAAGCTTGGAGAAACGCTTACGGGCAGATACAGCTGGGGAACCGGTACTGAAACGATCTCATGGTTAAAGGCTGATACAAAAGACGGTGAATATACCGCTATTGACGGAGCAACTTCCGATACTATTGAAATCACAAAGGAACTTGAAGGAAAGTATATTAAGTTCAGAGTTACGGATAATGATGCAGCGGATAGTGACTGTGTAAGAAGCTTCGTAATTGACGGCATAAACTTAGCGAACAGACAGTTAACGGGAAGCATCGAAAATATTTCGGGCGAGTCAAGATCATGCGTATTGATTGTTGCCGCATATGACAATAACGGTGCTTTGGTGGAAGTAAAGACTATGCCTGTAACCATTGAAGCCGATGAAATAAGAGCAGCGGAAACAGGGTCTGTGACAGGCGGGGCTACATATAAGGGCTTTGTTTGGGATTCTCTCAACAATGCCGCACCGCTTACAAATGTAATGGAATAGTCAACAGAGATAGATTTATCAAGTCCATAGATTTTACGGATAATGATGATATTAGTATTAAAGAAGTAAATCTTTAACTCTAAAACGTATATAATAATAAAACATTGTAATGAAAAAACCGAATTTGTCAAGAATTAATTGGCGAATTCGGTTTTATTATGGTTTTTTTGATTATTCCACGCAAGAAGCTCCAATGATATTTACATAAGCTCTGGGACAATATTCAAAAGAGCTCCAGTTAATATTCAAAATAGCTCCGGTTATGATTCTATATATAAATCTGCACGGCAATATCCAACAGTGCCGCAG
>JAQXZB010000102.1 GCA_029226975.1 Clostridiales bacterium | reverse complement strand
GTAAACGGTGATGATAACGGGAATTTTAACCCAGACAAGCCCGTAACCCGCGCCGATGCGGCTATCATGGTCAGAAATGCTATACGGTATATCACCGGGAAATAATTATAAAATCGCCGCCCCGAAAATGGGGCGGCAAAGCACAGTGTTATCCACGAAATATACACGAAAAAGTAAAAAATGCACAATTTCCAAGTAAACAGCAATGATATGAAAAGTTGCAGAAATGGCATATCTATGCGGTTTACAAGGTGTTATATGACAGTCTGAAAAAATATAAAAAATATATATTTTGCTCCCCTTGTCTCCACCACATCAGCAAAAAACCGCATATCTATGCGGTTTTTTCATGCCCAAACATCCTCGTGCGAGTATATTTGACCGTTTTTATATTCTTCCTCGCCGCGTTCAATGGCTTCGATTTCATCGGCATAGGGCGGAGTTTCTTTTACGAATTTTAAAATTATACGCCATAAAACATCATATTCATTTTCATCAACATAGTTAATTAGGTCAATCATATTATCTCCTTTTTTAAATCTTTCAAGCGGAAATTCGTCTTAATATATATTATACAAAAAAAATCCGCAGTTGTAAAGAAAAATATAAAATTTTTCACCCTTAAGGCAAGTTATATAACTGAATTGTTATGAATTTGACAAAATACAGAAAAATTAAATAAATTTACATATATCTCTTGAAAAATATTAAAATATTATATATAATATAGTAAGAAGTTATTATTAAATAAATAAAGGAGAATCATTATGACTTACAACAAAATGACAGTCGAGGACATTGACGTTAAGGGCAAAAAAGTTCTTGTAAGATGTGATTTCAACGTTCCCCTGGACGCTGAAGGCAATATCACCGACGAGAATCGTATCGTGGGCGCTCTTCCCACAATTAACTATCTTATCGAAAACGGCGCAAGAGTTATTCTTTGCTCGCATATGGGCAAGCCCAAGGGTGAGCCTAAGCCTGAGCTTTCGCTTGCTCCGGTTGCGAAAAGACTTTCCGAAAAGCTCGGTAAAGAGGTTGTTTTTGCCGCTGATGACAATGTTGTCGGCGAGAACGCTAAGGCTGCCGTTGCAGCAATGAAGGACGGTGATGTTGTTCTTTTGGAGAACACACGTTACAGAAAAGAAGAAACAAAGAACGTTGACGAATTCTCAAAGGAGCTTGCTTCGCTTGCTGACGTATTCGTAAACGATGCTTTCGGTACGGCTCACAGAGCTCACTGCTCAAATGTGGGCGTGTCGGCGCTTTTAAAGCCCGCCGTTGCAGGCTACCTTATCGAAAAGGAAATAAAGTTCTTGGGCTCTGCCGTAAACGATCCCGTAAGACCTCTTGTTGCCGTTTTGGGCGGTTCAAAGGTTTCTTCAAAGATTTCGGTTATCGAAAACCTGCTTGACAAGGTTGACAAGCTTATCATAGGCGGCGGTATGGCTTATACCTTCTTTGCCGCACAGGGCAAGACAACGGGTACTTCACTTCTTGAAGCTGATTTCGTTGACTATGCAAAGAAGATGATCGAAAAGGCAGGGGACAAGCTTGTTCTGCCGGTTGATACGGTTATCGCAAAGGAATTTGCAAATGACGCAGAGTCACAGGTTGTTGAGGGCAATATCCCCGACGGTTGGATGGGTCTTGATATCGGTCCTAAGTCGATTGAGCTGTTCTCTGACGTGTTAAAGTCGGCAAAGACCGTTGTATGGAACGGTCCTATGGGCGTGTTTGAGATGCCCAACTTCGCAAAGGGTACAAATAAGATTGCACAGGTTCTTGCTGACCTTGACGCTACCACCATTATCGGCGGCGGCGATTCGGTTGCGGCTGTAAACCAGGCAGGTTTAGGCGAGAAGATGAGCCATGTTTCAACAGGCGGCGGCGCTTCAATGGAATTTTTGGAGGGCAAGGAGCTTCCGGGTATCGCGGCTCTTACCGATAAATAAATTTTGCAGTAAAAGGAGTTTTATAAAATGGGAAAATATATTATTGCAGGTAACTGGAAGATGAATAAGCTTCCGTCACAAACCTATGATTTCGTAAAAGAGGTTGTTGAGTCAACAAAGGGCGCTTCATGCGAGGTTGTATGCTGCACGCCTTATGTGTGTCTTGATAAGGCTGTTGAGGCTGCAAAGGGCACTCATGTTAAAATAGGAGCGGAAAATCTGCACTTTGAGGACAGCGGCGCATTCACCGGCGAGGTTAGCGCGGATATGCTGGTTGATTTGGGTGTTGAGTATGTTATAATGGGTCACAGCGAAAGACGTGAGTACAATAACGAAACCGATGAAACTGTTAATTTAAAGGCAAAGAAGGCTCTTTCAAAGGGTCTTATCCCCATTATCTGCTGCGGCGAATCATTGGAGCAGAGAGAAGCGGGAATTACCATGGACTGGATTTCCATTCAGATAAAGAAGGCGTTTGCCGGAATTGACGCGGCGGACGCTAAGAAGGCTGTTGTTGCATATGAGCCTATCTGGGCAATCGGCACCGGCAAAACCGCTACCGATGAGCAGGCAGAAGAGGTTTGCGGCGGCATAAGAAAGGTTTTGGCTGACCTTTACGATGAAGAAACCGCAAAGGAGATTACCATTCAGTACGGCGGTTCAATGAACGCTAAAAACTGCGCGGGACTTTTGGCAAAGCCCAACATCGACGGCGGTTTGATAGGCGGCGCTTCCTTAAAGGCTGCGGACTTCGGCGTAATCACTTCGGCTGCGAAGTAAATTTGAAAGGACAGACATATTATGGCTAAATCACCTGTTGCCTTAATCATCATGGATGGTTACGGCTTAAGAAACGATACCGAGGGCAACGCCATTGCGGCGGCAAAAAAGCCCAATCTTGACAAATACTTTGCAAACTATCCCCATTCAAAGCTTATGGCAAGCGGTTTAGACGTGGGACTGCCCGACGGTCAGATGGGAAACAGCGAAGTAGGTCATACAAATATCGGCGCGGGCAGAGTTGTGTATCAGCTGCTTGTTAAGATTTCAAAGGACATTGAGGACGGAAAAATCCTTGAAAACAAGGCAATTTCCGACGCCTTGGAAAACTGCAAAAAGAACGGCAGCGCACTGCATCTTATGGGACTTTTGTCCGACGGCGGCGTTCATTCGCATATTGAGCATTTGTTCGGAATTTTGGATATGGCAAAGAAAAACGGCGTTGAGAAGATTTTCGTTCACTGCTTCATGGACGGACGTGACGTTTCACCCACATCGGGAGTTGGATATATGCAACAGCTTTCCGATAAGCTTGGGGAGCTTGGCGCGGGCAAAATTGCCACGATTTCGGGACGCTTCTATGCCATGGACAGAGATAACGCCTGGGACAGAGTTGAAAAGGCATATAATGCAATGGTACTGGGCGACGGAATTTTCGAGGATGACGCGGTAGAGGCAATGAAAAATTCCTATGAAAAGGGCGTAACCGATGAGTTTGTCGTTCCGACCGTTATCGAAAAGGACGGCACGATAAAGGACGGCGACAGCGTTATCTGCTTTAATTTCAGACCCGACCGTGCAAGACAGATTACAAGAACTCTTGTTGACCCGGATTTTGACGGTTTTGACAGAGAGATGAAAAAGGTGCATTATGTGTGCATGGCTCAATATGATGAGTCAATGCCCAACGTAACCGTTGCATACCCGCCTGAACAGCTTAAAATGACCTTCGGAGAGTATGTTTCCAAAATGGGCATGACCCAGTTAAGAATTGCGGAAACCCAAAAATACGCTCACGTTACATTTTTCTTCAACGGCGGCGAGGAAAAGCAGTTTAAGGGCGAGGACAGAATACTCATAAAGTCCCCGGACGTTGAAACCTTTGACTTAAAGCCCGAAATGAGCGCTTACGAGGTAACGGACGCGGTGGTAAAGGCGATTGACGAGGACAAGTTTGACGTTATTATATTAAACTTCGCAAACTGCGATATGGTCGGACATACCGGCGTATTTGACGCGGCGGTTGCGGCTGTGGAGGCTGTTGACGAGTGCGTGGGAAGAACTGTTGAGGCAATTCTTGCCCATGGCGGCAAGGCGATAATCACCGCCGACCACGGCAACGCCGATTGTCTTGTTGACCCCGAAACAAAGAAGGTATTCACAGCTCATACCACAAACCCGGTACCGATGATTTTGGTAGGTGCGGGAGATGTGAAGGTCAAGGACGGCAGGCTCTGCGACCTATGCCCCACCATGCTGGAGCTTATGGGACTTGAACAGCCCGAGGAAATGACCGGAAAAAGCCTTATTGTAAAATAACACTGTGAAAATATTTAAAAATAATGCCGGCTTACATCAAAGCCGGCGTTATTTTTTGCCCAAAAACTCCTTGACGGTTATGGGACTTGATGATATAATAAAGAAAATTGACGTTGGAACAGGAATTTAACGTGAAAAATAAGCTGCGCATCTCACCACTTTTTGCTCGGGGCGGTATACACATACAGCACCGCTCGCTGCAAAGCGGCAATCTGCTTGCTTCTTTTCCACGTTATGATTTGTGCCGCCGCAGGGCGGCGGAATGGGAATTTATTATGGAACTTTTGGATATTTTCAAAAAAGTAAGCGCCGGAGAAATGACCCCCGAGGAGGCAGAGCGCGCCACGGCGGCGGATATGGGCTTTGCAAGGCTCGATATGAACAGAAAGGAACGCACCGGCTTTGCGGAGGTAGTGTTTTGCGAGGGCAAAACCAATGAACAGCTTCTTGAAATTTACAAAAGGCTCTGCGATGCCGAGGGCGAAGTCCTGGGCACAAGAGCGTCTTTTGAGCAGTACGAGTTTTTAAAGCGGGAGCTTAATGTGAGCTATGACGAGGTTTCAAGGCTTTTAAAAATTGAAAAGGAAAAGGAGCATATTGGCGCGGTGGCGGTATGTACGGCGGGAACGGCGGATATTCCTGTTGCCGAGGAAGCGGCGGGAACGGCTGAATTTTTCGGCGCGTCCGTTATGAGGATTTACGATGTGGGCGTAAGCGGAATACATCGGCTGCTGTCAAGGACGGAGGAAATACGCCGGGCAAGCTGTGTTGTGGCGGTTGCCGGAATGGAGGGCGCGCTGGCAAGCGTTATAGGCGGACTTGTGAAAAACCCGGTTATAGCCGTTCCCACCTCTGTGGGCTACGGTGCAAATTTCGGGGGCTTGTCCGCACTTTTGACGATGATAAATTCCTGTGCAAACGGAGTTTGTACGGTAAATATCAATAACGGTTACGGCGCGGGTTATACAGCCGCACAAATTAACAGGTTGGCGTGTTACGGTATGGAGAAATAAAAAATGATAGAAAAATTACTTGACGAATACACAAAATCCGACTGCGCTGTGGCGTTTTCCGGGGGTGTTGACAGCGCGCTTTTATTATATCTTGCCGTAAAAGCGGCAAAAAATAACGGCAGACGGGTTTTTGCGGTTACCGTAAAAACCGCACTCCACCCTGCCCCGGAGGAGGAAGAAGCGCGCCGCGCGGCGGCTTTGATGGGCGCGGAGTATGTTAAGCTTGAAATAAACGAGCTTGACCTGATAAGGGACAACCCGCCCGACAGATGCTATATCTGCAAAAAAAATCTGTTTCTTAAAATAAAGGAGCTTGCAAAAAGCTTGGGTGCCGATGTGGTTATGGACGGAACAAACGCCGATGATACAAAGACTTACCGCCCCGGTATCCGCGCTCTTTTGGAGCTTGACATAAAAAGTCCCCTAAAAGAAGCCGGGCTTTGCAAGGATGAAATACGCAAAATGGCTCAAAAATACAAAATAACGGCGGCAAAAAAGCCGTCCATGCCCTGCCTTGCAACGCGCTTTCCCTATGATGTAAGGCTTGATGAGGAGGCTATGTCAAGGGTGTGGCAGGCGGAGGAATATATCCGTTCTTTGGGCTTTTACAATGTCCGCGCCCGCGTCCACGATGATGTTTTAAGGCTTGAGGTGGACAGTGACGATATATGCCGCCTTGTGCATATGCGGGAGGAAATCGTAAATAAAATGAAGCGCTTGGGCTATGGTTTTGTAACGGTGGATTTAGAGGGCTACCGCAGTGGATGTTACGATAAAGGAGGAATTATATGAGATACACAAACGCTTTTTTAAGCGCACCGCCCCAAACGGTTATATATGAAATGATTGCGATGTTCTTTATCTATTCGTTTATCGGCTGGATATGGGAATGTCTGTATGTGTGGGTAAAGGACGGAAAGCTTTACAACCGCGGCTTTTTAACGGGACCCATTCTTCCCATATACGGCTTGGGCGGCGTGGGAATAGTGGCGGGCTTGGGTGATCTTAGAGATAATGTGTTTATGCTGTTTTTTTCGGGAGTGATTTTATGCACCGCCCTTGAATACATAACCGCCCTGATATGCGAGAAAATATTCCGTACAAAGCTGTGGGATTACAGCGGCATGAGATTTAATTTAAAAGGCAGGATTTGCCTTGCGGCAAGCCTTATGTGGGGTGCGGCGGCGGTGCTTTTAATATGCTCCGTTCAGCCGGTGATTGAAGCAAAAATCATGAGTGTTCCCCATGATTTAAGGCTTATTTTAAGCTCAGCTTTGCTGACGCTTTTGGCGGTTGATACGGTAAGCTCGATAATTTCCATTTATAACCTAAAGGACAAGGTACATGAAATGCTCGACATAGACGCCAAATTAAGAGCAGAATTTGAAGCAATAAGGGTCTTTGAGGACATGGCGCAGGAGCGCAGTCGCAAGCGGCTTGAGGAACGCGAGGAGAAGCGCATGGAGGAAGAGCAAAGGTCAAGGGAGCGTTTGGAAAAGCTCAGAGAAGCGCTCGGCTCGGCAAGGCGCATAGGCGGCTCGCAGAAGCGTTTGTTAAAGGCAATGCCGCAGCTGAAATTCACCTCCGAGGAGGAGCAGGAAAAGATAAGAGAATTAAGGGAGCGCATAGGGCGTATATTGAAAAAAAATTAGGAGCTGCAAAGCAGCTCCCTCTCATTTTTTCAGCTTTGAAATTTTTTCTATACATTCGGGGCATATGTTCTTGCCGCCGAAATTTTCGATATTGTTCTTGTTTCCGCAGAAAATACATGACGGGCTGTATTTTTTAAGTATTATACAGTCCTTGTCCGTATATATCTCAACCGGGTCCTTATAGTCTAAATCGAATGCCCTGCGCAGCTCTATCGGCAGAACAATCCTCCCCAGCTCGTCTATTCTTCTTACAACACCGACTGATTTCATTTTATATACCCTCCCGCTTTTTTTTATCATGTATAGGATAACACAAAAACTCCCAAAAGTCAACATTTATTTTATCTTTAGTTTAAGAGCAAGCCGAAGCACCGCCGCGCCGGGCTTTACATATCTGGCAAGCATTTCCTTTCCCTCGCATACAAGCTCTGCCGCCATTGCCGCTCTTTCACCTGTGCATACCTCGCTTATTGAGCGCAGTTTGTCAAGCTTATCCGCGTTTATACATTTGTCAAAAACATTGCAGTTCATAATCAGAATATCCCGAAGATACGAAAGCCATAAATCAAAAATCGTATCGGCGTTTTGGGAATTTTCGTTTATATATGCCTCAAGCTTAAAGGCGTCAAGCTTGTTTTTGTTAAGCAGCGGCACAAGCATTTTAAGTGCCGACTCTCTTAATTCCTCAAACTCCTCATTTTCGGCAATATCGTCCGCTTCTCCGGGAACACCGCCGCAGTAGTTTACCAAAAATTTCAGCCGTTCCTCACTGCATGAGTATTTTTCCCTTATATACTTCTCCACCACATCGTTTGGCAGTGCGCCAAAGGTTATTAAGGTTGCCCGGGACATAATTGTTTGGAGAAGATTGTCCGTATTTTTGGCGATTATTATAAATACCGCGTACTCCGGCGGCTCCTCAAAGGTCTTTAAAAAGGCATTTTGCGCCGCGGGGGTCATAGAGTCACCGTTTCTTATTATATACACCTTCCTGGGCGCGTTAAAGGGCGTTACTGCCGCGTCCTCGCTTATGCGGCGTATGGTTTCCACATCAATATTCTTTTTGCTCTTGGGCGCTTCTACGGTTATTATGTCCGGGTTGGTATTCGCCTTCGATTCCACACAGCTTCGGCATACGCCGCAGGGTATCATCGACTTGTCAAGACAGGTTAGCGCTTCGGCAAACAGCCTTGCCGCTTCATAGGGGAACATTCCCTCCGGGGCATGGAATATATAGGCATGGGAGGAGCGTCCCCGGGATACGGAGTTTATCAGACCCTGCATAAGCTCCTCATGAAAAATTGTATAGCCGTACATTTAAAGGCTCCTTTGCTGTTGTTTTTGTTTTATTATAACATAAATCCGAATATAAATAAAGCAGAAATTTTAAATTATCGGAGGAATTTATATGAATTATATCTGGTGTGCCATGATTTTGGTATCCCTTGTATGCGCGGCGGCAAACGGCCGGCTCGATACCACCCTAAACGCCGCAATGGCGGGCGCGGGCGAATCGGTCAAGGTGCTTTTGTCCTTTGCCGGGGTAATGTGTATGTGGACGGGGTTTTTAAAGATTGCCGAAAAAAGCTCCTTTTCAAAAATACTTGAAAAAATCCTCTCACTGCCCGTAAGACTGCTTTTTCCCAAAGCTCCCCAAAATGCTAAAAATTACATAGCAATGAACATGAGCGCAAATCTTTTGGGCATGGGCAATGCCGCAACTCCCATGGGCATAAAGGCAATGGGTGAGCTTGATGGGGCAAATAAAAATCCCAAGCGTCCCTCAAAGGATATGTGTATGCTCGTCGCCGTAAACACAACCTCCCTTCAGCTTGTTCCCTCAACGGTCATGGCGCTTCGCGCCGCTGCCGGAAGCAGCGCTCCCGCACAAATAATCCTTCCCGTATGGATTGCTTCGGCGGCGGGGTTTTTGTGCGCGGTTATGTTTGTTAAAATTTTTATCCGCGATTAAATTGTTTACCATAATTATCCGTTTTTTGGGGGTCAATTCACTTAATTCACTCACTTATCCACACCTTTGGGGGTAATTTTTCCTTAAAACAGCAATATATTTGAAAGTTATCCACGCTTTTCAACAGAGGTGTGGATAACTTTTTCAGGTTTACATAATATCCGAGAGTGAATAAAAACTTTACAAAAAAATAATAAATTTGCAAAAAACATTGACAATTATTAAAAATTCATATAAACTATAGTGAGATAAAAAATTTTTAGGAGGTCTTTTCTGATGGATAATTCGCAGAAGACTATGGACAAGATAGTTGCATTATGCAAGGGCAGGGGCTATGTTTACGCGGGCAGCGAGATTTACGGCGGCCTTGCCAACACCTGGGATTACGGTCCTTTGGGCGTCGAGTTCAAGAACAACGTAAAAAAAACCTGGTGGAAAAAATTTATTCAGGAATCAAAGTACAACGTAGGCATTGACTGCGCGATACTCATGAATCCCGAAACATGGGTTGCTTCGGGACATATAGGCAGCTTCTCCGACCCGCTTATGGACTGTAAGGAATGTAAGGCGCGTCACAGAGCGGATAAGCTTATCGAGGACTTCGCTCACGAAAAGGGCGAGGATATTACCGTTGACGGCTGGTCAAAGGAAGCAATGGAAAATTATATAAAGGAAAACAACATCTGCTGTCCCAAATGCGGCAAGCAGAGCTTTACCGAAATACGCGAGTTTAACCTGATGTTTAAAACGTTCCAGGGCGTTACCGAGGATTCCTCCTCAACCGTTTACCTGCGCCCCGAAACCGCTCAGGGAATATTCGTAAACTTCAAAAATGTACAGCGTACCTCAAGAAGAAAGGTTCCTTTCGGTATAGGTCAGGTGGGAAAATCCTTCAGAAACGAGATTACTCCCGGAAACTTCACCTTCAGAACTCGTGAGTTCGAGCAGATGGAATTGGAGTTCTTCTGTGCGCCCGGTACGGACCTTGAATGGCATGCTTATTGGAAAAAATACTGCATGGACTTTTTGTTAAGCCTTGGCATGAAAGAGGAAAATTTAAGATTTAGGGACCATTCTCCCGAGGAGCTTGCTTTCTATTCAAACGCAACCGCGGATATCGAGTTCATGTTCCCCTTTGGATGGGGCGAGCTTTGGGGTATTGCGGACAGAACGGATTACGACTTAAAGCAGCACCAGGATCACAGCGGCGTTTCCATGGAGTACATGGACCCCGTTACAAATGAAAAGTACATTCCCTATGTAATCGAGCCGTCATTGGGTGCGGACAGAGTTGCGCTGGCATTCCTGTGCGAGGCATACGATGAGGAAACCTTAACGGACGATAAGGGCAAAACCGATACAAGAGTTGTGCTTCGTCTGCATCCGGCTCTTGCGCCGGTAAAGGCGGCGGTGCTTCCGCTGTCAAAGAAGCTTGACGAGGGCGCAACGGCTGTTTATGAGAAGCTTCTTAAGAAGTTCTATGTGGAATACGACAACGCCGGCTCAATAGGCAAGCGTTACCGCCGTCAGGACGAGATAGGAACGCCGGTTTGCATAACCTACGATTTCGACAGCCAAGAGGACGGCTGCGTAACCGTAAGAGACCGCGACAGCATGGAGCAGAAGAGAATAAAAATAGACGAGCTTGAAGCATATATAGAGAATATGCTGGAGTTTTGATTATGAAATTTATAGACGAATTTAAGGAATTTATAGCCAAGGGAAATGTCATGGACATGGCTGTCGGTGTTGTTATCGGCGGCGCGTTTAAGGGCATTGTGGACTCCCTTGTAAAGGACGTGATAAACCCCTTTATAGCCTTTTGCGTGTCCGCAATAAGCAAAGCCGCCGGTACGGTTGCGGTGGTTGCGGGCGTTGATGAGGCAGAGATTAAGCCTGTGGATATATCCCAATGGGCAATCCCCGGTACGGAAATAAAAATCGGCGGCTTTTTAAGCGCGGTTATAAATTTCCTCATAATGGCGTTTATCATATTCTGCCTTGTAAAGACGGTAAATAAAATAAAGAGCGGATTTGTGAGTAAAAAGGAGGAGCCAAAGGCTCCCGCAGGTCCCACTCAGGAACAGCTTCTTGAGGAGATACGCGATCTTTTAAAAGAAGCAAAATAATTTATGGAGGATAAAAAATGACTTCACAAAGCATAATTCAAGGTATGGTGCTTTTGCTGTACCTTATTGCAATGATAATGGTAGGATTTGTATTCTACAAAAAAAGCTCCACCCACTCGGACTATGTTTTGGGCGGCAGGAGCATGAACGTATGGGTAACATCCATGTCGGCGCAGGCGTCGGACATGAGCGGCTGGCTTTTAATGGGTCTGCCGGGTCTTGCCTACCTTTTGGGCGCGGGCGCAACGGAAGCGGCATGGACGGCGATAGGCCTTGCCTTAGGTACATACTTAAACTGGCTTTTGGTGGCAAAGCCCTTAAGAAAATACACTCAGGCGGCAAACAATTCGCTTACCATTCCCGATTTTCTGCAAAATCGTTTCAAGTCAAAATCAAACGGGCTTCGGGTATTCTCGGCACTGTTTATACTGATTTTCTTTGTGGTATACACCTCGTCAATGTTCGCGGCAGGTGCGAATTTGTTTGACTACATTTTCGGCATAGGCTATCATCCCGCGCTTATTCTAAGCGTTGTGGTGGTTGCGGTGTACACGTTTTTGGGCGGATTTAAGGCTGTGTGCTGGACGGATTTGTTCCAGGGACTTTTGATGTTTTTGACACTTGTGGTAGTTCCCGTGGCAATGTACAGAGGTCTTTTGCAGATAGACATGAACACATTAAACACCGCAGGAACGGCGCTTGAGGTTGCAGGCTCCAAATTCAGCTTAAAAAGCTTGGGCTTTACCCTTGCGCCTACACAGAGCTTTGGCATAATGGGCATAGTGGGCGCGATTGCCTGGGGATTGGGTTATTTCGGTCAGCCCCACATTTTGGCGCGGTTTATGGCGATAAAATCGCCCAAGGAGGTAAGACCCGCAAGAATAATCGCCATGGTATGGGTTATTATAAGCCTTGCAATGGCGGTAATTGTGGGAATGGTCGCTCTGCCGTACATAATGAAGCTTTACGCTTCGGGACAGATAACCGACCCCACCTCTCTTGCAATCCTTAATGCCAACGGTGTGCTTGAGGGTGCGAATACTCAAAAGGTGTTTATGGTTTTGGTACAGAATATGTTCCCCACCGTAATTGCCGGAATAATGCTTGCGGCAGTGCTTGCGGCAATAATGTCAACGGCGGATTCGCAGCTTTTGGTTGCGTCCTCCTCGTTCTCATCGGATATTTATCATACATTATTTGACAAAAACGCTTCGGACAAGAAGCTTGTAAACGTATCAAGACTTGCGATTGTAATAATTTCGGTTATAGCCTGTCTTTTGGCTATCGATCCCGAATCCTCGGTATTTGAGATAGTGGCTCATGCCTGGGCGGGATTTGGTGCGGCGTTCGGACCGATTATACTTTGCAGTCTGTTCTGGAGAAACTGCAACGGCAAGGGCGCTCTTGCCGGCGTTATCGGCGGCGGTGCAGTGGCGCTTTTGTGGGCATATATTCCGTCCATGATATGGGGCGCGGATGTGCCGGGGCTGTTCTCGCTTTATGAAATTGTACCGGGCTTTATCGTGTCACTGATACTGATTTTTGCGGTATCAAAGGCAACCGGCGGAGCATCGGATGAAGTTAAGGCGGAGTTTGACAGAGTAAAGGCATCGCCTGATGAATAAAATATATAGGGAGCTTCGGCTCCCTATTCATATATACGGAGAATATAATGACTGAAAAATTTATGAAAGAAGCAATCAAGCGGGCAAAAAAGGCGGCCGATATGGGCGAAACGCCCGTTGGAGCAATAATCGTTCGGGACGGGAAAATAATAGCCTCCGGCTACAACCGCCGGGAAACAAAGAAAAACGCACTCCTTCATGCGGAAATAACCGCCATTGACCGCGCCTGCAAAAAGTTAGGCGGCTGGCGGCTTATCGGCTGTGATATGTACGTTACCTTAGAGCCGTGTCCCATGTGCGCCGGCGCGATAATAAATTCGCGCATAGAAAATCTGTATTTTGGCGCTTTTGATAAAAAAGCGGGCTGTGCCGGGTCGGTGAAGAATTTGTTCGAGCCGGGAATATTCAATCATAACGTAAATGTTGAGGGAGGAATACTTGAGGAGGAATGCAGAGGTCTGCTTACCGATTTTTTCCGCAATCTTCGCAGAAAAAAGAAAGAAAAAACAGTTGAAATTCATGAGGAATAATAGTATAATGGAGTTAGCGGAGGTGAATGGCTTGAAAAAAATAACGGCTGCCCTGAGCGCGCTGTTAATGTTTGGAATATGCGCCCTGGCGGCGGAGTTTTCGGACACGCAGGGACACTGGGCACAGTATACGATAGACCGGCTTTACCGTATGGGTATTGTAGACGGTATGGAGGATTCAAAATTTTATCCCGACGGGATTGTTACCCGCGCCCAGTATCTTAAAATGATTATGGAGCTTGAGGGTCTTGACACCGTTGTTCAAAGAAAGGGAGAATGTCTTGACGCGCCCGACGGCTGCTGGTACGGTCCGTATCTTCAAAGCGCACTGGATAAAGGACTTATTCCCGAACAGATGATAGCTTCCTATAAGGCTGTTATAATAGAAGAAGAGGGACGCGCCGTATACAGCGGAGCATTTAACGGCGACCTGCCCGTAACGAGGGAGGAAATGGCGGTATTGACGCAGAATGTGTATCAATACTGTATTACATATGAAACCGTCGGAAATCTTTTAAAGGCGGCGGAGCTTAATTTTGAGGACAAGGACGAAATCAGTCCCTGGGCGCTGCAGTGCGTGAAGCTGACGGTGGCGGAGGGCTTTATGGAGGGCATGAACGGCAACGTTTTCGACCCCAAGGCAACAGCCACAAGAGCCCAGGCGGCGACAATAATGGGAAGAATTATAGATAAACTGAACGGAGAGTGATAATTATGTTTAACAACAAGCAGAAAAAAATAATATGTCTTGTAGTGGCAATAGCAATGATACTGCCAGTTGCAATAGGCGCGATATATATGCTTATTCCGTCGGCATAACATATCTGTACAAAACAACCAACGAGCCGTCCCTCATGGGGCGGCTTGTTGGTTAAAAGGCAGAAGCGAAAAAAATTTTAAAAAAAGTGTTGACAAAGGGCGAAAAATGATGTAAAATAATCAAGCTGTCGCAAGAGAGCACACACTTAAAAAGAGTTTTTGAAAAAAAATTAAAAAAATTTAAAAAAACTCTTGACAAAGTAAAAAAAGTGTGGTAATATAAATAAGCTGTCGCAAAGACAGTGCTTGTACATTGAAAAACAAATAGTGCAGAGTTCTTGTCAAAAGAATGAGAAACGATATAGTTTCTAATTGAGTTT
>JAQXZB010000101.1 GCA_029226975.1 Clostridiales bacterium | reverse complement strand
CCTACGTCAAAAATAATTTTGTCCTCAGGAAAAGAAAAAACCCTGTGCAGTGCAACCGTAAGCTCCACAACTCCGAGATTTGAAGCCAGGTGTCCGCCGGTTTTTGAAACACTGTCCACCAGAAAGTCCCTTATCTCCCGGCACAGTGCCGGCAAAAGAGATTTGTTGATTTTTTTCACGTCCGAGGACTGATTTATTCTGTTGAGTATATTCATAGCTATTCCCCAAATTTAACGCTTTTTCTTAAAAAGTGCCATTATTTTTCCAATCATAAATACCACTGAGTTACCGTTTTTCATGGCAACGCCCTTGCATACCGCCTTGCCGCCTATGGTCATTGCTCCCACAAGTCCCGTAAGAAGCAGTGAGGGGAGCAGAGCGTTTATGCCAAAGGTTATCGCAAGCTCTGAAACTATAAGAGCCGTTGCGGCCCCGGAAATGATACCGGCAATATCTCCTATAACATCACAGCATACGTTTGCAACCTGAGGAGCATGGCGGATTATCGAAACCGCCTCCCTTGCACCGCGCACCTTCCTGGCGCAAAGCGAATGGAACGGAGACTCCTCCGCGGAGAGGACCGCCGTACCGATAAGGTCAAAAAGCACATTCACTCCCACAATCATAAAAAGTACGGCAAAAGCCGCCCCCACAGCCATGTTCTGCATAAATACCGAGGTGACAAGGCTAAATGCCAGCGAGAGCGAAAAAGACAAGACAACAACAATAACAGTCCACGCAGGTGAAATGCTTATGTTTGAATTGGGTCTTGGAACTTTGAATTTCTTTTTATCGTCATTTGCCATATAAAAGCTCTCCTAATACAAAATAGGGCGGTGAATATGGTAAAGTTTACGGCTTAGGTCGTGCAGGCTTTCCCGTTCGTCTGCTGAGTCGTCGCCGACAGAGCGGTTTCCCTTTAAAGACGAACACCCCGAAGGGTCGCATGACAGCCACTTAGTCCGTACTGCAATCCCATATCCACCCGTTGCCGACAGTCTAGAGGATTTCCCAAACAGCCCTTTGCTCATCGTATCCTCTTTTGCAGAGCAGGGTTTCAAGGCGCGATGCCGTATTATGCCCGTACGCAGCATAAATACGGTTGATCGACTATCCACCCTGTCCACTCAAGGCTGGCTACGCTGCCCGCAGCATTCGCGCCAATGCGCTACTAACCGCATGACAGGTTTCCCCCTGCGCCGTAGCGGCTCTTGTATTCTCCCGTTGAAAGAACACTCAGCCGCCACAGTCACAGGCCTCCGCGGAAAGGGGGTTGATGTTTCCATGCCGTTGGAAAGAGCCCCCAAACCTTAACTCCCAGCATCCGCCCCGAACTGGGCGTTCAAAGCAAGACACCAGAAACTTCATCGATGTGCCATTTGGCGGATTTTTAGGCCCGCTTTCCGATGAGGAGACCGACTAGAATACTGCGCCGCTACTCTCTACATTTTAACATACATTTATGTGTTTGTCAATTAAGTACATATGAATAAAATATTAAACCTTTAAAATAAGCGTCAGAAAAATGCCCAAAATCCCAAAAAGCCTAAAATAAAGCTCTGAACTATAAGCTGTATAATAAACAAAATCGGCACACATATTTTGAATTTGCGCTTCATGGTCTTGTGCCTGAAAAGATGCATACCGAGCATACCGCCTATGGCACCGCCGAAGACGCATACACGCATCAGACGGCTTTCGCTTATGCGCCGCGCCTTGCGCGCCGCCTTTTTCTTGTCGGAGCCGAACATACAAAAAGCGCAGATATTCATAATCAGAAAAAAGCCCGACACAAGCGAAAACATTATAACATTGGCGGTATGATTGCTGAAGAATTTGAGCATTGTCGGCGTCATGGGAAGTATGACGTTTTTAAAATACTCGCTTATCCATTTACCCAAGGAGCACAGCGCGCCGTATATGTAAATCCATATAATATAGAGCACCTGTCCCGTCCGATACATAATATTTTTGAAGTTTTCCATATCCGTATTCCTTTTTATCCCCCAAATTATCGGATAAATTATAGCACAAAATCCGACAAAGGTAAATATGAAAATTACACAAATTTATTGTCAAATGAAACGGTAAAAATGCTGCCCTCGCCGGGAGTGCTGTCCACGCTTACCCTTGCGCCGTTTATGAGGGCTATGTGCTTTACAATGGAAAGCCCCAGTCCCGTACCGCCGATTTTTGCACAATGACTCTTGTCCGCTCGGAAAAATCGTTCAAAAATACGCCCTATGTCCTCCTGTTCGATGCCTATGCCCGTATCCGCAACGGAGATTGACCCGCCTTTTACCGTAACGTCAACTTTGCCTCCGTCCTTGTTGTATTTTACGGCATTGTCGATAAGATTGCAGAGCATTTCATCAACCTGAACGGAGTTGGCGCGAATGATTGAATTGTCGCCGCTGACGTTTATGGTAATTCTTCTCTCGGCTGCACGATCTCTTAAGCGTTCGGCACATTCCTCGGCAGCACCAAGAAGCTTTACATCCTCCTTTTGGCAGGAGCCTTCCTCGTCAAGGTTGGAAAGCTTTATAATGTCCGAGATAAGTACAATAAGGCGGCTTGCCTCGTCCTCGATTTTTTTGGTGAATTTGGGTATATCCTCCGGCTTTGCAATGCCGTTGTTAATTATCTGGGAATAGCCCTTTATGGCGGTAAGGGGAGTTTTCAGCTCATGGGAAACATTGGCGGAAAATTCGCGGCGTATCTGCTCTGCTCTCTTAAGCTCGGCTATGTTTTTCCTGATACGCTTGTTTTGCTCGGCAATGCGCTTTAAAAAGGGCTGAATTTCTTCATATACATCGTCATAGTCCTCGCGGTTGAAGTAATAGGCATTTTCTATGGGTTTTATTATATTCTCCGTAAGGCGTACCGCAATGGTAACGGAGAGAAAATAGATAAAAAAAGCAACAATAAGAAACGGTATTACCACGCTTACAAAGGTAACAAGGGGCTTGTGTACCGGCGCGGCAACGCGTATGATGTACCCGTTGTCAAGCCTTACGGCACAGTAATAGACCATTGCGCCCAAGGTCGAGGAATAGCGCGTCTGCTCGCCGGAACCGTTTTGCTCGGCGGCGATTATTTCGGGGCGGTTGCTGTGGTTTTCCAGTCCCGCCGCACCGGCGCTGTTGTCGGATACAACCTCTCCGTCGGGAGATATGAGGGTTATACGCATATCGGACAGACCGGCGGGTAAAACAGACGAAAAATCACTGCTGTCATTTAAAATATCCGCCAAAAACAGCGTTGCTGTCTTGACCTCGCTTTTTAGAGAGGAGGTAAAGGTCGTATAGGAAACCGACAGTGTAAATATTGTGGAAATAACAAGGGTAAACAGCGCAATAAAGCGCATATTGCGGTATATTTTTTTATACATCTTATACCCCCATATAGCCTACATTGCGAACGGTCTTTATAAATCTGCCGTAATCGCCCAACTTTTGGCGCAGCGTCCGTATATGCACGTCAACGGTGCGCGTTTCGCCCTCGAAGTTTGTTCCCCATATGGTATTCATCAGCACATCGCGGGTGAGAACCTTGTTTCTGTGGGTGACAAGCTGATATAAAAGCTCAAATTCCTTGTATGTAAGCGACAGCTTTTTCCCGTCCGCAAACACCTCTCTGCCGGAGGGATTGATGATAAGACCGTTGTAGTCTATGGTATCTGAGGAATCATCGGGGGAGGTGCGCCGTAAAACCGCGTTTATTCTCGATATAAGCTCCATTATGTCAAAGGGCTTTGTTATATAATCGTCCGCACCGCCGTCAAGTCCCTTTATCTTGTCAAGCTGTGAGGATTTGGCGGTAAGCATGATAACCGGCAGCCTTGCGGTGCGCGGCCGTTTTCTCAGCTTTTTTAAAATTTCCGTTCCGTCCTCGTCGGGCAGCATAATATCCAAAAGCACCAAATCCGGCAGCTCGGCTTCTATGGAAGCGTAAAAGGTCCCTGCATCAGGGCATACGCTTACCTCAAAGCCGTAGGAGGCAAGGGTGTAAGCAAGCAGCTCGGATATATTTTCATCGTCCTCAACACATATAAGCTTTTTCACAAAAATTCACTCCCTAAATTCTGTATTTTTGCTTGTACATATTATATTTCTCGTTAAAATCGTTTTCGCCCTCGTATTTTACCTGATTAAGATATTCGTGGGTGTCGAAGCTGTCATCGGACACCTGGATTATGCACACTGCAATATTGGAGCAGTGGTCGGCAATCCTTTCGCAGGAGGTGAGTATATCCGAGAAGGGAAAGCCCGATTCTATGCTGCATTCACCGGATTTTAAGCGCTTTATATGATGGCGCTTCATCTTTACCGTAAGCTTGTCTATAAGCTGCTCTAAAGGCTCAATGCCCTTTGCTCCCTCAATATCGTTTTTCACAAAGGCGTTTGTGGTAAGCATCAGTATTTCGCTGACTGCCGAAAGAAGCACGTTAAGCTCGCGCACTGCCGCCGCGGAGAAAACCATGGATTTTGAGTGCAGCTCCTCGACTGCCGCGGCAATATTGGTTTCGTGGTCGCTTATGCGCTCAAAATCGCCTATGGTATGCAGCAGCGTGGAAATCATGTGGCTGTCGTCTAAGGTAAGACTTTCATGGCTCAATTTCACAAGATAAGTTCCCAGCTTGTCCTCATAGGAATCAACGGTATTTTCGTTGTCCCTTATGGACTCCAGTGAGGAGGTGCTAAACTTTGCAAATAGCTTTTGCAACAAATCAAAGGAATCAACACAGTACATTCCCATATTATCCGCTATGCTCTTTGCCTGATGCGATGCAACCGAGGGCGTGGCAAGCAGACGCTCGTCAAGCAGGTCGTACTTCTCCTGGGTTTCATCATCGGGGATGATGAGCATGGCAAGCCTTTCAAGCTGGCGCGAGAACGGAAGCATCAAAACAGTCGAGAATATATTGAATATCGAGTGTATCAGAGCAATTCCCGCCGCGTTTATCGAATTTGTCACAAAGGAGAAATGCAAAAGCGCGTTTAAGGAATAATACAGTATCAAAAATACAAGCGTTCCTATTATGTTAAAGCTCAGATGTACCACTGCGGTGCGCTTTGCGTTCTTGTTTGCGCCTATGGCCGAAAGAATTGCGGTCACACAGGTACCGATATTCTGTCCCATAATAATGGGTATGGCGTTGGAGTAGGTTATGCCGCCGGTAACCGCAAGCGCCTGCAAAATTCCAACGGAAGCCGAGGAGCTTTGAATAACAGCAGTCAAAAGCGCGCCGGTAAGCACACCCAACACCGGGTTTGAAAACAAAATCAGAATATTCCTAAATTCCGGCACCTCCGCTAATGGCTTTACCGAGCCGGACATAAGCTCCATTCCCGTCATAAGCACTCCGAAGCCTATGAGTATCGAGCCTATATTATGCTTTCTCTCGCCCTTTAAAAAGGTGGTCATAACCACTCCGACACACGCCAATACGGGTGCGAAGGAGGAGGGCTTTAAAAGCCGTATAAAGAAATTGTCACTGCTTATGCCCGAAAGGCTCAAAAGCCATGAGGTGACGGTCGTACCCACATTTGCGCCCATGATAATGCCTATGGTCTGTGAAAGACGCATTATGCCTGAGTTTACAAAGCCCACAACCATTACCGTTGTGGCGGAGGAGCTTTGGATTATCGCCGTAACTCCCGCGCCCAAAAGTACGCTCTTTATGGGGCTTGAGGTCAGATTTTCCAAGATTGCCTTAAGGCGTCCGCCGGAGCATTTTTCCAGTCCCTCGCCCATAACGTTCATTCCGAACAGGAAAATGGCAAGGCCGCCGAACAGTGTCAGTATTGAGAAAAAATCCATTGAATATCATTCCTTTCATGGTATGTAAGCCCATAATATCAAATGAATGTAAAATCTGAAACGGTTCAATGTAAAATCTGTGTAAAATTTTGCTCCGGGCGGTATAAAGCGTCTTATGCGAATAATTTTTCCCCGTAAACTCCGTCCTTGATCAGCTTTTTAAAGGAATCGACAACAACCTGTTTATCCTCCTTATAGGTAACTCCGAACCATTTATCCGAGGTTTCAAGCATTGTTACGCTTACCGTTTTGTTTTTAATAAGCTTATCCATGTAAACGGGAACGAGGAATTCGGATTTTATATCCCCATCTTCAAGGGAGGACAGAAACTCAACAAAGCCCTCTTCAAGCAGGTCGATATATTCCGGGGTAACTCCCCACATATTCATTGACACATAGGAATCCGGATCTATGGGCGCGCCGTTTGCGCGGGCACCGTCGGGGGTCTTTTCTATATTGCTTGTTTCCGTAATGTCAACAAGGTGCATATCCTCATCAAGCCGACAGACGCCTCTTGTTACGCCGCCGTTGTCGCTTAGGGTGTTTTTTAAAATAAAGCCCGCGCCGCAGTAATTTTTGGGCTTTGCCGAAACAAGGAAGTCATGCACCTTAAAAAATGCTTCCTTGCCGTAATAATCATCGGCGTTTATTATTATAAACGGCTCGTTTACTATTCCCTTGCAGGCAAGAATTGCCTGACCTGTACCCCAGGGCTTTGTTCTTCCCTCGGGAACGCAAAAGCCCTCAGGCAGCATATCAAGCTCCTGATAAGCATAGTCAACGTCGCAGATTTTTGAAATTCGCTCTCCGATAATTTCCTTAAAATCCTTTTCAATATCCCGGCGGATAACGAAAACTACCTTATTAAAGTCGGCCTTGAGTGCGTCATGTATGGAATAATCCATAATAATCTCACCGCTCGGTCCCACCGGCTCAAGCTGCTTTATGCCGCCGCCGAAGCGCGAGCCGATGCCTGCAGCCATTATTACAAGAGTTGTATTCATAAGTATTCCCCCTAAAAATTTATTATTGTATATAAATTGTACCATGTATTTTTAAAATTGTCAATATGCACGTTTTTTTTGGTAAAATTATTTTTAAAATTGTCACTGTGCATAGCTTTTTTACCGGGAAAGTATATCGGCGGCGGAGCGGGAAGGTGTGCGGATACAGCGCTTTAGCATATAAAGCTGTTCGGGGTCTTTGGTTATTTCGTTTATTCCCTCCGCACAGGAAAGACTTGCCTTAAAGCCCAAAGCCTTTATCACATCGGCGGATTCGTTGCTTATAAGACCGAAGGGATAGGTAAACGCGGTTGGGGCAAAGCCCAGCTTATCAAGGCATTTTTCCTGCATGGAGCCTATGTCGCGGGTCAAAAATGCCATGTATTCCTCGGAGCTTTCGCCGCTTTTCTTCTTTGCGCCCTGTCTGCCCTTGCCAAGGGAATGGAGGTCATAGCTGTGATTTTGTATCTCCACAAGCCCCGACTGTGCCATTTCGCGGGCATTGTCCCAGGACAAATATGCATAGCCTACATTGGTATCGCCGTTTTCGGTGTAGGTATCCGTATAAGAGCCGACAATGGAAATAACCGCCTTTGCGCCGTAGCGGCGAAGCAGGGGATAGACATAAACATAATTGTTGTAGTAGCCGTCGTCAAAGGTCAGGATTACCGGCTTTTCGGGCAGTGCGGCACCGTCTTGGACATAATTTATCAAATCCTGTATGACTATCGCGGTATATCCGCGGGAGGACAGGAATTTTAAGTCATTTTCAAAATCGGCGGGAGATACGGTGTATTTGTTGCCGTCCGGGTTTTCCAAAACGATGTGATACATTAAAACAGGCACACTCACAGTCTCCTCGCCGGGTGCAAAGGTTTCAACCGCTCTGTGCCAAACGCCGGCCGTTATCAATACGCAAATCAGTACGGCAAGCCCTATAAAAATACTTTTTAGTTTTATTATATACATTCTGCATACCTCTCCCTTTCGTTTTAATATATATTAAATATATTTATAACAATGTCAAAAAATACATAAAGCCGACAATCGGATAAAAAAACATTGACATGGAGAAGAAAAAATGATATAATAATTCATAGAGGAAAACTATGAATTGAATGGAGATATACGAATATGAAAATATCAACAAAAGGCAGATATGCCATACGGCTGATGCTTGACATAGCTCAACATTCAAGCGGAGAAAATGTATCGCTTAAGGATGTTTCAAGGCGGCAGGACATATCGCTTAAGTATCTTGAACAGATTGTAAACACTCTTTGCAAGGCGGGATATTTAAGAAGCCAAAGGGGCGCCCAGGGCGGATACAGAATGACCAAAAGACCGGAGGAATATACGGTAGGGGATATTTTAAGAGTCACCGAGGGCGGGCTTGCGCCGGTGGCGTGTTTGGAGGAGGGCAGCGAGAGCTGTCCGAGAGAGAAGGGCTGTCCCATGATTGGATTTTGGAGCGGGCTTTACCAAACGATTAACAAATACCTTGATTCAACCACCATTGCCGACCTGATGAACAATAGCTCCGACGATAATTTTTGTTACTATATATGAAAAAGTCACGATAGTGACTTTTTCATATATTCATTGCGTCAAGAGTTGTTATATACTCAAGAGTGGGTATAAATTCGTTTTTATGGTCCTTGCCCTTAAATATCATAGCGCCGTTTTTGAAGGCAAGAAGCCTTGTCATGGGAAGCTGAAGCCAGCCTTCCGAATCAAGGGGCTGAGTGGAAAACACAACTCCGTCATTCAGTTCTTTATATACGAGAGTATTTTTCATGTTTTTATGCACATAAAGCACCTCTCCGTCATAAATCATAAAATTCAGTTTATTTCGCGGCGAAAGCGTTACGGCAAGCTTGTTTATGATTGAGCAGCGCTGTTTTTCGGACAGGGGTGCATTGTTTAGGATAATCGTTTTGTTTATTTCATCGAGCAGATACAAAAATATTCGCTCCGAGTCCGTATCTCCCGACTGCTCCGAAAGGTATTTTGAAAGCTGCATACCGGAATAAATCGTTCCGTTGTGTATCAGCGTCCAATGCCTGCCCGAAGCGTCAAAGCCGGTATAGGGGTGGCAGTTGGTGTATTTTGCCGCTCCGACTGTGGCAAGGCGGATATGGGCAAGCAGAGCCGTTTGCGGCAGAGTGCTTTCTATAACATCATCGAGAATTGCCGAGCATGAAGCGCATACCGGCTCTTTTATTATATCCGTTTTTTTACTGCTTTGACGCATCAGCCCCCAGCCGTGAGGATGGAGGGGACTGTGTGAAAAAAAGGTTTTTAAATATTCACGCACATCAACGGGGGTACGGGCGCTTATGCCAAACAGTTCACACATTATCCATACCTCCCTTTGCGATACGGAGCATTTCATTTTGAAAATCCCCCGTAAGCTTTTTATATACGGCGGTGCAGTAACGCTTATCCTCGGATATTTTCTCCCTTTGGGTGTTTATATTTTTCATAACAAATTCATTATCCTTAAAATACTGTGCCATATCATCAAGCAGCCCCAAAGCCGCGTCCCTTGCGGGATAGCCGTTAATCCGCATGGAGGACAGGTCATAAAGCGCCGCCGACTGATGATTTTTTACCGCCGTTTCCTGAAGAGCGGGTGTAAATTCAAAATCCGGAAGCTGCAGCAGATAAATCAAAAAGTAATGGGCAAACTCCAAATCCGAACGGAATACGCCTAAGGGGGAGAGGGGGTTTAAATCGAACATTCTAAGCTCAATATGGTCAACTCCGTTTTCCAAAAGCGCCTCGGGGCTGTTTGAGCCTCGCGGCTTTAAGCGTACCGGCAGATACAGTTCTCCCGCCGAAAACAGCGCGCCCTTGCTGATATAGCCGTTGATTGACTGTATATATGTATTCAAATCGGTATAATCAAGCACAGGCACAAACTGGTTCCAATATCCCTTTTTTCCGCTTCTGCGTGAGGCATAGCCGTCAAAGCCGCTGCCCGAAAGACCGTCCCCGTCTAAGGACAAATCATAAACGGGACTTGCCGCGCTAAGCAGCAAAAGAAGCCAGCCGTAGCGGAATGTCTGCTTTAAGAGCCTGAAATAAAGCGCGTTTTTAAAGCCTGCAATATCCCCGTCGGGACAGAGGGATTTTATAAGGCTTGACGAAAAGGAAAAATTAAAATGTATGCCCGAATAGAGCATAAGCCGTTTCCCGTAACGGTGTTCGAGATTTATGCGGTAATCATGCTTGTAGGAGTTTGCTCCGCAAAACTGTGCAACGGGTATGTCGTTTTCGGACTGAATATGCGGCGGGTTGCTGTTAAGCCACAGATATTCTCCCGATTGGGCAAGTGTTTTGCGCGCCTTTTTATCAAGGGCGGCAAGGGAGGACATAAGAGCGTCCATATCCGAGCATACCGGCGTGATAAGCTCAAGCTGATTTTCGCAAAAATCCCTGTCAAGATTCTTGTCGCTGACGAAAGGATGCGGCGTTCGGGCAAGCTCTCCATCGCCGGTAACGCGCAGTGTTTCGCGCTCTAAGCCGAATTGTCCGTCAAATATATATTCATTTTTCAAGCTCATCTCTCCTAACATTTCCTATATCCGTTACCAGTTTATAGCCTGCGGATGAAACTCTCATCTCAAGGCAGCTTCGGCATTGAGCCGACTCATCTCCTGTACATATTTTGTTATCGTAAAGCTCATAGAGCGTCCTGAACTTAACCGGTGACAAATTCGGCATAACTACATTTGCTCCCGCCTTAAGCCCCATTTCCCGCCCGCTCGGATGAATTGTGCCTAAAGCGGTTGTGGCAGGGATAAGGGCATAGGGAAACATAAGCCGAAGTATCGAAATCAAGTTAAGACACATTTTAAGGCTTCCCTTTTCAAAATCGCCAAAAGGCGTATCGCTGTGGGGAAGGAAAGGACCTATTCCTATCATATCCGGCAAAAGCTCCTGCAAAAACCGCAGATCCGAAATGAGATTATCAAGGGTCTGGTAAGGACTTCCTACCATAAATCCCGATCCCACCTGATAGCCGATTTCCTTTAAATCCCAAAGACAGCGTTTCCTGTTTTCAAGGCTCATGCTGTTTGGGTGAAGCTTGGCGTAATGCTTCGGGTCGGCGGTTTCGTGGCGGAGCAGATAGCGGTCTGCTCCGGCATCAAAAAGCTTCTTATAGCTTTCGCGGCTCCTTTCGCCTACGGAAAGCGTAACCGCACAGTCCGAATAAAGGCTTTTTATATCATATACAATATCGCAAAGAGCCTTATCCGTATAATATCCGTCCTCGCCGCCCTGAAGCACAAAGGTGCGAAAGCCCAGCGCGTAGCCCTCGCGGCAGCAGTCCATGATTTCCTCGTGGGTCAGGCGGTAGCGCGAAAGAGAAGCATTCCCGGCGCGGATACCGCAGTAGAAGCAGTTGTTTTTACAATGATTTGTAAATTCAATAAGCCCTCTTATATATACCGCGTCACCGTAAACGCGTTTCCTTTCAATATCCGCCGCCTCGTGCAGAGGGCTTGTGTCCTCTGATGTTATTAAGTTTTTTAATGAGCTGTCGTCAAGACTGTGTGTCCCCCTAAGCTCGCTGATTGCATTGTTTATATTAAATTCCATAACTACACTATTCCTATAGAGTTTATATGATATGTTATACACTATTATTATATATGTATTGTTCCCGATTGTCAATAGAATTTCTTGAATTATATAGAAAAAAATTTTTTTTAAAAAAATTTAAAAAAACCCCTTGACAAATACGAAAAATATGGTATACTATAAATCATAGTAAATCTATAGGAAAAATGAGTTAAGGGAGGTCGAGGGATATGAAAGCAATATACCTAAACGACATACACAGCGGGCGAATGTGCCTTTGCCGATGTTGAATATAATCAGGAGTTAATACATATTAAATATAGAAAGAGGTAATAAAAATGGCAAACAGAGAATGGAAATTTGAAACAAAACAGCTCCATGTAGGGCAGGAAAAGGCAGATGCGGTAACTGATGCAAGAGCAGTTCCCATTTACGCGACAACATCATATGTGTTCCACAATTCACAGCACGCGGCAGACCGCTTCGGATTAAGAGACGCGGGAAATATTTACGGAAGACTGACAAATCCGACCCAGGATATTTTCGAACAGAGAATTGCGGCGCTTGAAGGCGGAGTTGCGGCTTTGGGTGTAGCGTCGGGTGCGGCGGCAATTACATATACCTTCCAGGCACTGGCACAGGCGGGCGACCATATCGTAGCTTCAAAGACAATATACGGCGGAACATATAATCTGCTTGAACACACGCTTCCGGCATACGGAATATCAACAACCTTTGTTGACCCGGAGGTTGAGGGTGCGTTTGAAGCGGCAATAAAGGAAAACACAAAGGCAATATTTATAGAAACACTCGGTAATCCCAATTCAAACCTTATAGATATTGAAAAGGTTGCCGCTGTAGCACACAAGTATAATATTCCTCTTGTTGTGGATTCGACCTTTGCAACACCGTATCTGGTAAGACCGATAGAATACGGCGCGGACATTGTTGTTCACAGCGCAACGAAATTCATCGGCGGTCATGGAACGGCAATCGGCGGAGTTATTATTGACAGCGGTAAGTTTGACTGGGAGAAGTCGGGTAAATTCCCGCAGTTCGTTGAGCCGAACCCCTCATATCATGGCGTAAGCTTCACAGCAGCCGTAGGACCTGCAGCATTTGTAACATATATAAGAGCAATTCTTCTGCGTGATACCGGCGCAACACTTTCGCCGTTCCATGCGTTCATATTCCTGCAGGGCTTGGAAACACTGTCGTTAAGAGTTGAGCGTCACACCTCAAACGCATTAAAGATTGTTGAGTATCTTAACAATCATCCGCAGGTTGAGGCAGTGCATCACCCCTCGCTCCCCACAGAGCCGAGCCATGAGCTGTATAAGAAGTATCTGCCCAACGGCGGCGGTTCAATCTTCACCTTTGAGATTAAGGGCGGAGCAGCCGAAGCGCACAAGTTTATAGATAATTTGGAGATATTCTCTCTGCTTGCAAACGTTGCCGACTCCAAATCCCTGGTTATCCACCCGGCAACCACAACACATTCGCAGTGCAACGAGCAGGAGCTTGAGGAACAGGGAATAAAGCCCAACACAATAAGACTTTCAATCGGAACAGAGAATATAGACGACTTAATTGCCGCCTTAGACGATGCATTTAATGCTGTAAAGTAAAGGAGATAGTTAAAATGGCAAAAATATATCAAAAAATAACAGACCTTATAGGCAAAACACCCCTTTTGGAGCTTGTAAATTATGAGAAGGCAAACGATTTGCAGGCAACAGTAGTGGGAAAGCTGGAGTATTTCAATCCGGCCGGGTCGGTAAAGGACAGAATTGCAAAGGCAATGGTTGACGAAGCTGAGGCACAGGGCAAATTAAAGCCCGGCTCGGTGATAATAGAGCCCACATCGGGAAATACGGGTATAGGTCTTGCTTCCGTTGCGGCGGCGAGAGGTTACAAAATTATTATCACAATGCCCGAAACCATGAGTATAGAAAGAAGAAATCTGCTTAAAGCTTACGGTGCGGAGCTTGTGCTTACGGACGGCTCAAAGGGTATGAAGGGTGCGATTGCAAAGGCTGAAGAGCTTTCAAAGGAGATACCCAACAGCTTTATCCCCAGCCAGTTCACCAACCCGGCAAACCCCGCTTATCACAGAGCCACAACAGGCCCCGAAATATGGGAGGACACCGACGGCAGAGTGGATATATTCGTTGCGGGCGTAGGCACAGGCGGAACTGTTTCCGGCGTGGGCGAGTATTTAAAGTCGAAAAACCCGGATGTGAAGGTTGTGGCAGTAGAGCCGGCTTCATCACCGGTGCTTTCCGAGGGCAAGCCCGGACCGCATAAAATTCAGGGTATAGGCGCAGGTTTTGTTCCCGATACGCTCAACACCGAAATTTATGATGAGATAATCAAGGTTGAAAATGATGACGCATTCAAGACCGGCAAGGCAATTGCAAGAACAGAGGGCGTACTTGTGGGAATATCCTCAGGTGCGGCAGTATGGGCTGCAACAGAGCTGGCAAAGCGTCCCGAAAACAAGGGCAAGACAATAGTTGCACTTTTGCCAGATACGGGCGAGAGATATTTGTCAACACCTATGTTTTCTGAATAATATGCAGATAAAAAAACTCTTGAAATCAGATCTTTTACCGGTCTGATTCAAGAGTTTTTTTCACTTTATGTAGGGCGTGGTTACGGGTATCGGCTCGCTTCCTAAGGAGCGAAGCAGCTTCATTCCCGCCTCCCGCGCTTCCAAAACAGCTGTTTTTACTGCGGAGGCTTCGCCGGTAAAGATGATGATTATTTCATTGGAATGGCTTGTTCCCTCGCTTGGGCGCATGGTCTTTACAAGGCGTATATCTGCCGATTTCATTGCAATATCGGATATTACCATGCCTATGGGAGCAGGTGACGCGCACACAAAGCCAAAGGCTTCGCCTATGGGTATGCCAAAGGCATAATTTAAAGCCTCGCCGGCTCTTGCGCTGTATTGAAATTCCATGTGTCCCGCTTTGCTTATGTATATTTCTCCCGCATTTATGTCTATGTATTCAAGTGCGGTTTCTACCGCCCGCCGTATATCTGCCGCGCTGTCACTGCCCAGGATAATAAAATTTCCATGTCCGCCCCAGCCTTTGGTATCGCGGGGTATTTCTATCGAAACAACCCTTGCCGAGGTGGATTTCACCGCTTCGTCAGCCGCCTGAATTTGCGCCGCCGCGCCTGTTCTCGAACCGATAAGACCGACGGCGGGGTATGGGATATTAAGCTGTGAGCGAAGCTCCTCATCGGCATTGGGGATAACCAGACCGATTGAATCGCATACGCCGGTGCCGACAAATTGCGGCATATCGCATTTTCCGAATAATTCCTCCATTGAAGCTACCTCCGATTTATATTTTACCCCATAAACCGTATTTTGTCAATCCTAATTTCCGAATATAAAGACCGGGGCAGGACTTTTTACCCTGCCGCAGTCAGACCGTCGACAAATTGGTCAGACCGTGCGGGATTTTATATCAAAAACAAAAATATAATCTCTTAATATTACCAAAGGCATTCCATCGAGGAATGCCTTTGGTATGCACTTTTTGCGAAAATAAACTCTACCGTACCCTCGTACGCCTACGAGTTCATTTTCGCA
>JAQXZB010000100.1 GCA_029226975.1 Clostridiales bacterium | reverse complement strand
CCGGGAGATAAGGGACTTTCTGGTGGACAGTGTTTCAAAAACCGGCGGACACCTGGCTTCAAATCTCGGAGTTGTGGAGCTTACGGTTGCACTGCACAGGGTTTTTTCTTTTCCTGAGGACAAAATTATTTTTGACGTAGGACATCAGTCCTATGTCCACAAGCTTTTGACCGGCAGGCGGGAGCTTTTCCCGACCCTTCGCCGTCTTGACGGAATGTCAGGCTTTCCGAAGCGTTCGGAAAGCGACTGTGACGCCTTTAATACCGGTCACAGCTCAACCTCGGTTTCCTCGGCATTGGGAATTGCCGTAGGACAGGCAATGGACAAAAAAAATTCCCATGTGATTGCACTTTTCGGTGACGGTGCACTTACGGGCGGCATGATGTTTGAGGCCCTTAACATGGCAGGTCAGACAAAAATGCCCCTTGTGCTTATATTAAACGACAATAATATGTCAATTTCAAAAAATGTGGGCGCAATGTCAAAGCATTTGCGAAAGCTTAGAATTTCCCCTTTCTACTTTAAATCAAAGCAGGCGGTGGAGGAATTTATAGACAAGCTGCCCCGAGGCTCTCAAAAAACCAAGAGCTTTATAAAAAAGATTAAAACGAATGTAAGAAGAATGGTTATTCCCACAACTCTTTTTGATGATTTGGGAATACTTTATATAGGGCCCATTGACGGGCATGACATAGACTCCTTGATTTCATGCCTTGAATACGCCAAAGATTACGGCAAGCCGGTGCTTTTGCACGTCCTTACCAAAAAGGGCATGGGCTATGCGCCCGCAATGCAAAATCCGTCAAAATTTCACGGTATCGGCGCTTTTGATGCGGATACGGGAGAGGCTTCCCCCTCGGAGGAAAGCTACAGCTCACATTTCGGGAAAACCCTTTGTGACATTGCCAAAAAAAATGACAGGGTTGTTGCCATAACCGCGGCAATGAAGAACGGAACCGGACTTGACAGTTTTGCAAAGCAGTTTAAAAACCGATTTTTTGACGTTGCCATAGCGGAACAGCATGGAGTGACCTTTGCGGCAGGACTTGCCACAACGGGGCATATCCCGGTCATTCCCCTTTACTCATCATTTCTGCAAAGGGCGTATGACCAGACACTGCATGATGTATGTCTGCAAAATCTGCACGTTGTATTCCCCATAGACCGCGCCGGAATTGTGGGCGCAGACGGTGAAACCCACCAGGGAATTTACGATATTTCATACCTGTCGCATATGCCGAATATGTGTATACTGTCCCCCTCCTCATTTAAGGAGCTTGACGATATGTTAGATTATGCGATAAACACCCATAACGGTCCCATTGCCATACGCTATCCGAGAGGCTCTTTGCAGTGCGGGGAATATACTCCCTTTAAATTCGCAAAAGCGGTTACGGTAAGAGAGGGACGGGATGTTTCGATAATTGCCACAGGACGAATGGCACAGCGGGCAATGGAGGTATACGAGCTTGCAAAAAGCGAGGGCATAAGCTGTGAGGTAATATTTATGCCCACCGTAAAGCCTCTTGACGAGGACGCAATAATCCGCACCGCCCTTAAAACCAAAAGGGTCATAACCATTGAGGACAACGTCCGCATAGGCGGCATGGGCGCAATGATAGCCGATGTCCTAAAGGAGCGCGGGGTGGAATGTAAATTTAAAATCTTTGCCCTCCCGGACGAAATAATTCCCCAGGGAACGGTTGCGGAGCTTGACGAACGCTTCGGACTCAGTGCAAAGCAAATAGAAAAGTATTGCAGGTAATTTATATGAGCAAGATAAGACTTGATGTTTTTTTGGTAAACAAGGGACTTGTCCAAAGCCGCGAGCGCGCCAGAGCGCTCATTATGGCGGGACAGGTATATATAGACAATCAGAAATGCGACAAAGCAGGTATGCAGATTGACGAGGACTGCGCCGGTGTGGAAATCCGCGGCGAACAGCTAAAATACGTCAGCCGCGGCGGCTTGAAGCTTGAAAAGGCTATGCAGGAATTTCCCATAAGCCTTGACGGAAAGGTAACAATGGACATAGGCGCCTCCACCGGCGGCTTTACGGACTGTATGCTCCAAAACGGCGCAAGAAAGGTGTTTGCCGTTGATGTGGGCTACGGTCAGTTTGCCTGGAAGCTTCGCCAAGACGAGAGAGTTGTCAACATGGAGCGCACCAATATCCGCTATGTCACAAGGGAGCAGATAGGCGAGCCGATTGACTTTGCTTCGATAGACGTTTCGTTTATCTCCCTTAAGCTGGTGCTTCCCGTTGCCTATGAGCTTTTGAGTGACGAGGGCAGTGTTGCGGCGCTTATCAAGCCCCAGTTTGAGGCAGGGCGTTCTCAGGTGGGTAAAAAGGGCGTTGTGAAGGATATAAACGTGCATTTTGAGGTTATAAAGAACACCCTCGATTTTGCAAGGAGCATAAACTTTTACCCGGCAGGGCTTTCCTTCTCACCCATAAAGGGTCCGGAGGGAAATATAGAATATTTGGCATATTTAAAAAAGCAGCCCTGTCCCGATACGATTACGGACGATACCATACGCGAGATTGTAAATCAGTCACACGATACGCTTTAAATGGAGGTTATCAATGCTCAATGACGATATAATTATCACTCAAAACCGCGCAATAGCGCGCTCATATGCAAAAATCAATCTGACCCTTGATGTGCTGGGCAAGCTGGAAAACGGCTATCATGAGGTTGAAATGATAATGCAGACGCTGTCGCTGTTTGATTTGGTGCTTGTGGATAAGGTTTCAAGAGGAATAAGCATTTCCACAAATCTCAAATATCTTCCCGCCAATGACAAAAACATTGCCTATAAGGCGGCGGAGCTGTTTCTTAAAACCCATGGCATAAAAGCCGGAGTTAAGATAATGATACATAAGAATATCCCCGTTGCCGCCGGACTTGCCGGCGGGAGCGGCAACTGTGCGGCGGTTTTATGTGCCATGAATTTACTGTTTAACACGCACATGAGCCACGAAGAGCTTTGCCGCATGGGCGCAAAGTTAGGTGCGGACGTACCCTTCTGCATTATGGGCAAAACACAGCTTGCCCGGGGACTGGGAGATGAGCTTTCCCAATGTGCACCCGTTCCGAAAATGACGGTGCTTTTGGTGAAGCCGCCGATAAATGTTTCCACCGCGTCGATTTATGCGCAGATTGACGATGCACCCATTAAGAAACGTCCCGATACCGCCGCCATGCTTGAAGCAATCAAGGCACAGGATATATACGCCATATCCGAAAATCTGTGTAATGTCATGGAGGGCGTGACAGAGAAAATTCACCCGGTAATCCGCGGTATAAAGCAAAAAATGGTCTTAAACGGCGCGCTCGGTGCTTTAATGAGCGGCTCCGGTCCGACGGTTTTCGGCATATTTGACGATTTTGACAAGGCAAAGGCGTCCGCCGACAGCTTTGCACATCAGTATAAGGATGTATTTTTGGTAAAAACTTTAAGCTAAACAGAGAGGTTTTTATAATGGCAAAAAAGAAAACACAAAATTTTTCGGACACAGCCTCCGACGCACAGCAGGAGGAAATAATCGAAGAGGTTTTAAGCTACTATAAGGACAAAAAGCTTTCGGAGGAGGAAATCCCTCCCGAAAGGCATACCTCCGACAGCTTCAGCTTCGGCTTTAGTGCGGACGATGTACTGAGCGAGGAAATTATCGAGCTTAATAAAAATTCGTTCCTAAACGAAGCGGTATTCTATCTTGCCGCCGTTTTGCTTGCCGTTGGCGCGATGGCGTCTGCGTTTACCATGGGTACAAGCCTCGGCGCAGGCGATGATAAGGTAAGCTTTCTAACGGAGGAACTGCGCATATCGGACGAGAAGTATAACGCCGCCACAGCCGAGCAGAAAAGCTTAAACGAGAAGCTTGCTTCTTTAACGGCAGAGCATCTTGACACCCGCGAGAGGGCGGGAACCATCGAGGAATACGCCGATACCAAGGAAAGCCTTGAAAAGAAGCTCTCCGAGCTTTCCGCGAAGGCAAAGGAATTAAACGATACTCTCTACAACAAACGCCAAACCCTTAACGCGGCAAAGGAAAGCGGCGAAAAGTATACCATAACGCTTACACCGGGAGTTTATACGGTGGGCAAAAATCTTCCCAAAGGCACCTACAGCGTGACCGGCGAGGGAAGTATTATTGCCTCCACCTCGGCAAAGGAAACAAAGATAAACGAACAGCTAAGCGCCGATACACCCGCGTCACTCACCCTTGAAGCGGGCTATACGATAAAAATAAACAAGTCCACAACCTTTAAATTGGGCAGCCAATAAGGAAAGGAGCTGTTATTCTATGAATAATATTAAGCTATGGTTTATATCCATGCTCGTAATAGCCGCCGCGGCGGGAAGCTGGCTTGTCTACGGTTTGGGACATGAATACGGCGCGCAAAAATACGCTCAGCTTGCCATAGACCGCGAAACGGCGGAGCTTAACGAGGAAAACAAGGATTTGCAGAAGCAGTGTGATGACTATACAAAGGAAATATCCGAGTCCAAAAAAAGCATAGAAGAAAGCACAGAGATAAATTCCGAACTGGAGGATTATTATTCCAAGATTTCCGAATATGAGGAAAAAATCAGTACCTTAAGCAGTGAGCTTGCGGCTGTGGAGAAGGAACAGCAGGCAATAAGCGGCTATGATGTTGATTTAAACGGGATTTCCAATGAAGCCACCGGCGCGGCACAGGAGTTTGCGGACAAAACACTCCAATGCCCGGCGGATTTGGCAGCGGGCAGGTACAAAATAAACGGCAAGGGCTTTTTCAGAGTTGTTCAAAACTCCACCAACACCGTCACCGAGAGCCAGAATTTATCCTCCCTTGACAGCAATTGCTATACCCTAAACATCCCCGCCGATTCCAAGGTTATAGTTGAGGGAACTCTGACCTTTACGCCCGTAAACTGATATATAATAACCCCCGTTCCGGGCATTGCCCAAGAGCGAGGGTTGTTTTTTCATCTAAACCTCAAGATAAAAGGTATCGGGATTTTCGGGATCAAAGACCTCGTTTGCCCACATAAAGGTTACCATGTCCTCATCACCGATATTTTCTATATTATGGGTATAACCACAGGGAATATCCACAACCTCCAAGCTGTCGCCGCTGACAAAGTATTCAATAACCTCGTCCGTACCGACTTTTCTTAGGCGTATCACTCCCCTGCCGCTTACAACGACAAATTTTTCATTCTTCGTATGATGCCAGTGATTTCCCTTTACAATGCCCGGCTTTGAAATATTAACCGAAAACTGTCCTCTTTCGGGAGTTTTCAGTATCTCGGTAAAGGAACCCCGCTCATCGCAGTGCATTGTGAGCGGATATGAAAATCCGTCCGTCGGAAGATATGAAAGGTATGTGCTGTAGAGCTTTTTTGTAAATTCATCGCCCATATCCGAAACGGCAAGAGTGCTTCGCGACTCCTTAAAGGAATACAGCAAATCCGCTATTTCTCCCAAGGCTGCCTCATGCACCTGAGGCACCCGGCAAAAGCCGTCCTCACAGCGGTTTTCCTCTCCGTCTAAGGCGCGTATAAACTCCTTTGTTACATCATCTATATAAACGAGCCGCATCATATGCTCCCTGTCGTTTACCTTTATCGGCAATCCGTTTGCGATGTTGTGGCAAAAGGTTGCGACCGCGCTGTTGTAATTGGGTCTGCACCATTTCCCGAACACGTTTTCAAGCCTGTATACACAGGTTCTTATGCCGCGTCTTTTTCCGTAATCAAAGATAAGCTTCTCACCCTCGCGCTTGCTTCTGCCATAGGGATTGTCAAGCTGTGCCTGAATTGATGAGGTGACAAGCACCGGCGCGGTGCTTCCATGCTTTTCCAACAGCTCCAAAAGCCTTGATGTAAAGCCGAAGTTGCCTTCCATAAATTCACTTTCCTCCTTCGGGCGGTTTACGCCCGCAAGATGGAACACAAAATCACACTCCCGCGCATATGTATCTAACAGCTCCTCTTTTGTATCTATATCGTAGAGCATAAGCTCAATATCCGAGCTGTGAGTTTTATCCTTTCCGTCGCGGATATTTTCAAGCCGGCTTACGAGGTTTTTTCCCACAAAGCCGCCCGAACCGGTTATCAGTATTTTCATTTTCAACCTCTCTGTCTTTTACAAATCAAGTTCTCTTGTGAGTTCCTCGCTTAAAGACTTTATCGTTCTTCCCGTTTCCCTCGCAATTCTTGCCAAATCCTCATACTCAATTTTTTGCTTTTCTATTCCGTAGCCCGTTGAGGTTTTAACACTCACTATACCGTATTTTGTATTGTATTTTGTAATTACGGCATCGAGGGTATATCTCTCCATACTCTGACTGCGCACTCCCCTGGTTGTGGTATGCTTGAGCATAAGCGCCGCAAGGTCCATTGCGTCCTCATCCTTGCATATGCAGCAGAGCATAACCGCGCTCCTGTTCTTTTTCATGAAAATGGGTACAGTATATACCTCCAGAGCGCCGTTTTCATGCAAAACCTCCTGGGCATATGAGAGCATTTCCGGCGTCATATCGTCTATATTCGCCTTAAGCTCCGTAACCGTCTGCATACCCTCGGTGCTGCCCTTTATGGTTGCTGTCTGCTCGCCGCTGTAGCCCATATATATTCTGACGCAGTTTGCTACGTTAAAAATCTTTTTTCCTATGCCGATACCGCATTTTCTAAGCTTTATATCGGGCATTTCGCCGAATTCATCGGCAAAATATGAAAGCAGAGCGGCCCCCGTCGGTGTACAAAGCTCGCTTTCAAGCTTTCCGGAATAAGACGGCACACCCTTCAACAGCTCCTTTGTAAGCGGTGTGGGCACCTCAAGCCTGCCTCTAAGAGTGTCTACCGTACCCTTTCCCGTACATACCGGCGAAACTATAACCTTATCCGGCGCAAGCTTGTTCATAAGCATACAAACTCCGGTTATATCGGCAAGAGAGTCACCCCTGCCAAGCTCATGCAGATACACCGATTCTGTGGGCTTGCCCTGAAACGCGCCCTTTGCCGCCGCAATCTTTTCATAAATTTCACTTACATTCCGCTTTATATCCGTCGAAGCGGACATTGTTGCAATCATATTTTTTATTGTACGCAGACGATAAACTCCGTGCGGCCTATGCTGGGAATACCCTGACGCAGTGTCATGACCGTTTACCTTAATTCCTATGCTTGTACCGTTTACGCCGCAGTTTTGCGTATTGTAAAGCTTTGCTCTTATTCCGGGAATACCTAATCCGTTTAATTCGGAAATAAAGCCCTCCTGGTTTCCCGCCAACTCTGAAAGCGCCGATAATATCATATCTCCCGACGCCCCCATGTTGCATTCTATGTACATTATTTTCACTGTTTTCACCCCTATTATTCTATTATATACAATTATCTTTGTATTGTCAAGGTTTTTTATGAAAACTAAATTGCCGTTATTGACTTTTTTTGCCGAATATTCTATAATATATATCAAAGGAGAGTGAAGCTTATGAATTTCCTGCTTATTGAAGCGCTGTGGCCGGAGGAACAGAATTTTGTCCTGCACAGGGACAACATCGGCGAGCAATATATATTTATACATTTTCTTACGCCCGTAACGGCAATTTTAAAGGGCGAAACGGTGGATATAGAGCCGGGCGGCTGTGTGTTCTTCGGGAAAAATTCCATGCAGCATTTTTCCTCGCAGCTGTGCAGCCTGCTCCATGACTGGTTCCATGCCGACAGCAGCTGCGGCGAGCTTATGGAAAAATACGGACTTGAATGTGAAACGGTCTACTACCCCTCCGACAGCGATGAAATTACCAGGATAATAACCGAAATAGAGCTTGAATACATAAACAAGGCTCCCCATTTTGCCGAAGCGGCATCGGCGGCTGCCGAGCAGCTTTTTATCAAGCTTTCCCGCTCCAAGGAAAGCACTCCCGCCCAACCTGTGGACCTTTGGCAGAAGGAACGCTTTATACAGGCGCGCTCAAAAATACATATGGATATATGCCGCCAATGGACGGCCGAGGATATGGCGAAGCTGGTTAATATGAGCCCGTCCAGGTTTTATTATCTGTATAAGAAGATGTTCGGCATTTCTCCCCAAAAGGATTTGATAAGAAAACGTATCCAAACAGCACAGATGCTGCTTTGTGAAAACAGCTTTACCGTTTGTCAGGTTGCCCGCCTTTGCGGCTATAACAATCCCTATCATTTCATACGCCAGTTTAAGCAGATAACCGGCACAACTCCCGGCAAGACCTCGTGCCGTACGAAAAAATAACGGGAGAACTGCTCCCCCGTTATTTACATGGATGCGTACATTCCGTACAAACCCGCATATATTCCGTTTTTCTCCATAAGCTCCCGGTGAGTTCCCTGTTCCTCAATTCCGTTTTGTGTAAGCACAAGAATTATATCCGCATTTTTTATTGTTGTGAGCCTGTGGGCTATGGTAAACACCGTTCTGCCCTTGGCAAGACCTTCAAGGGATTTTTGGACAATCCTCTCGCTTTCGTTGTCAAGAGCCGAGGTTGCCTCGTCAAGAATGAGTATGGGCGGGTTTTTCAAAAATACCCTTGCTATGGAAATTCTCTGCTTTTGTCCCCCGGAAAGCTTCACTCCGCGTTCACCCACATAGGTGTCATAGCCCTCGGGAAGCTTCATTATAAATTCATGAGCGTTTGCCTTTTTTGCCGCCTGCTCTATTTCGTCCCGGGACGCACCCGGCATACCGTAAGCAATATTTTCCGCTACCGTACCGCTGAACATAAACACATCCTGCTGCACCATGCCTATTGCCGAGCGCAGCGAGTGAAGCGTTGCTTTTTTAATGTCCTTTCCGTCTATTAAAATCCTGCCGGCGGTCACGTCATAAAACCGCGGTATCAGGTTGCACAGCGTAGTTTTTCCGCCGCCGGAAGGTCCTACCAGGGCTACGTTTCCGCCCTTTTTTATATCAAGATTGATATTTGTCAAGACCTTTTCGTTTCCGTCCGCATAGCTGAAGTCAACATTCTCAAAGCGCACATTTCCCTCAACCTCGCCTATGTCGCAGGCGTCCGGCTCGTCCTCAATCTCAACCGGCTCGTCCATAATTTCCACAAACCTCTCTATTCCGGTCATACCCCGCTGAAACTGCTCGGTAAACTGCACTATCGTCCTTATGGATGCGATAAGCGTTGTGACATACATCAAATACGCCGTCAAGTCACCCGCCAGTATTTTCCCCCGCATCATAAACACCGCTCCGGCAATTACCACAACTATGTACATCAGTCCGTCAAAAATCCGCGTTGTTGCCTGAAAGCCGCCCATGTAGTAATAGCCCTTTGCCTTAACGTCAAGGAATTTATTGTTGCCCCTCTCAAACTTGTCCTTTTCAATATCCTCGTTTGCAAAGGATTTAACAACTCTTATACCCAAAAGCGTATCCTCAACATCCGCGTTTATTTCGCCTATCTGCACACGCTGCTTTTTAAACTGCCGCCGCATTTTCCCGTTAAACAGCTTTACCGCCACAAGCATCAGCGGAAGCGCCGCAAATATTATAATCGTCAGCGGTATATTCATTCTGCACATTACCGCAAAGGTGATTATCACCTTAAGCCCCGTTATGAAAAATTCCTCCGGGCAGTGATGAGCAAATTCCGTTACATCAAATAAATCCGAGGTTATCCTGGACATAAGCTGTCCTATTTTGTGGTTTGAATAATAGGAAAAGGGCAGCTCCTGAAGCTTGGCGAACAGGTCGCGGCGCATATCCGTTTCAATTTTTGCGCCCATTATATGCCCGGTGCTTGCCATATAAAACTGTGCCGCCGCGTCCATTATCCTGAGCGCAATATACAAAAGCCCTATCTTTAATATCAATTCAAGCGTCAGCGCTCCCGCGTCATACGCACCGGCATTGGTAAGCGTTCTGACCATAATCGGCAGCACAAGCTCGCACACAGTCGTAAGCGACGCGCACAGCAAATCAAACACAAAAAGCCCCTTGTACTTCTTAAAATACGGGATAAACCTTTTTATCAGGTACCCCTGCTTCATTTCCTCCATAACTAACTCCTTTTAAAAATCCTCAAAAAAGCACCCTTAAAACCGTATTTTGCAATCGGTCTTTCAATGACATAGGTGGAAAACACCGAAATTGCTAACGAAAGCGTAATACTGAGTAGCGAAAAGCCTATCATGGCTTTTTTGTCATTCATGACCGGGTTCATGTCCGAATGGGGAATATTCAGCTCCTTAAGCATGATGTGTATATTCTGATGCCATAAAAAGAAGCTGTAGGATATTGACGAAAGGAACACAAACACCCTGTTCCCCAAGATAATACGGCTCCAAAGGGGTATTGAATATACGCTTGTCAGTATCAGCGCCGCCGCGGACCAGGCAAGAATAAACCTGTAAAGCAGTCTGTGATAGGTCTGCGCGTCATAGCCCTCAAGCTTTGCACTGCCCATCCATTTTGTGTAAAAATATATCATCATAATAAGCAAAACGGAAATAACCGTCATAAATCCCTCCGTCCGCTTCATATCGAAGCGGTTTCTGAGCATGACCGTAAAATACGCGCTTAACATTCCCGCACCGAAAATATCCGCATAGCCCAAAGGAAAATCCACCGCCACCTGTGTAAGTTCCAAATTTGCGGCAATAAAAAGCCTTGTCCCCTGTCCAAGGGCAAACAGCGCAAAAAACGCGCCTATCGGATGCTTTTTAAACATTGCCGCCGCAAGCGGGAAAACAAGATAAAACGCCGCTTCCACGCCCAGTGTCCAGGCTGTGCCGGCTGTTGTGCCGGCTGTTGAATTGTTGTAAATATGCAAAAACAGCGCGTGCAGACCGTAATGCTTTAAAAGCTCGCCCGGCGGCGTGCTTGCGCTCACACCGTAGGAAAACACCGGGAAAATCAAAAGCATTATCAGCACAAAATAATAGCCCGGTATAATGCGCCTTGCCCGCTTTATATAAAACTGCTTCCATGTTGTATGCTTACACTCGCCGAACATCTCCCGCGCAATGGGATAAAACAGGCAAAATCCGCTTATGACAAAAAAAATATCTATTGCAATATAACCGTACCTCTGCCAGATAGTCAAATCAAGCAGGGTTTTGTCTCCTATTTGTACTCTGTAGAATATCCATGACTGCTGCCACAGATGAAATATATAAATAAGCAGCAGCGAAACCGCCCTTATACCGTCAAGGGCATATAAATATCCGTCAATACTGTCTTTTCTCTTATTTTTCATTTCCGTTTATAAAACCATATTCCCGCAACCGCAACCGCCGCGATAAGGCACAGCGTGATAACCATGCCGATACCGGGTGCTTTAAAGCTTTTTATCAGATATATAATTCTTTCAGTGCCCTTTGGCATTGGCTCGGCGGCAAATGCCGCGGAGTGCGCAAAAACCATGCACCCCACAGCCGCCGCCGTTATAAGCTTATTATCTGCCCTCATAAAAGGCTTTGTAGGCTCTGTATGCCATATAAACATCGGTTTTTGCGGTAATTTCATAGGGCGCGTGCATGGACAGCACCGAAACTCCCGCATCGATTACGTCCATGTTAAGGTTTGCCACATACTGGGCAATCGTTCCGCCGCCGCCTTGGTCAACCTTTCCCAATTCGCCCGTCTGCCATACAACTCCTGCATCGTCCATGATTTTCGCGATTTCATACACAAACTCCGCGTTTGCGTCCGAGGAGCCGGACTTGCCCCTTGCGCCTGTGTACTTTGTCAAGACCACTCCGCCGTTTAAAAACGAAGCGTTTCTCTTCTCCGACACGCTCTCAAAGGTCGGGTCAACGCCCGCGTTTACATCCGAGGACATACACGCCGAATTTGCAATACATTTATTATAGGAAGTAATCGTGCAGCTGCCCTTTAGCTTTTCGATTATCTCGGCAACCGTCATTTCAAAGAATGCGCTGAGCGCTCCCGTATTGCCGCAGGAGCCTATTTCCTCCTTGTCAACCAGTATTGCCATTGCCGTACGTCCGGGCTTTTCGACCTCCAAAACAGCCTTTAAAGTTGTAAATGCGCAGACTCTGTCGTCTTGTCCGTAAGCGCCTATGAAGCTTTCGTCAAGACCTACGTTCTTTGCCTTAAAGGCGGGAACCATCTCTATCTCCGCTGTCTGAAAATCCCGTTCCGTCATATTGTACTTTTCGTTAAGCTTCTTTAATATGGCAAGCTTTACCTTTTCCTTGGCATCATCGGACTTCATGGGTCTGCCGCCGATTAGAATATTTAAGTCCTCGCCGCCTATTCCCTCGGTCATTTTCTTTGTCATCTGCTCCGATGCCAAATGGGGCAGAAGGTCGGTTATGATAAATACCGGGTCGTTTTCGTCCTCACCGATTTTTATCTCCGCTCTTTCGCCGTTTTTGGTATAAACCACGCCGTGCATTGCCAGAGGAATTGTAGTCCACTGATACTTCTTTATTCCGCCGTAGTAATGGGTCTTTAAAAGCGCCATATCATTGCTTTCGTAAAGGGGATTTTGCTTTAGGTCAAGTCTTGGCGAATCTATATGCGCACCCACAAGGTTAATGCCCTTTTCAATATCCTCGCTGCCTATTACCGCAAGAAGAATATTCTTTCCCCGATTTATCTTATATACCTTATCTCCCGGCTTAAGCTCTTCCACCTCGTCAAGATTTTTATATCCGTTCTCCTTTGCAAGACGTATTCCCTCATAAACACATTCACGCTCCGTCTTTCCCGTATCGAGAAAAGCTCTGTATTCATCACAAAGCGTCTGCATTTCTTTTTCCTCGTTCTCGTCAATTACGTCATATACATTATTTCGTTTGTAAAACAGCTCTTCATCATTTTTAATCATAGCCATTACCTCCGCTTCTACAATAGACATTATATACATTTAGTATACCACAACAGCCGCTTTAAGTCCACAAAATTTATAAAGTTTATTTATTTTCACTAATTTTATTGCCAAAAAAACCTACTTGTGATATAATAGTGTTATGAATGTAAATATAGCTGAAAATGACATTATTTTAACAAACACCGCGGATTTTAATCTGCGGCATATATTTGACTGCGGGCAGTGCTTCCGTTTTAATCAAATCGATGATAATACATATGAAGGTGTCGCATATAACCGCGCGCTTAAAATAAGCCAAAGCGGCGATACGGTTACGCTTTATTCCACGCCGGAGGAGGATTTTTATAATATCTGGTACCGTTTTTTTGACCTTGATACCGATTACGGTCAAATAAAAAGGCGTATATGCACCGATGAATATATGCGCGAAGCGACGGACTACGGCCGGGGCATAAGGATACTTAAACAGGAGCTGTGGGAAACAATTATTTCCTTCATTATTTCGGCAAGCAACAACATTCCCAGAATTAAAGGAATTGTCGAACGTTTATGCGAAAATTTCGGCAATAAATTTGAATATATGGGTAAAATATATTATGGCTTCCCTTCCGCGCAGGTTCTTGCGCGGCTCAGTTTGGAGGAGCTTTCGCCCATACGCGCCGGATTTAGGGACAAGTATATCCTTGACGCGGCAAAAAAGGTAAGTGAAGGAACGCTTTCTTTACAAGCCCTTGACCAAATGCCCACCGCGGATGCAAAAAGCACGCTCATGTCCGTAAAGGGCATAGGCGAAAAGGTTGCAAACTGCATACTGCTTTTCGGTATGGGTCGATGCGAGGCATTCCCCGTTGACGTGTGGATTAAGCGGATAATGGAACATTGCTATTTCGACTGTGAACAGCCAAAATCGAGCATTGCGCGGCTTGCCGATGAAAAGTTTTCGGACTTGGGCGGATATGCACAGCAATATCTGTTTTTCTGGGCGCGGGACAATCATATCGGAATTTAAACGGAGGATTTGCAATGCTGATAAATCTCAATAAAAAAATAGCTTTTATCTGCCCGTTCTGCTCCGAAATCAATTCCGAGGAGCTGTCACTGTTTAAGCTTTCGGGCGGCAGGACAGGCTTTGACTGTATGCACAGGGGCTGCGGCGAGGAATGTGTCTGCATTGAGCATAAAAAGGACAAATACCGTATTCAGGTGGAATGTCCCATATGTGCGGATTTGCATACTTTCACCATATCCGCAGACGCGTTCTTAAACAAGCCCGTAACAATTTTTAAATGTCCGGTATCGGACATAGATATATTTTACGCCGGTGAGGGCGAGGCTGTGGACAAGGCGTTAAACAGCGGACTGGAGCAGTATTCAGACATGATAATGCCCTTTTTCCCGGATGATATTGATATATTGTCACAAATGCTTGAAGTAATAGAAAGGCTCTCCGGAAGCGGCGATGTTTCCTGCTCCTGCGGCAATGAGCACATAAGCTTTAAGCCCATAAGCAATTATATTGTTTTTGCCTGCTCCAAATGCGGCAGGAAAAAGACAATAGAAATATGCGAGGACAGCTTGGCGGCGCTTTTAAATGCAAGCGCAATTATTCTTAAGTAAAATAATTATATATATTATTTTAAACTTATTTTTAGGAGGTTTTTATATGTTAGTACCAGCAACACAAATGCTGCAAAAGGCGGTAGAAGGCAGGTATGCGGTAGGTCAGTTCAACATCAACAATCTTGAGTGGACACGTTCCATTCTTGCTACGGCGCAGGACTGCAATTCACCGGTTATCCTCGGTGTGTCCGAGGGTGCGGGCAAATATATGACAGGCTTTAAGACTGTTGCCGCAATGGTCAGCGCTATGGTAGAGGAAATGGGTATCACTGTTCCCGTTGCACTTCATCTTGACCACGGCTCCTATGAGGGCTGCTATCAGTGCATCAAGGCGGGCTTCTCGTCAATCATGTTCGACGGCTCGCATCTTCCCATTGAGGAAAATATCGCAAAGACAAAAGAGCTTGTACAGGTAAGCCACGCAATGGGTCTTTCCATCGAGGCTGAGGTCGGCTCAATCGGCGGTGAAGAGGACGGCGTTGTCGGCGCAGGCGAAATTGCAGACCCGGCAGAGTGCAAGAAGATTGCCGATTTGGGCGTTGACTTTTTGGCAGCCGGCATAGGCAATATCCATGGCAAGTACCCCGAAAACTGGGCAGGTCTTAATTTTGAAGCCCTCGCAAAGACAAAGGCGCTTGTAGGTCCGCTTCCGCTCGTTCTGCACGGCGGTACGGGAATCCCCGAGGATATGATAAAGACAGCCATTTCTTTGGGCGTTGCAAAGATAAACGTAAACACCGAATGTCAGCTCTACTTCCAGGCAGCAACGAGAAAATACATCGAGGCAGGCAAGGATCTTCAGGGCAAGGGCTTCGACCCCAGAAAGCTTCTCGCTCCGGGTGCAGAAGCTATAAAAAAGATTGTAAGAGAAAAGATGAAGCTTTTCGGCTCAATCGACAAGGCGTAATAAATATATGTAAAAAGGGAGCTTTACGAAGGCTCCCTTTTTTGCACACTCATCTCACCGTATTTGTACCGAGAATATTATTCATTTTGCTTGAATGTGCATGGCATATCGCAAGGGCAAGCGCGTCCGCCGCGTCGTCGGGCTTGGGGATAACGTTTAATCCCAAAATCATCTTTACCATCTGCTGTATCTGACCTTTGTCCGCTCTGCCATATCCCGTTACGGACTGCTTGACCTGAAGCGGGGTGTATTCGTAAATGGGAATATTGGCGTTTGCCGCCGTCACCAGAAGCACTCCCCTCGCCTGTGCAACGTTTATCGCCGTTTTCTGATTGGAATTAAAAAACAGCTCCTCTATCGCAACCGCGTCCGGGTCATATTTTATCAGATACGCCGCCATTTCGGTGTATATTTTTTTTAGCCTATCCACAGTCGGCATACCCGCCGGGGTGGTTATTGCACCGTATTCGAGAGTTTTGAATTTATTCCCTTTATATTCCACAACGCCCACGCCGACAATCGCATAGCCCGGATCAATTCCTATTATAATCATTGTTTATAAAATCCTTCCTTTTATAGCTAAAAATTTCTCCTATATCACTATTGAATATTTAAACAAAATGCTGTATAATATTTACAAAGTGATTATTCACCACCATTATACAATATTTTAGGAGGAATTGCAACCATGGCAAAGGAAAAAGTTGTTCTGGCTTACAGCGGCGGTCTTGATACGTCAATCATTATCCCCTGGCTTAAGGAAAACTATGACTATGATGTAATCGCGGTATGCGGCGACGTCGGTCAGGGTAAGGAAACGGAAGGGCTTGAGGAAAGAGCCAAGAAAGCCGGTGCGCTGAAGCTATATATCGAAGATTTAAGGGATGAGTACGTTAAGGACTACATCTTCCCGACCCTTAAGGCGGGCGCGGTTTACGAGGGCAAGTACCTCTTAGGTACCTCCCACGCAAGACCCATTATCGCAAAAAGACTTGTTGAAATCGCTCACAAGGAGGGTGCTGTGGCAATATGTCACGGTGCAACCGGAAAGGGTAATGACCAGGTACGTTTTGAGCTTACAATCAAGGCTCTTGACCCCACCCTTAAAATCATAGCTCCCTGGAGAATTTGGGATATTAAGTCGAGAGAGGACGCTGTTGACTACGCTCAGGCGCACAACATCGAAATCCCGGTTACCAAAAAGGATTTATATTCAAGAGACAGAAACATCTGGCACATCAGCCACGAGGGTATGGACCTTGAGGACCCGGCAAACGAGCCGCAGCTTGACTCGCTCTTAAAGCTTGGCGTATCCCCCGAAAAGGCTCCCGATGAAGCAAAGTATATAACCATAGGCTTTGAAAAGGGCGAGCCGGTTTCATTGGACGGAAAGAAAATGGATCCCAGACCTCTTGTTGAGGCTCTTAACGAGCTTGGCGGCCAATACGGCATAGGTATCGCAGACATAGTTGAGGACAGACTTGTGGGCATGAAGTCCAGAGGTGTTTATGAAACTCCGGGCGGCACAATTCTCTATACTGCCATTCAGGAGCTTGAATATCTCTGCCTTGACCGCGACACTCAGGCATTCAAGCGTCAGTCGGCAATCAAGTTTGCGGAGTTGGTATATGACGGAAAGTGGTTTACACCCTTAAGAGAGTCAATGTCGGCAATGTTTGACGTTATGGACGAAACAGTTACAGGTGAGGTAAGATTAAAGCTTTACAAGGGCAGCTGCACACCCGCAGGCTCCAAATCACCGTATTCGTTATACAACGAAGAAATCGCATCCTTCGGCGACAGCCACGAGTTGTACTCACACAAGGACAGCGAAGGCTTTATCAATCTGTTCGGACTTCCCTTAAAGGTTCGCGCAATGATGAAGAAAAGAAACAATCTGTAATGAACAAAAAACTCTTGAAATCAGATTTTTACCGATCTGATTCAAGAGTTTTTTAATGATTTTTTTATTTAGTACGGCTTAAACTCAGCCGCGAGGGCATTCATGTCCGCTTCTCTGTCCTGGGGATACAGGAACATGAAGTTTATCATTTCGTCGCCCTTCTTACGCACACAATAAACCAGCTTGTTATTGTTGTTAAGCGTTATATCCAAAGAAGAATACTGCTCACCGGCTATGTCGCGGCTGCCTATGTCCGCGCCTACCGACACTCCCTCAATCTGAGAATAGCTTCCGGCAACCAAGGAGATATAATCCTCCTCGCTGAAATCGCCCTTGTTTCCGTCCGACGCCACAATAACCTGCATGGTTTTTTCATCATTTACCACGCTTGCTTCATACTTCATGTATTTCATGTTCTCCTCGCCGGAGTCGGCATTGACCTTG
>JAQXZB010000099.1 GCA_029226975.1 Clostridiales bacterium | reverse complement strand
TGCGAAAATGAACTCGTAGGCGTACGAGGGTACGGTAGAGTTTATTTTCGCAAAAAGTGCATACCAAAGGCATTCCTCGATGGAATGCCTTTGGTAATATTAAGAGATTATATTTTTGTTTTTGATATAAAATCCCGCACGTTCTGACCAATTTGTCGACGGTCTGAAGCCGGCATCGGGGTCAAGCCTGTGCCAGCTTTTTGTACATATGTTACAAGTTTTTTACAGTAAATTTTGACACTTTTTTTTACAAAATTTTGAAAAAAAGTTTAGGCTAACTATTGACAAATAGTGCTATTTGTGGTAACATATAGTCAGAGTAATCATAGCATATAAAAGTCTGTGCGGTGTCTGCACGGGAAAATACTGCGGGTTGGCTGCCCGTTAGGTAAAAGGAGGTACGGGAAGAGGCTTTTAATGATAAATGCAGGTATGTAAGTATAGATACAAAGATAGGAGGAAAGAAACAATGAAAAAGTTAATTATGGCAGCAGCAATGACTGCTGTTATGGCTGTAAGTGCTTCTGCTTTTGCAGCTAGTTATGACCCTGGTGCGGGGGCTGCAATGGCAACATCTAATGAGGGGACATATAAAACAGTTCTTATTACTACAGATGATGTTAATCAAAATATTGTTTATGTTAATCAAAATGACTCGGGTATTGGAGCGGCAACGAAGTTCCTTATAAAGTCTAACGCTGCACCGGGTAACTATGTCTTGAAGATGGGCGGAAGCGACAGCCAGCCGCTCTTGACAGAAAAGTTTACAATTACTGCGGCAAATGTGACCGGCAAAACAAAGGAACTGGAGGACGCAGGTGAGGTACTTACAGACGATGGGCTGTACAGTAAAGGATTTAAATTGGATGGCTCGGTAGCTATTCAAAATTATAACTCGATATCTGTGACATATGATGGAAAAACTCTCTTGTATCCGCTGGATAGATTGTTCCAGGCCGATAATATGAGTGGTAATGTGTATGTCGGTATAAAAATTACAGGCATACCGAGTGATAAGAAAGATGGCGTTGCAGTATCGCTTTCACCGACTGTGGCAACGGAGAAAACATCGACCGGCTCAGCAGAATAAGGGGGTATAGGACAATGAAATATTTAGAACCTACAATGACAATCAAGACCTTTGCCCGTGAAAAGGTAGTGACCGTAAGTGGTGGCGGCACTATACAAGGATTGGAAGATTATAAAACTCTAACAGGGGCTTCTGTGGCAAATGTAAGCCTTAATACGTTGCTGTCATTCAACGGAGAATTATAATCTCGCAAAGGCGAATACATAAAAAATAAAAGCATGGCACTGTGTGCATGGCACACAGCACCATGCTTTTGTGCATTTTTTGGAAAAATTTTATCCATATGCAAAATAAGACGCTTTTTTGTTTGACTTTTGGCTTTAAATATGCTACAATAGAAACTGGATATATATACAGTAAAAGCAAGGAGAATAAAATGATTTTCTCATCATATAAATTCATATTTTTATTTTTCCCGATAGTGTTCGCGGTGTACGCGCTGCTTCGGAAATTTGAAAAGCTAAACGCCATGAAGGTATGGCTTATAATTGCGTCATTGTTTTTTTACGGCTTCGGAGATATACGATTTTTTCCGATACTGCTTTTTACCGCGCTCTTTAATTTTGTCATAAGCCGCGCGGTGCAAAAGGGGAAAAAGCCCGTAAAGCAGCTTGCAATGGCCTTGGGAGTGGCAGAAAATTTGGGACTGCTGTTTTATTTTAAATATTCCAACTTCTTCTTGGAGAATGTAAACCGCGTAATAGGCACGAATTTTATGTTGGAGGGGATTATTCTGCCCTTGGGCATATCCTTTTACACCTTTCAGCTTATTTCATATCTTGCCGACAGCTATTCGGGGGACGCGAAAGGTTATTCCTTTATCGATTACATGGTATTCGTTACCTTTTTCCCGCAGCTTATTGTCGGCCCCGTTGTAACCCATGACGAGCTGATACCGCAGCTTTCGGGGGAAAATCTGCTTCGCTTTGACAAAAACAACATAATGCTTGGCGTATTGCTCTTTTCCATAGGCTGCTTTAAAAAGATTGTCATAGCCGACCCGCTTATAACTCATGCAAGCGCATACTACAACGGCGATGTAAGCGGAATAATACGGGCATGGAGTGCGGTTTTGGCGTATACCTTTGCGTATTACTTCGATTTTTCGGGATATATAGATATGGCTTTGGGATTGGGCAGATTTTTCAATATCGAGCTGCCGCAAAACTTCAACTCGCCCTACAAGGCAAGGAATTTTGCGGATTTCTGGCGCAGATGGAACATGACGGTATCCCAGTTTTTAAACGATAATATATTTAAAAATATATTCCATTTCGGAAACGGCGTTATAAAGCTGATTTTTGCCACGCTCATAACCTTTATCGTATCGGGTATATGGCATGGTGCGGGCTGGCATTATATCGCATGGGGCGTTGCAAACGGTGTGCTTGTATGCTTTGCAAATATCATGACGTTGTATAGAAAAAAGCTTCCGTTCCCGCTTGCGTGGGGGCTGACGTTCTTTTTCTCGGTGCTTGTGAGGGTGCTGTTTGACAGCCATAATACGGCGCAGGCTTTGGAGGTGTACAAGGTGATGTTTACACCTGCCGCAGGAGCGGAGCTTATGAGCCAATGGAGCGCGTATATCGCGGACAACAAGCTGATAATCGGACTTTTGGTATTTTCGGCAATAATAATATTCGGCTTTAAAAATTCCAACGAGATAGCCGAAAGCTTTAAGCCCAAGGCATACTGGGCGGTATTTTCCGCCCTGCTCATGGCATGCTCGCTGTTCTTTATGGGACAGGTTTCAAACTTCCTGTATTTTCAGTTCTAAAGGAGGGGTATTATGTCTTTTAAAAAATGGATTGCGGTGTTTTTTTGCTGTCTTGGGGCCTTTTCGGCGGTTATGGCAGGCTTTAATATCGCAGTTGATCCGTTCGGCGTATTCGGGGACAGATTTTTGGATTACTATGCCTATGACATGACCCAAAATCCGCGTATAGCAAAGATTGCGTATCTGGAAAAAAATTATGAAAAGTACGATTCCTATATAATAGGCAGCTCAAAAACCAGCTCTTATTCAGTTGATAAGCTTAACGAGTACATGAACGCAAGCTTTTACAATATGATAATGTACGGCGGCGATTTGTATGACGCACAAAAAACTGCGGAATATGTGATTGACCATTACAATGTAAAGAACATTATCCTAAACATCGGAGTGGAGGAAGCTGTGCAGTACGAGCAGGAGGATGATCCCATAAAGGGTAATCTCCATGCAAAGGTTGACGGCAGAAGTCAATTGCTGTTTTATTTAAAATACGCGTTTTTAAATCCCCAATACGCCTTTGACAAGCTAAAGGCATACGGGGAGCGGGATTATCTTCCTACGGCAAACGAGGTGTTTATTCCCGAAACCGGCGCATACAATAAAGCAATACGTGATGTAGAGAATGTGGGTATGCCGAAAATTAAGGACGGGAGCAATCCGGAGTTTTTCCTTTATCGTGAACGGCGAGACGATTTGATGAACATGGACAAGGCGGCAGAGGCTGTGGGTGCGGTCAAGGAAAAATGCCGGGAGCGGGGAATAAATTTCATGCTTATCGCTTCACCCATGTTTGATACGGAGCTTGCGGATTATGATTACGAGCAGCTTTGCACCTACTGGCAAAAGCTTGCGGATGTAACGGATTTTTATGATTTTTCGGGATATACCGATGTAAGCATGGACAGCCGTTATTTCTATGATGATGCGCATTTCAGGAACTGTGTGGGGGATATGGCGCTTGCATATATATTCTCGGACAGCGCGGTATATGTGCCGGAGAATTTCGGGCATATTACTACAGCCGAGAATGCTTATGAACACGCAAGAGAAGCCTTTTTGCGGCCCGATACCGTAAAGACGGACTATTACAAGGACGTGCCGGTGCTTATGTATCATAATTTAAGTACGGAGCCAAGTGACAATGCAATGACGATTACAGTGGATTTATTTGAGGAGCATTTAAAGGCTTTAAGGGACAACGGCTATACAACGATTACCTTAACAGAGCTTGAGGATTACGTCAAAAAAGGTACGGAGCTGCCGCAAAAGCCGGTTGTTATTACCTTTGATGACGGATATACCAGTAATTATGATTATGCTTTCGGACTGCTTGAAAAATACGGCGCAAAGGCGACCATATTCTGCGTAGGCGCTACAATGGGAATGGACATCTACAAGGATACGGGCAAAAAGATGAATCCGCATTTTAATTATGAGCAGGCGCGGGAAATGTACGGGAGCGGTAACGTGATGATACAAAGCCACACCTTTGACTTGCACAGAAACAAGGAGCTTGACGCACAATACCGAAACGGTGCAAGCAAGCTTGAGGGCGAAACGGACGCGGAATTTGCCGAGATATTCAAAAGCGATATGTTAAAATCGAAGCAGGACATAGAGGAAAATGTGGGAAATGAGCTCTTTGCCTTAGCCTACCCCCAGGGCGTTCACTCAACTCTTACGGATGCCTGTGTGCCGGAGGTGGGGATTGACATAACCTTTACCGTCAACGAAGCGCCGAATGTGGTGGTAAAGGGCATACCGCAGACCTTATACAACTTAAACCGCATAGGAATATATCAGGAAACCACGCCCGAGGCGTTGATTGAAAGAATAGAGATAAATACATTATACAAGTAAAGGAGAATTAAAAAATGACGACACAGGAAAGAATTTTAGCTTTTTTTGAGGAAAAGGGGATAAAGGGCATAGACCCCGAAACCGATTTATTCAAGGGCGGATATGTAAATTCGCTGTTTGCTTTAGAGATTGTTATGTACCTTGAAAAGGAATTTAAAATAAAGATGAAGAATAAGGACATAACCGAAAAGAATTTTAAAACGGTAACAAAGATTGCCGAAACTGTAGAAAGGTACCTGTAAAAATGCAGAAAGTTAAATGTCTTGTATGGGATTTGGACAACACGCTGTGGGACGGTATTTTAACGGAGGACAAAAACGTTTCGTTAAAAGCCGGAGTAAAAGAGATAATAAAGGGTCTTGACGAGCGGGGAATACTCCAATCCATAGCGAGCAAGAATAATTTTGAGGACGCATACAAAAAGCTTGAGGAACTGGGTATATCGGAGTATTTTCTGTACCCGCAGATTAACTGGGGACCTAAGAGCGCGTCAATAAAGCGAATAAGCGAGCAGCTTAATTTGGGCATAGACAGCTTTGCTTTTGCGGACGATTCGCCCTTCGAGCGGGGCGAGGTTGCCGAGGCACTGCCGCAGGTGTTATGCATAGACGCGGCAGACATGGATAAAATCCTTGATGATAAGCGGTTTATTCCCAGATTTATCACCGAGGACACCGTAAACCGCCGTAAAATGTACATGGCGGATTACAGCCGCCGGCAGGACGAGGAAAGCTTTGACGGCACAAGCGAGGAATTTTTAAAGGGGCTTGACATGGTGCTTTCCATTGCCCCGGTAACGGAGCATGACCTGCAAAGGGCATACGAGCTTACCGTAAGGACGCATCAATTAAACTCCACAGGCTACACCTATTCCTATGACGAGTTAAAGGAATTTATAAATTCCGAGGATTATATATTCTTAATAGCGCAGCTTACCGACAAATACGGCGATTACGGCAAAATCGGGCTTATTCTGGTTGAGAATACGGACGTTATGCGCATAAAGCTGCTTTTAATGAGCTGCCGCGTAATGTCGCGGGGTGTCGGGTCGGCACTTTTGATATATCTTGAAAAGCTGGCGAAAAAAGAGGGAAAGCGGCTTTTGGCGGATTTTCTGGCAACGGACAGAAACCGCGTAATGTACATTACCTATAAATTCATGGGCTTTGACGAGATAGAGGAGCATGACGGGGCTTCGATATTGGAGTACACCTCAGAGGAGGAGAGGGATTTCCCACCGTATTTTACCATAAACACAGAAAAATTATAAAGGAGGAAGTATTATGCTTGGAGTAATGCTTGACTGTTCAAGAAACGCGGTAATGAGGCCTGATAAGGTAAAGGAATTTGCCGCAATCATCAAAAAAATGGGCTATGACACGCTTATGCTCTACACTGAGGACACCTATGAGGTGAACAATCGTCCGCTGTTTGGGTATATGCGCGGTAGGTACACAAAGGAGGAACTTAAGGATATTGACAGCTATTGTGTAGGTATCGGAATTGAGCTTGTGCCATGTATTCAGACCCTGGCGCATTTGGGCGGAATATTTAAATGGTGGGATGAATTTAAGGCTGTAAACGACTGTGACGATATACTGCTTGTAGGCGAGGAAAAGACATATGAATTGATAGACGATATGTTAAGTACAATTTCGGAGTGCTTCTCATCAAAGAAAATACATATCGGCATGGACGAAGCACATCGCGTAGGCACCGGCAAATACAAGGATTTGCACGGAGAGCGTGTGCGCTTTGACATTATAAACGAGCATCTGCACAGGGTATGCGGTATTGCGGATAAGTATGGCATGAAGCCCATGATTTGGAGCGATATGTTCTGTAAGCTTGCGTCGGGAGATGGGATTTATTATGACGAGTGCAATGATATATCAAAAATCAGGGAAAAGGCGGCTTTGCCGGAGAATGTGTCCTTGGTTTACTGGAATTACTACAGCAATGATAAAGACCGCTATCTTAATAGGATAAAGCTTAATCAGGCGTTTGGCAGAGAGGTTATTTTTGCCGGCGGCGCGTGGGCGTGGAAAGGCTTTGCGCCCGATAATGCCATGAGCATCGAGAATACCGAGCCTGCGGTAAGTGCCTGCCATGACAGGGGCGTGGATAATATTCTGATGACCGTATGGGGCGATGACGGAGCGGAGTGTTCGTATTTTAGCATACTGCCCACCCTTATGTACACCGCCGAAATGCTCAAAGGGAATACTGACGGCATGAAGGAGCGTTTTTTTGAGATTGTGGGCTGTGATTATGACGCGTTCATGCTTCTTGACCATCTCGACACTCCCGGCGGCAGACATGATTACAATCCGTCAAAGTATTTGTTCTATAACGATATATTCTGCGGCTTAAACGATTACCGCTGTGACGGTACGGAGGACGGATATTACAAGGCTTTGGCAGAAAAAATCAAAAACATAGAGGACAGAGGTAATTTCGGATATATGTTCGATATGTATGAGACCTTAGCGGAGGTGCTTTCATTAAAGAGCGATTTGGGTATAAGAGCGCGCAAGGCATATTCTTCGGGGAACAGGGAAGAAGCGGCGGCAGTTGCTTCGGACTGTGCAGAAGCGGTAACAAAGCTGGAGAAATTCCACAAGGCGTTTGAAAAATGCTGGTTTGAGGAAAAGAAACCCTACGGCTTTGACATTCAGGATATGAGAATAGGCGGAGTGATACAGAGAATAAAAAGCTGCGGTGACAGGCTTTTGCAATTTGCAAAGGGCGAGATTGGCTGCATACCGGAGCTTGAGGAGGAAATTATTGACGCAAAATGCGAAATACACTGGTCAAGAATGATAAGTCCCAACGTAATAACTCACTATCTGTGATAAACAAAACCCGAAGCTTACCAACTGAGCTTCGGGTTTTGTTTGGCTTTTTTTAGGTAAATTCTATTCGTATAAATGCTCGTACATAAGAATAACGTCAGATTTATTGGGTATTCTCGGATTTGTCTTTGTGCAGCCGTCAGCAAGAGCCTTGTCCGCCATGGAGTCTATGGCGTTAAAGTAATCCGCCTTTGATACTCCGCACTGGGAAACCGAGAGGGGTATGTTCATTTCCTTCAGCATGAACTGAATCCAGCCCACAAGAGCGCGGATTGTCGTAATCTCGTTAAAGTTGTTTACACCCAAAAGCTTTGCCACGTTACAGTATTTTTCAACGCATTTGGGGTATTCCTTTTTGCTTTTTGAGTGCTTGTTTATATCCGAATTGAACTCGATAACATGGGGCAGGAGCATTGCGTTTGCGCGGCCGTGGGGAATGTGAAACTTTGCGCCCAGAGCATGAGCCATGCCATGGTTAAGTCCCAGTGACGCGCTGTTAAAGGCAAGCCCCGCAAGGCAGGATGCAACGTGCATTTTCTGTCTTGCGTGTTTATCGTTATTGTCTAAATATGACCGTAACAGGAATGTTCCGCATATTTCAATGGCTTTTTCCGCAAGCGCTGCGCTGAACTCGTTGTTGTTTATGCTCACATATGCTTCGATTGCGTGAGTTAATACGTCCATGCCCGTATCGGCGGTTACCGCCGCGGGAACGCTCTTTACAAGCGCCGCGTCAAGAATTGCCTCGGTGGGCAGCATGGAGTCCGAAACAAGGGGGTATTTGGTATCGGTGTCCGGGTCCGAAACAACCGCAAAGCTTGTCACCTCGCTTCCCGTTCCCGATGTGGTGGGAATGGCGATAAGTGCGGTATCTTTGCCGTTTGCCCGCGAAGCGAATTCTCTTATGGACTTTGCACTGTCTATGGCACTGCCGCCGCCTATGGCAATTACGCAGTCGGGGTCGTATTTGAGCATTGCCTCAACGCCTAAAGTAATCTTTGCGATGGGCGGGTCGGGGACAACGTCGGAGAATATATCATATTCCGTATAGCCCTCCTGAAGCCGGTATGTAATCATATCAAGCATACCGCTTTTTAAAACAAAGGGGTCGGTTATAATAAGCGCACGCTTATAGGGCAGGTCATTGAGCCTGTCAAGGGAATTTTCGCCGAAATATATTTTTGTTTTAATATCAAAGCTTTTCATATTTTGTATCTCCCGATGGATAAATTTTCTATACATTCATTATACAATATTTTGCGGATTTTTGCAATATCTTTTATAAAATTATTTATCAAACAATTTCGCCTATTATTATACCGTCTGATGCGCTTTTGAGGAAAACGTCCTTTATTTCTCCCGAAATATCGGTTTTACTTGGAGCGTGAACGGTTATATAATTGCCGGTTTTGCCCTCAAAAAGACCGTCCCTTGCGGGCTGTTCAAAAAGTACCGGCAGGGTTTTTCCCACAAAACGTCCGATAAATTCGTCCCTGGATTTTTTTGTATGCTCAATCACAAGCTTTGAGCGCGCTTCCTTGACCTCGGGGGAAATCTGGTCGGGACGCTTGGCGGCGGGTGTACCGCGCCGGGGCGAATACTGGAAAACATGGGCATCGCTGAAGGATATTTCATCAATAAAGCGCAGGGTTTCGTTAAATTCCTCCTCGCTTTCTCCGGCAAAGCCCACCATTATATCCGTTGTAATTGCCGCGTCCTCAAAGGCTTCGCGTATTCCCGTAACAATATCCTTAAACTGGGCGGTGGTGTATTTTCTGTTCATGCGCCTTAAGGTTTCGTCAGAGCCGGACTGCAGGGATATGTGGAAATGATGGCACAGCTTTTTGCAGACGCGTATTTTATCGATAAAAGCGCGGTTTAGGGTCATTGGCTCTATGGAGGAAAGGCGTATGCGCTCTATTTTTGAAATCTGCTCTGTTTTTACAAGGAGTTGTTCAAGGGAGGTATCGCCCAAATCAACTCCGTAGGAGGCAACATGTATGCCAACAAGGATTATTTCCTTGTAGCCGTTGTCGGCAAGGCGGCGAATTTCAGACAAAACCTCCGCTTCGGGACGGCTTCTTACGGGACCGCGGGCGTAGGGAATAATGCAGTAGGAACAGAATTGGTTGCAGCCCTCCTGGATTTTTATAAATGCCCTTGTTCTGTCGGTGTAGCGGGTAATGGTAAGCGCCTCAAATTCATGGGTATCCATAATACTGCCCACAAGACAGCTTTGGGTATGGGGGGAGGCGGCTTCGCACAGCTCCACTATATTTTTTCTGTCCTTTGTTCCCAAAACAAGGTTCACGCCCTCGATTTTTGCCACGTCCTCCGCAGCTGTTTGGGCATAACAGCCGGTTACGGCAACAATTGCTTCGGGGTTTTTCTTTTTTGCCCGCCGTATCATCTGGCGGGATTTGCGGTCGCTCATATTGGTGACGGAGCAGGTGTTTATAACATAAACATCCGCTTCCTCGTCAAAGGAAACAAGGGAATAGCCCTTTTTTAAGAAAAGCTCCTCCATTGCTTCGGTTTCGTATTGGTTTACCTTGCACCCGAGGGTGCCGAAAGCTGCTCTTTTCATTTTCTGTGTTCATAGCTCCTTTATATGGTCTGAAAAATTAACTATAAATAACAGGTTTGCACTGTATTTGTTAGCATAATTAGCCAAAAATAATTTTTATCTATTGACTTTTCGGTCAAATTAAGGTAATATGTATCCGTAATCAAAAATCATACATAACAGGATGATTACATGTTCATTAAAGAGGAGGAATTTTTTATGAAAACATTTAACCTATTGTTAAGTTCGATCAATGACGTAAAAGACTTTGTAAACATCGTAAGCAAGTATGATTTCGATGTAGATTTAACTTCGGGCAGATACGTTGTGGATGCAAAGTCGATTATGGGCATATTCAGCCTGGATCTTTCAAAGCCCATCAAGGTTGAAATCAGAGACGAGGATTGCTCTGAATTCATGGATGAGGTTTCAAAGTTTATCGTTGACTGATCGCGCATAACCTTACATATGCAGGCATTGGCACAAGCCAATGCCTTTTTGTTCTGTCAGAAATTTTCAATATCCTCCGGGGTTTCAAGAGTGATATTTCCTATCTTTGCACTCCTGAATTCGTCAAGCACCATATTTGCGCTGCGTTCGGTGTCAATCTCGCCGCCGCTTATTACAAAGCCTCTTTTTTTGCCTATCCGCTCAAGAATTTCATAGCCCTCCAGTCCGTCAACACTGTCAAGCTTGTATCTTGCGCATAAAAGCTCGGGGTAATTAAGGGCAAGATAGGAACACAGCGAATATGCAAGCAACTCTGTATTCATTATCTCGTCCTTTATCGCGCCGGTATAGGCAAGCCGCTTTGCAATCTCCTGATCCTCAAACTTCGGCGCGAGTATTCCGGGCGTATCCAAAAGCTCCGTATCGCCCTTTAAACGTATCCATTGTTTGCCCTTGGTAACTCCGGGTCTGTCGCCGGTTTTCGCGCTTGCGCGCCCTGCCAGGCGGTTTATAAGGCTTGATTTGCCCACATTGGGGATACCGACCATCATAATCTTAAGGGTGCGGGTTCTGCCTTTTTCCCTGTCGCGGTCAAGCTTATCCTGTATCAGGGCCCTTGCCTCGGCGGTGATTTTATTCACGCCCGTACCTGTGGCACAGCTTATGGGTATAACGCGCACACCCTGCTTTTCATAGCGGTCAATCCACGCTTTTGTGCGCTTGGGGTCGGCAAGGTCGGACTTGTTCATTACGATAAGCCGGGGCTTGTTCTTTATAATGTCGTTAAAATACGGATTTCTGCCCGAATAGGGAATTCGGGAATCGAGAATTTCCACGACAACGTCAATCATTTTGAGGTTTTCCTCTATAAGACGGCGGGTTTTGGTCATATGCCCCGGAAACCACTGTATATTGTTCTGCATAAATATCTCCTTTTAAAAAAAGAGGACTGCCGCATTAAAAACCGAAATGCGGACAGCCTCAATGTACTATCTTGTAAAGCCTATATCAGAAAGCGGCCATATGCGTATCTGAGATTTTCCCAGCACCGCCTTGTAGGGTACAAGCCCCAAATCCGAAGAACGGCTGTCCTTGCTGCGGGGACGGTTGTCACCCATTACAAACACCGTATTCTCCTCAACGGTCAGCGGGAACTGCATTGCGGAATCGATGGGCGAGGTGATGCCGGTATAATAGGGCTCATCATAAGGCTCGCCGTCAATATAAACTCTGCCGTCAATGAGGTCAACCGTCTGACCCGGCGTTGCAATAACTCTTTTTACATAATAACGCTTTTTTAAGTCCTCCGGCAGTGAAAAGCTTTTTGAAAGCTTCTCGATAAAGCCAAGCTGTTCCTTGCCCTCGCTTTGGGCAAGCTTCTGATAATAATCCGAACGCTTTTTATAGGTGCTGTCTAAAATTATTATGTCCCCCTGCTTTGGAGTATATCCGAGCTTTGTAACAATCAGCCTGTCATTATCGATAAGAGTGGGGAACATACTTGAACCGTCCACCTTTACCACGTCAAACAGGAAGGTTTTAATGAGCATTGCGATAATCAATGCGATTGCGATGGTATAAACCCATTCCCAGATTTCTCTGCCGATGCTGCGCGGCGCTTTTTTATCAGCCATTTTAAATAACCTCGATTCTTAACACACATATAAAGGTAAAAAAAGGGACAAATACTTGACTTGTCCCTGCCGAGACCGTCGATAAATTGGTCAGACCGTGCGGGGTTTTTAATTAAAAATAAAAATATGATTTCTTATGTCAGCAAAGGCATTCCGTCGAGGAACGCCTTTGCTGTGCACTTTTTGCAAAAAGAAACTTTACCGTACCCATGTACGCCTACAAGTTCCTTTTTGCAAAATCTGACTCAATTTCTCGCAGTCTGCCGGTGAGCGGACAGGCTTGTCCGCTCACCCAAACGGGCAATGCCCGTTTATCTAAGAAAGTTAAATTCTTTCCTTAACTTTAGCGGCCTTACCAACTCTGTCACGAAGATAGAACAGTCTTGCACGTCTAACCTTACCTTTTCTCGAAACCTCGATTTTCTCGATGTTGGGAGAGTTTACGGGCCAGGTCTTTTCAACGCCTACGCCGTAAGAAACACGTCTTACTGTAAAGGTCTTTGCGATGCCGCCGCCCTGAACCTTGATGATTGTACCTTCAAACATCTGAGTTCTTGTTCTGTTACCCTCGGTAATCTTCTGGTAAACCTTTACATTGTTACCTACAACCAATTCGGGTAAATCTGTTCTGATTTGGTCTTTTGTCAAGTTAGTGATGATTTCTGTTGCGTTCATCATTACTCCTCCTTTAAATTCAAGGACATTCGTGCCGACCGAGGCAGAGGACTATCCGTAATAACTATGCAATTATACCACAATTATTTGAAAATTGCAAGGGTTTTTGCGAAAAAAAATTAACATAATTTGCCCGAAACCGGCGTAAGGATTTATAGATATTTGTGTGCAGTCTTTATACAGCAGGGGGACAAAAGAGTGAAATTCAGAACTGTTTTTATTACAAAAAAGAAAATAGCGGTTTTTCTCGCGGCGGCTGCGGTTATGGCAGGTGCGGCGGCGGTGAAAATGCAGGGTCAGACCCGTGAGGTGTTTAATATTTCGGAGGAGGACATACTTCTTGAGGGAATGCCCTCGGATATTGAGGACGGAGGATTTTTACAAAGGATAAAGGATATGCTAAAGCCAAAGCCGCCCTCTATTGCGGCAAAGTATCTGCCGGATACGGGTACGGCGGAGCCTGAGGAGGAAGCTGTCATTTTAGAGGAAACCGCCCAGCCTGAGCCGACAAAGGAGCCGGAGGAGGAAGTGCCGAGACTGCCGGGGCGGGAGGAAATTCAGGTGTCACAGGGAATAAAGCTCTCGAATGCGACCTCATATTCCGTAAACCCGGACGCCATGTGCGGCGAAGCCTTGGGATTTTCGGTGACGGGGGAGGAAGGACCGCAGGTGCTTGTAATGCACACCCACACAACAGAATGTTATAACGGCGACGCAATGAGCTCGGATTCACAGAGGAATACCGATGAGACAAAGAACGTAACCGCTGTGGGACAGGTAATCTGCCAAACCCTTGAAGGCTATGGAATAAGTACGGTACACGACACAACGGTGCATGATTATCCCACTTATCAGGGAGCGTATACAAGGGCTTTAAAAACAATAGAGAAAAATCTCAGGGAATATCCCTCAATAAAGGTGGTGCTTGACGTGCATCGTGACGCATTTGTGTACCCGGACGGGAGCAAGCTTGAGGTAAGCTGCGATATAAACGGAACAAGTGCGGCACAGGTTATGCTTGTGGTGGGGACGGACGCAATGGGGCTTTATAATCCCAACTGGCGGGAGAATTTGAAGCTTGCGGCGAAAATGCAAAATGCTGCAATGATAATGTATCCTGGGCTGATGCGCCCGATTGATTTAAGAACGGAGAGGTTTAATATGCATATGACTACGGGCAGTCTGCTTTTGGAGGTGGGTAGCAACGGCAATACCATGGAACAGGCGATAGAGGGCGCAAAAGCCGCCGGTGAGGCTCTTGCCGCGGCACTTTTGGCAGGGTAAAAAAAGAGCAGGGACGCTTTATCCCTGCTCGGTAATTCATTTATATAAGGATTAGTCCTGAGCTGCAAGCTTAACAAGCTTTTCGTACTTCTCCTTTGCAGCCTTTTCGGCAGCTGCGAACAATTCCTTCGCTCTGTCGGGGTTTGAACGTGCAAGTGAGTTGTAACGAACTTCGCCCATGATGAAGTCCTCGTAGCTGAGAGTCGGTTCCTTTGAATCGAGAGTGAACGGATTCTTGCCCTCGTCAGCCTTTCTCGGGTCGAAGCGGAACAGATGCCAGTAACCTGCGTCAACTGCCTTCTTCTCCTCTGTCTGAGCAATCTTCATACCGCCCTTGATACCATGGTTGATACAGGGAGCGTATGCGATTATAAGTGAAGGACCGTTGTAGCTTTCAGCTTCAAGCATTGCATTTAAGCACTGCTGCGGGTTAGCGCCCTGTGAAACCTGAGCAACATATACATAGCCGTAGGACATAGCGATAGCTGCCAAATCCTTCTTCTTAACAGACTTGCCGGCTGCCGCAAACTGTGCGATAGCACCTGTCGGTGTAGCCTTTGAAGCCTGTCCGCCGGTGTTGGAGTAAACCTCGGTATCGAATACCAGAATGTTTACATCCTTACCCGAAGCAAGAACGTGGTCAACACCGCCGAAGCCTATATCATATGCCCAGCCGTCACCGCCGAAGATCCAGCAGGACTTCTTTGAAAGGAATTCCTTGTCTGCAAGAACATCCTTTGCTTCAGGTGAGCTTAAGTTAGCGATAGCCTTAAGAAGCTCCTCTGTTGCAACCTTATTCTGTGCCGCATCTTCCTTGGTTTCTATGAACTTGTCAACTACAGGCTTAACGTCTGCATTTTCCTCGGCAAGCTTTTCAAGCTTTGAGATGTTTCTCTCTCTTAAGGTTTCCTGTGCCAGGTACATACCTAAACCAAACTCTGCATTATCCTCAAACAGTGAGTTAGCCCATGCAGGACCGTGACCCTCTGCGTTTGTGGTATACGGAGTTGACGGACAGGAGCCGCCCCAGATTGACGAACAGCCTGTTGCGTTTGCAAGATACATTCTGTCACCGAAGAGCTGTGTAACAAGCTTTGCATACGGTGTTTCGCCGCAGCCTGCGCAGGCACCTGAGAATTCAAGAAGGGGCTTCTTGAACTGGCTGCCCTTAACCTTGGATACGGGGAACTTATCAAGCACTGCCTGCTTCTCGCCCAATGCAGCCGCATAGTCAAAGTTCTTCTGCTCATCATACTGAGTATCAAGAGGCTTCATAACAAGTGTATCGGCCTTCTTGTTTGCGGGGCAGACATTAGCACAGCTTCCGCAGCCTGTACAGTCAAGCACCGAAATAGCCATTGTGTAGTAATATCCGTCAAGAAGCATAGCGTTCTTGTACTTGATGCCCTCGGGAGCGTTGTCGAGCTCTTCCTTTGTGAGAACAACGGGACGGATACAGCCGTGAGGACAAACATATGAACAGTTGCCGCACTGTACACAGGTGTCTGCGTTCCATGTGGGAACGTCCACAGCAATACCTCTCTTCTCGAAAGCAGCCGAGCCTAAGGGAACCTGACCGTTTGTATAAGGAACAAAGGTCGAAACCGGCAGCTTTGCACCGTTAAACTGGCTTATGGGAACAAGCACGTTGTTTACATAATCGATAAGCTCGCCCTCGCCGTCATGCTTGATTGCAAGATCCTCATACTCTGCGTCCTTCCAGCTTTCGGGAACATCTACCTTGTGTACCTGCTGAGCACCGGCGTCTATAGCGTCGTGATTCATCTTAACGATGTCGTCGCCCTTTCTTGAGTAGGAAGCGGTAGCGGCGTCCTTCATGTACTGGATAGCGTCAGCCTCGGGGATAATGTTGGCAAGCTTGAAGAATGCGGACTGCAAAACAGTGTTTATTCTGTTGCCAAGACCTATTTCCTTACCGATCTTAACGCCGTCTATTGTATAGAACTGAATGTTGTTGTCATATATGTATTTCTTAACCTGACCCGGCAGATGCTCCTCAAGACCTGCAAGATCCCATGAGCAGTTTAACAGGAATACGCCGCCCGGCTTAACATCCTGAACCATGTCATATGTTCTTACATATGAAGGCTTGTGGCAGGCAACGAAGTCAGCCTTTGAAATAAGATATGTCGATGTGATTTTCGGATTACCGAAACGCAGGTGTGAACAGGTAAGACCGCCCGACTTCTTTGAGTCATAGTCGAAGTATGCCTGAACGTTCATGTCTGTGTGGTCACCTATAATCTTAACCGAGTTCTTGTTAGCGCCGACAGTACCGTCCGCACCAAGACCCCAGAACTTACAGCTTGTGATACCTGCCGGTGTTGTATCCGGGTTTTCGTCAAGCGGAAGCGAAAGATTTGTAACATCGTCTTCTATGCCGACAGTAAAGTGATTCTTGTCCTCGTTTTTAAATGCAGCGATAATGCAGGCAGGAGTGGTATCCTTTGAAGCAAGACCGTATCTGCCGCCCAATACCTTAACGTTAAGACCTGCCTCTGCAACGGCACTTACAACATCAAGATAAAGAGGCTCGCCGACAGCGCCGCTTTCCTTTGTTCTGTCAAGAACAACAACCTTCTTAACCGAAGCGGGAAGAGCCTGGGCAAAATGCTTAACCGAGAACGGTCTGTAAAGACGAACTCTTACCATACCGACCTTTGAGCCGTTAGCGTTTAAGTAGTCAACTGTTTCTTCAATAGTATCCGTAACCGAACCCATGGCAACGATAACCGTTTCGGCATCCTCTGCTCCGTAGTAGTTAAAGAGCTTGTAGTCTGTGCCGATCTTCTCGTTTACCTTGTCCATGTACTTTTGAGTAACCTCGGGTATTGCCTCGTAATACTTATTTACTGCTTCCTTTGCCTGGAAGAATACGTCACCGTTTTGAGCGGTACCTCTCTGAGCCGGGTGCTCAGGGTTAAGTGAGCCGCGTCTGAAGGCATTTAAAGCGTCCCAGTTTACCATTTCCTTTAAGTCCTCATAATCCCAGCAAGCAACCTTCTGGTACTCGTGTGATGTTCTGAAGCCGTCAAAGAAGTGCAGGAAAGGAACTCTGCCCTCTATTGTCGAAAGGTGAGCAACAGCGCCTAAGTCCATTGCCTCCTGGGGGTTTGACGAAGCAAGCATTGCAAAGCCTGTCTGACGGCACGCCATAACGTCCTGGTGGTCGCCGAATATGGACAGTGCGTGTGAAGCAAGAGTTCTTGCCGATACGTTGAATACGCACGGTAAAAGCTCGCCTGCGATTTTGTACATATTAGGGATCATGAGCAACAGACCCTGTGAAGCTGTGTAGGTGGTGGTAAGAGCACCTGCGGTAAGTGAACCGTGAACGGTACCCGAAGCACCTGCTTCTGACTGCATCTCGGCAACCTTAACGGTCTGACCGAAGATGTTTTTCATGCCGGCAGCAGCCCATTTATCTGTAACTTCTGCCATTGTTGATGATGGTGTGATAGGATAGATAGCAGCGACTTCCGTAAACGCATATGAAGCGTATGCGGCAGCGTTGTTACCATCCATGGTTTTCATTTTTCTAGCCATCGGGATCTCCTCCTAATTTATTGATAAGCGCACCTTGTGGGCGCACTCAGTATTTAATTATACTGCATTTATAATATCACTTTTTACGGCTAAAATCAAGGATATAAATTAAATTTTCTGAAAAAAATCCGTATTTTTTTTTGAAGCGACAAAGTCCTCGTCAAAATATACACAAAAGCGAGTAAAATTTCATTAAAATTACTGCAAAATATCCTTTATGTTACAAAACGAATACATTTTAAAAACAAGCGCCCGCTTTTCTTGCTATTTCGGAAAGTATTTATTATAATATAGTATGTAGATTATTATTTTTTTGAAAGGATGACTTATGAAGAAAGGTGCGAATATCCTTTTGTCCACGATGCAGCTTGATATAGGCGGTGCGGAAACGCATATTGTGGAGCTTGCCAAGGAGCTTGGACGCAGGGGCTATAACGTTATAGTCACCTCAAACGGCGGCGCGTATGTAAAGGAGCTTGAGGAGGCTAATATACGCCATTATATTGTTCCCTTGCAGAACAAAAAGCCGCAGAATATGATTAAGGCGGCAAAAAGGCTTGCGGGCATAATAAAAAAGGAAAATATAGATATAGTACATTCTCACGCGAGAATACCCTCATTCATTTTGGGAAAGCTGCACAAGAGAATGCATTTCCCCTTTGTTACAACGGCGCATTGGGTGTTTACCACCAAATACGGTCTAAAATATATAACCGACTGGGGCGATAAATGCGTTGCGGTGTCGGAGGATATAAAGACCTATCTGATGGATAACTACGGTATTCCCGAGGGGGACATACGGGTGACGATAAACGGTATAGACACCGAAAAATTCTCGCCCGATACCGATGTGTCGGACATAAAAGCCGAGTTTGGCATAAAAGACGATGATTTTGTTATTGTTTATGTAAGCCGTATGGACGAATCGCGAAGCCTGGCGGCAAAGCAGCTTATCGAATCGGTGCCGGAGATAGACAAAAAAGCAAAAGGGCTGAGAGTTATTATCGTAGGCGGCGGTGATGATTTTAATAACGTAAAGGCAATGGCAAAAAACGTAAACGATAAGTTGGGCCGCGAGTGCATATCCCTTGCGGGAGCAAGAACGGATATAAACAAATTTGCGGCGGCGGGCGATCTGTTCGTGGGCGTGAGCCGTGCGGCTTTGGAGGCAATGGCGGCAGCACGTCCCGTTATAATTGCCGGAAACGAGGGCTATATCGGCTTGTTTGACGAAAGTAAGCTTAAGGTGGGAATTGACACCAATTTCTGTTGTCGCGGCTGTGAGGACTCCTCCTCGAAGCTTATTTTGGCGGATATTGAGAAATTTCTCGCACTTGCGCCGGAGGAGAAAAAGGCTTTGGGCGAATACGGCAGGAAGCTTATAATCGAAAATTATTCCGTAGCGAGAATGGCGGACGATACCCTTGCGGTGTACGATTGGGAGCTGTCAAAGCAGAAGGAAATACTTATTTCCGGCTACTACGGCTTTAAAAACTGCGGTGACGACGCGCTTTTGCTGGCGATAATAAAAGAGCTTAAAGCCCATAAGGAAAGCCCCAATATTGTTGTTTTGAGCGCAAACCCCAAAGAAACCCGCAAAACCTACCGGGTAAAATCCATAAACCGCATAAACGTCTTTTCGGTGCTTAGGCACATGAAGAGGGCGGATATGCTCATAAGCGGCGGCGGAACGCTCATTCAGGACAGGACAAGCACAAAATCACTGCTTTATTATCTGGCGGTCATAAGGGCGGCTATAGGCAGCGGAGTTAAGGTCATGCTTTATTCAAACGGCATAGGACCGCTTAGCCGGAAAAAGAATATAGAAATAACCAAAAAGGTACTTAATAAGGTGGATTTGATCACTTTAAGAGATGAAAATTCTCTTGAAACCTTGAAAAAAATCGGCGTGACCCAGCCGCCGGTGTGCGTTACGGCAGACCCGGCACTGACCCTTAAAATTCCCGATGAAAGCCGCGGAAAGGCAATACTTGCCGAGGGCGGCGTGCCGGCGGGAAGAAAATACTTGGGAGTGTCGGTAAGAAAATGGAACGGCATAGGCGAGGATTTTGAGACTATGATGGCGCGCATATGCGACAGTGTGGCTCAAAAATACGGGCTGTACCCGGTATTTTTGCCCATGCAGGCGTCAAAGGATTTGCAGATTTCCAAAAATATAGCGGCAAAAATGAAAACAAAGGCTTCCGTTATAGAAAATCATCAGGAGGTCGAGGATATGCTCTCGGCTGTGGGCTGTATGGAGCTTTGCATAGGCATGCGACTGCATACGCTTATGTATGCCGCCATAAACCGCGTTCCCTTGGTGGGACTGGTGTACGACCCCAAAATCAAGGGCTTTATGGATAATATGCATCAGACCCGCTATGTTGAGGTGGAAAAGATGAGCGAGCAGTCGGTCATGAGCCTTATAGACGAGTGCATGGAAAATTACGAGGAGATAAAAATTCAGCTGGAAAAAAGCTATGAAACACTTAAGGCAAAGGCAAACAAAAACGGCAGCTACGCCATAGAACTCTATGAAAAGGGGAGTGTTGAGCTTTGAAAAACGGACAAAAATCCGGGAAAATGCTTGTAACGGCGGTGTTTATGGTGGCGGCAACCCTTGCGGCAAAGGCATTGGGACTGGTGAGGGATTCGCTGATTGCCGCGTCCTTCGGTACGGGCATGGTAGCGGACGCGTTTATGACCGCGTCCCGCGCTCCGACAACGCTGTTTGATATGGTAATAGGCGGAGTCATTTCTGCATCCTTTATCCCCATATTTAACGGAGTGCGCTCCGAGCAGGGCGAAAAGGAAGCAAGGGTGTTTATGAACCGCTTTGTCACCATGGTACTCTTGGCAACGGTTGTGATAAGCGCGGCGGGCATGATATTCCCCAATTTGGCGGTAAGCTTCCTTGCACCCAATTACACCGGCGACAAGTATGATTTGACGGTTAAGCTTACCTCGATAATGTTCCCGATGATAATTTTTACCGGGCTTGCATTTTCCTTTGTGGGCTTTTTGCAGTCCATGGGCGAGTATAATATACCCTCAATAATAAGCCTTGTGTCCAATGCGGCGATTATATTGTATTTTGCATTGTTTGGCAAAAAGTACGGAATTGAGGGTCTGGCGGTTACGATGGTTATTGCCTGGAGCTTGCAGGTGATTGTGCAGATACCGTCGCTTGTGAGATTTAAGTATCGATTTAGGCTTGATTTTCGCTTTAGGGACAAAAACATAGCCGCGGCATTAAGGCTTGCGGGTCCCATGCTTATAAGCACAAGGGTACAGCCTCTTTATACAATCGTCAATTCGCGGCTTGCATCGGGCATTGACGGCGCGGTTTCAAAGCTTGATTACGCAAACAGGCTCTACATTATTTTAACCGGTATATGCTCCTTTGTGGTAACCAACCTGATTTTCCCGAAGCTTGCCAAGGCGAACGCGGAAAATAACGAGGAGGAGGCACATGGGCTTATAACCGCGTCCCTGCGGGCAATAACGATAGTTGTGCTTCCGCTTATGGCGGGGATTATAGTCCTGAGCGAGCCGATAACGAAGATAATATACATGAGGGGGAAAACCACCCCGGAGGATGCGGTTGTCATTGCCGGAGTGCTGGCGTGTTATTGTATAGGAATGTTTGCGCTGGCGGTAAACGAGGTACTGTCTAAGTACTTCTTCTCGGTAAAGGACAGCAAAACGCCTATGCGCAATTCGATTTTAAGCATGGTGTTTAACATAATTTTGGCGTATATCCTATTCGGACTGTTAAAAACAAACGGTCTTGCCCTTGCGGCGGCGGGCGGCAGTATCTTCAACTGTGCCTTAAACGCATGGTGCCTGATTAAGAAAAATCCGAATATGTTAAAAAGAAAGGATTTTACCGTAATCGGCAAGGTTGCGGCTTGTGCACTTATTATGGCGGCGGCGGTGTTCGGGCTGTTTAAGCTGATATACAACCCCGGCGGCTCAATGCTCTCACAGCTTATAACCTGCGCGGTATGCGCTGTTGTGGGAGTGATAATATACGGCATTGCCGTATATGCTGCGGGAGTTGAGGATGTGCGCAGAATATTAAGCAGGAAAACATTGAAAGGAGAGGAAAATGAATAGCTTTATTATATCATCTCTTGCCGGGCTTTTTCGCAATATAGGGAATAAGTTTAAGGAAAGCGCGACCTCTGCGCTGTTTACAAGAATTTATCTCGCCTTTTCCCGGGCTTGGGAAAACAGCCTGATAATGGGGCTTGTGGGCTCACAAAAGCGCGGTGATAAGGCTTCAAAAAGCCTGATATATAAAATATTCAGACTGCCGATAACCTTTTGGGAATATTTAAGAGGGAAAATCGGCATACGTTTGGGAGAGAAAATAAAAACAAGTCTGCTGTGCGGCTTGGGCAGGGACTATATTCAAAGCTTTATGGCGGTTAATACAAGGTTTTGGGGAGTAATGCTCCTGTCCGCCTCGGCGGCGTATACGGCACTGAAGCTTGCAGCTGTACACAGCTATTCCAAGCCCGTACTTGCGGCGGGAGCCGTCGGCGTAATAATGCTGCTTTTAAATTACAATCTGACAGCGTTTTTAAACGGCTCCGGGGTTGTAACTTTTATAAAAAAGGCGGCGGGCTTTGAAAATTTGGATTTTGAATTTTATGACGAAAAGCGTATTTCGGGAGTGCAAAGGCTTGTTTTGGCGGCAATTATCGGAATTTGCACCGGAGCGGCTGTTTGCTTTTCGCCGCTTTTGGGGCTTATGCTTCCCTTTGCGGTATTCGGCGGACTTCTGGTAATGTGGGTGCCGGTAACAGGTGTGTTTGCGGCGATGTTTATCGCGCCCTTTGCGCCGACAATGGCACTTGCGGGCGTGTGTATGCTTACAACGCTGTCATTGCTTGTAAAGGCACTTACCAAAGAAAATTTCAAATGGCGCTTTGGCGGAGTGGGACTTGGACTGGTGCTGCTTTTGACGTTGCTGTTTGTATCGTGCGTGTTCTCCTTTGCAAGAGTGGGAAGTCTTACCGTATGGGCAATGTATTTTGTATTTATTGTGTTCTATCTTGTGATAGTCAATACTCTTGAAACAAAGGAGCAGATATATGCTCTTATAAAGCTGTTTGTTATTGCCGGCGCGCTTGTTGCACTGTACGGAGTTATGCAGTACGCCTTCGGCTGGACAACCACAAACGCATGGATTGATGAAACGATGTTTGAGGACGATACCATGAGAGTATACTCGACCATGGGAAACCCCAATGTGTTGGGTGAATTTCTGCTTGTGGTAATGCCCTTTGCGGCGGTATATTTTCTGAAGTACAAGGCAAAAACTTGGGCTAAATGGGTATATCTTGCAATGTTCGCTCTGATGGGTCTGTGTCTGGTGCTTACGCAGTCAAGGGGCTGTTGGATAGGCTTTATGGTTTCACTGGCGGTATTTGTGACCTTCTATGAGGGAAGACTGTGGGGACTTTTGCCCATTGCGGTGTGCATAATTCCCTTTGTAATTCCCGAAACCATGGTGGAACGCTTTATGAGCATAGGCAACATGGAGGACTCCTCCACCTCATACAGAGTGTATATATGGCTTGCCACAATAAATATGCTCAAGCACTACTGGGTAGGGGGAATAGGCATGGGCGAGCTTGCCTTTAACAAGGTTTATCCGTTCTTTGCCTATAACGGCGTTGTTGCGCCCCATTCCCACAACACATTCTTGCAGCTGACCGTTGAGGGCGGTATAGGAGCTTTGGTGCTGTTTGTTGTTGTTGAGGCTGTGTTTGTAAAGAAGATGTCCTCGCTTTATCGCATGGACAACAAAAAGAGCGAGGATTCAATGCTTGCGCTTGCGGCGGCAAGCGGAGTTTTGGGCTTTTTGGTACAGAGTATGTTCGATTATACGTTCTATAACTACCGAATGATGGCGATGTTTTTCATGGTCATGGCTGTGGGTGTGTCGCTTCTTTATATTAAATCCGAGGAGGCGAAGAAATGATAAAGGTTATGGAGGTATCCTCGGATACCAATATAGGCGGCGCGGGAAAATGCGTGCTGACCCTGCTTAAGCATTTTGATTACGATACCTTTGAGGTAAAGGCGGTGCTTCCGAAAAACAGCCGCCTAAAGCCGGAGATTGAGGCAATGAATATTCCCGTTATTGAAGCAGAGGGGATAGCCGACACATCGCTCTCAAAGGAGGGAATACGTTCCCTTGAGGAGATATTTAAGGAAGAAAAGCCCGATATAGTTCACGCTCACGGCAGTATGTCCGCAAGAATTGCCGCAAGACGGGCGGGAGCAAGGGTGGTCTTTACCCGTCACAGCGTTTTTGAACCGTCAAAAAAGCTGTCAAGGGGCTTGGGAAAGCTTATAAACGGTGTGATAAACAACTATTATGCCGACAGAATAATCGCGGTTGCCGAAGCGGCAAAGGATAATCTGACCGCAACGGGTGTGAGCGAAAAAAAGATTGACGTTATCCTAAACGGAGTAGAGGGGCTTTGTGAGGTGTCCGAGGACGAGAAGAAAGAGCTTAGACAGCGTTTTGGGGTTTTGCCGGGGGAAAAGGTTGTTTCCATTGTGGCAAGGCTTGAGGACATAAAGGGTCATGAATATTTCATAGACGCGGCGTGTGAGCTTTTAAAAGCCGGGGTCAGAGCAAGATTTTTCATTGCCGGAACCGGCTCATACGAGGACACGCTAAAAGACAAGGTGAAAAAATCCGGTTATGATGACAGGATAATATTTACCGGCTTTTTAAAGGACGCGGATAAGCTGATGGCAATAACCGATGTTCAGGTCAACGCCTCCTACGGAACCGAGGCAACAAGCCTTGCGCTTTTGGAGGGCATGAGCATAGGAATACCGGCGGTAGTTTCCGACTTCGGAGGAAATCCGGGCGTTATAAAAAGCGGCAAAAACGGTTATGTGGTAAAAAAATGCGATTCCCACGCCATTGCGGTAAGGGTAAAGGAGCTGCTTACCGATGAGGAGGCATACAAAAGGCTTTCTAAAGGGGCGCGGGAAATGTTTAAAGACTCTTTCACCGCCGAGGCGATGACGAGGAATACGGAAAGAATATATAAATCACTGTAAAGGAGAGGATTTTTAGAATGAAAAAGTGGACTTTGATTGATACTCTTATAGTATTGATTGTTGCGGCGGCAGCGGCGGTAGGAGTTATGAAGCTTGCGCCGAGCATCGGCAGCAAGGAAAACGGCAAGGTTGAGTTTACCGTACTTTTAACGGACAAGGAAAAGGGCTTTGCCGAAGCCTTCGGCGAGGGCGACAGAGTAACATTGAGCCTTACGGAAAAGGACGGCGGAGTGATAAAATCCGTAAGCAGTGCCGAGGCAAATCAGATGGTTTACAACTCCATGACGGGAGTTTACAGCAATATCATAAACCCCGACAAGGAGGATATATGGATAGTTATTGAAGCGGACTGCACAATGGACGATGTTGCCATTAAAACGGGCGATACGGCAATCAAGGTGGGCGTTGACATTCCCATAAGAGGAAAGGGATACGCCACAAGCGGCTACATTGTGGATGTAAACGATAATGCGGAGGTGAGTGAATAATGGATAAGAACGGCAGAATTAAAGGAAAATTCAGTATTATAGATATTGCGGTAATAGTGCTTGTAATTGCGGTAATTGCGGGTATTGTAATACGCTTCGGGTCGGGGGTCACCTCGGCTGTCACCTCGGACGTAACCTTTAAATACACAGTCAAGGTAAACGGAGTAAGGGAGTTTACCGTAAAGGGACTTGAGAAAAAGGGCTATATAACAGATAAGAAATCCACCGAGAAAATCGGAGAAATACAAAGCGTAGAGGTTTCGGAGGCAAAGATACAGTCCACAACCGCAAACGGCACAATCGAATGGAGCACGCTGCCCGACAGATACCAATGCGTGGTAACGATAATTGCCGACGGCAGGGAAAGCGAGGACGGTTATTTGTTAAACGACACAACCGAGCTGTCAGTGGGAAGAAACGTTGATTTGATTACAAAGTATGTAAAAACCTCCGGCGACATAATAAGCGTCGAGGTAATAGACTAAAAAAATGCCGCAGCGCTGTTTTCAGCGATGCGGCGGTTTTTTTTGTTCGCATATTTCTACCGGGGGGTAGCGTAATGACTTTTTTTGTCCTCAAACATCAGCACTTCTGCCTGCTTTATAAGGGCGGGGATGCTTGCGGGAAGCTTTTGTTTATACAGTCCCGCCGAAATGCTGTAGCCTTTCTTTGCGAGGATTTCGGATATGTCATCAAGCTTAACGCGGATGGCTTCTTCCTCCGTATCCCGTTCCGCAAGCTGCTGCTGCGCATAGAGGTCCTTGTGAGTGCTTATCAGAATATACATAAAATATACCGCAAGGATATATACTCCGGACTGCTTGCAGTAGGGCGTGGCGCCGAGATGCTCGGATAATGACTGCAAATCCACAACGCTATATAACATGGCAACAGTTTCTCCGTTTTTCCTGACGGGAACGAAGCTTCTGAGTATAGTATGGTTTGTTTTAATGTTTCTTTATAGTTTTTACGATTTTATTTGGGTATCGGCTTAATACATTAAATTATACTATATATTGACAAAAAAATCAAGTATTTTTTGGGGTTTATACATATGTCATTATTGACTTATGTACGGGTGTATGATATAATAAATTGTAAGAATATAGCATAAATTGTATTCATATGAGGTTTTTTTAAATTCATTCGGGAGGATAAATAATGAATATTGAAGAATGTTATGAGAAAATGAACGGGAATTATGCTGATGTAAGTACCCGGCTCCCAAGTCTTAAGATGATTGAAAGGTTTATAAGCAGCTTTCTTGAGGACAAGAGCTACGAGAGTCTTTGTGTGCAAATGCAGTCGGGCAACCGCGAGGAAGCGTTTCGGTCGGCTCATACCTTAAAGGGCATATGTGCAAATTTGGGTTTTTCCGGGCTTTTAAAGTCAACCGAGAAGCTGACGGAAGAACTCAGGGCAGAGATTGATACCGTTTCGGAAAAGGCGGCCGCACTTTTTAGTGATGTTAAACGCGATTATGAGATGACAGCCGGTGCTATACGCGGATATTTGAATGAGTCTGAATAGGGTAATTAAAAAAGGATGAAACACATATGGAACTAAAGAAGCAAATATTGGTTGTAGAAGATAATCAGCTTAACCGCGAGATGCTTGCGGAAATTTTAAGTGAACGATACATAGTGCTTCAAGCCGAGAACGGCAAAGAAGCGCTGGAGATTTTAAAGCATAACAGGGACAGTATTGATCTTATTTTGTTGGATGTCGTCATGCCGGTTATGGACGGATATGCTTTTTTGGATAAGATAAAGGAAGATGAGGAACTGTCGTGTATTCCGGTTATTGTGACAACCCAGGGCGACAGTGAGGAGGACGAGGTTTCGGCGTTGGAGCATGGTGCAACCGATTTTGTGCCAAAGCCTTACCGACCCAGAGTTATACTTAATAGAATGGAGAGCCTTATCAAGCTGCGCGAAACCTCCGCAATAGTTAATCAGTTTAAGTATGACAGACTGACGGGGCTTTACAACAAGGAGTTTTTTTACCAGAAGGTGCGGGAGCAGCTTCTTGCAGAGCCGGATCGGGAATACTGTATCATCTGTTCCAATATAGAAAATTTCAAGCTTTATAACGATACTTTTGGCGTTTTGGCAGGTGACGAGCTTTTAAAGGAAATTGCCGGCTTCTTTAAGGAACTGGTAGGTGATGAAAGCTTTTGCGGCCGATTTAGTGCAGACCGCTTTATGTGCCTTGCAAAAACTGACAAAAACAGATTTGATTTTGCAAAGCACAGGCTGAGCGGCTTATCGGGTTCAAAAACCGCAATTGTGCGTTGGGGTATATATGATATTACGGATTTGTCCATTACCGTTGAACAAATGTGTGACCGCGCGCTTTTGGCGGCAGAAAGCATTAAGGGACGGTACAATAAATATTTTGCGGTCTATGATGATGAACTGAGAAACAAGCTGCTTCGCGAGAAGGCTATTACGGACACAATGGAGTATGCCCTCGCGGACGGACAGTTTATCGTTTATTTGCAGCCCAAATACAGCTTAAAGGACAACTGCATGGTCGGCGCAGAAGCGTTGGTACGATGGATACATCCCAAGTGGGGATTTATGTCGCCCGGAGAATTTATTCCGCTGTTTGAGCAGAACGGTTTTATTTCCAATCTTGATAAATATATATGGGAGAGTGTGTGCAAACAGCTTCACACCTGGCAGGAGCAAGGTCATGTGCTTCCCGTAATATCGGTTAATGTATCCAGGGCGGATGTTTATCTGTCCGATTTGGTAGGCACGCTTTTAGAAATGACCCGTAAATATGAAATTGACCCGAAATATCTGCATTTGGAGATTACGGAGAGCGCGTATGCGAAAAATCCGATGCAGATAATAAATACGGTGGAAAGCCTTCGCCGGCTGGGATTTGTTATCGAAATCGATGATTTCGGCAGCGGATATTCGTCTTTGAATATGCTGGGGCATATGAATGTTGATATTTTAAAGCTGGATATGAAGTTTATTCAAAATGAGGTAGCCAAGCCTGAAGAACGCAGTATTTTAAATGATGTTATCAATATGGCGCACAGGATACATTTAAGCGTTGTGGCGGAGGGAATAGAAACCCGCGAGCAGATGAATCATTTGCAGTCAATGGGATGCGATTATGCCCAGGGATATTTCTTTGCAAAGCCCATGCCCGTTGATGAATTTGAAAAATTGTGGATGGGGCAGAGTTCAAAAAAGGAAAACGCCATGCTAAGCGAGCAGCACCGCGATGATCCCATGCGTGTATTATTGGTGGCGGACGAGGACGATGCCTACAGAGAAAAGGTAAAAGCGGCATTTAAGGAGCAGTACAGAATATTTGAAACCTCAAACGCAGACAGCGCGGCAAAATATATAAAATCATGCGGCAAAGGCGAAACCGCCGCCGTTATTTTAAGCATGACTCTTCCCGAAAACGGTGCGGCAGCGTTTTTAAAAATGTTTAGAAGCGATCCGGAATTTTGGAACGTTCCCGTTTTGGCAACGATACCGAAAGGCGAAAATCTTTGTGATTTGCAGACGGCGTTTGAAGCTGATGACTTTATCTGCAAGCAGCATCCCATGTTTGACGTGCGCAGACGTATTCAGAGACTGTTGGATATAGCTTCATTAAAAGAGAAGGAGAATGACTTAAGTAACGCCGCATATAATGATTATCTGACAGATTTGCTCAATCGACGCGGATTTCAGGTAGCGGCGGATTCGTTAAGAGCGGAGGACTTTCCGCTGGCACTGTGTTTGTTCGACCTGGACGATTTAAAGGAAGTAAACGATACCCGCGGTCACAAGATAGGAGACCGTATGCTTTGCACTTTCGCGGATTTGCTGATAAGGCAGACCAGAACATCGGATATCAGATGCCGTTACGGCGGAGATGAATTTTTGTTGGTTTTAAAGCATATCAATAATGCAGAAACGGCGATGAAAAAAGGCAACGCAATATGTCGGGAATTTCAAAAGCTTTTGGAAGAAGAAAACCTTTCGGTTTCATGTTCCGGCGGAATTGTGATGTGTGATGCGTATGAGAAGCTGTCGGACAAAACCATTGAGCGGGCAGACAGAGCTTTGTATAACGTAAAAAGGGATAATAAAGGCGGCTGCTGTCTGCTGGAGGGCTGACGGCCGGGCGGCTAAAACTGTGGGTATGAACGAGCATATCGCAAAGCCCCTTGATTTTAAGACGCTTGCAAGGTCCCTTAACAAGTGTCTTGGTAATATATCATAGAGAACTTGATTTTATGCATTTTCTATTGACAATCGCATGATATATGATATAATAGTCTTTGATGTGTCGAAAAAGAAAGAAAAACAGTAAGTGACTGACCGGAGGGATTTATGAACGCAAAAAATAATATGCTTAGACTTGCCGAATTTGTGGGAGATGTTGTTATTGTATATTTCAGCCTTGTATTTGCGCATATATTTTCCCCGCATAATTCCTTTTCGGTAGGTATGGATTCAAGGCTGTTAATCTGCATTGAAATATCTACGGTGTTTTTCCTGTATATGTTTGATATGTATCAGGATAAAGCGGTACGGCGCGGAGAACTGGCGGTCTCCGTTGCATTATCTGTCATTGCGGCCGTTGTATGTTCATTCATTGCCGGATTGATACTTAAAATCCCGGATGTGGGAGTAGGTACCGGCGTTTTCTGGATGATTTTTTCGCTTGTACTGGTATGCTCTTTGGAGATGTGGAGATTGCTGCTTTCACTTATCTTTATAAGATTTAAGAAAAAGGAGAGAATACTTATTCTTGAATCTGCCGCTCATTCAAGCAGTGTTGCAAGAAAAATAAAGTACGCGCATACGAATGTAAATTCCGCGTATTATTATATGATTGACGAAAGCGAAGAAGATGAGGTTGAAAGTCTTATCAATAATATACTTCCGCAGTATGATATTATATTCATATCGCCCAACATAGAAAAACAGCTAAGCGACAGATTGGTCGTTAAATCCCTGCTGCTTGGAAAGAAAATAAATATTCTCGCAAAAACGGATTATGCGGCAACCATGAATGCGTCAATACGTCAGTATGAGGATACGGCGGTTATAGAAAAGGACGGAATACTGATCAGCAAATTCGCGGCATTCATAAAAAGGCTGTTTGACCTGGTGGTTGCATCGGTATTTCTGGTGGTAACGGCACCTTTGATGCTTATAAGTGCCCTGGCGGTAAAGCTTGATACGCCGGGACCCGTAATCTATAAGCAGGAACGATATACAATAGGAAAAAAGAGGTTTAATATTTATAAATTCAGAACAATGGTTGCCGATGCCGAAAAGAACGGAGCTGTTTTGGCCGGAGAGAATGACAGCAGAATTACACGTTCGGGAAAATTTCTGAGGGCAGTGCGGCTTGATGAGCTTCCTCAACTTATAAATATTATACGAGGGGATATGTCGATAGTCGGACCCCGTCCCGAAAGACCTGTTTTTGCCGATGAGTTCTGCAAAAAAATTCCGGAATATGAGCTTCGTTATCTTGTAAAGGCGGGACTTACCGGATATGCGCAGGTATACGGAAAATACAATACGCGGGTAGAAGATAAAATTCTTATGGATATAATCTATGAGCTGAATTACTCATTTTTCCTTGACCTGAAGATTATAGTTCTCACGCTCAAAACAATGCTTTCATCGGAAGCAACACAGGGCGTCAGCGAACGGGAGGATACGTTAAGCAGCGTAAAACATGAGGAAAGACGCAGACTGGTGTCTAAGACATTGATAAATTCGGACAATAAGCCGGGCGGCGGCACTCATACGGGATATGCGTCAGCGAAGGTGTCGATTATAATACCTGCATACAATTGCGAGATGTACATAGACAAATGCCTTGAATCCGTATTTGCCCAGCATTACCCAAATATTGAGGTTATTGTTGTAAACGACGGCTCAACAGACGGCACCGGTGAGCATCTTGAAAAATATAAGGACCGAATACGTCTGATAAATGCAGAGCACGGCGGCTCGTCAAGAGCGCGCAACATTGGTCTTGAAAATGCCCGGGGGGATTTTATTCTTTTTCTTGACGCTGATGATTACTATGAAAAGAATACAATTCGCGACCTTGTGGAATTTCAGGAGGAAACCGATGCGGACATTATTCATTTCGGTTACAAGCTGATTTCTCCGACCGGAAGAATAACATTCCCCGATGACAACTTCAGATGTGATGTGAAGATTGAAAAGGCGGATTTTGCAAAAGAGATATATCCGTATTTCATCAAGGGAATAACTCTTAACAGCGCGTGTTTCGCTCTATACAAAAGAAGCTGCATCGAAAATCTGAGATTTGCAACAGATATGAAAACAGCGGAGGACGCGGTTTTCAATCTAAACGCATACACCAATGCGCAAAGTGTAGCGTCACTGGGACTGCCGTATTACTGCTATGTGCAGCATAACAAAGGACTTAAGGGACTGAGCATAGCTAAAAAATGCGTATATAACTTAAAATATTCTATGGAAATGATAAAATTTCTCGACAAATGGGGAATGAATACTCTCTATTGGAAAATGCGGGCGTTTATACGTTCCGTTGTTTGAATGAGTAAACAATTTATTAACAAACATAAGGCTTGAGGTGCTGAATTTTCTTTTCCGACATCCGTTTTTCGGTGTTGTAAAAAATTCAGCACCCAAGCTTTTTTTCTAATTTGAAATACAAAAGCGAATACTGCTGTCGAAGCGGTATTTGAGCTGCTCGCAAAAGGAGCGGGTTATGTGGTCGCTCATGTCCTCGTCCGCTATGCAGATAATGCCGTTGGCAAGCGGTCTTGACGCGCGGACACCGTCACATATGCGCGCAAAGGCAAGCAGAGTGCGTATACCCTCGGACACGCCCCAGAGCTGCTCATATTCGGCGGCAGATTCGTTTATAATATCAAACAAATCCTCCGTATGCATGGCACGAAGCGCGGTTACGGCGCAGCTTATGCGTTTGGTTTCGTTTACGAGATAGCCAAGCCTTGCTATAGTGCGCCGATTTTTGATAAGCGGTGCGCCGAAGCGAAGTACCTCGTCATTAAGATCGGCAAAGGTGCTTACATACGGAAAACGCGCCGAAAGAATATTAAGCGCCTGTTCCACAGCCGAGAAATCCTCCGTCTTTTTCTTTGTTTCAAACTGAATAAGAATGAATTTAAAGCCGGTAAGGGGCAGGGGGACAAGGGAGCAGGTCAGCTTGTGGGAAACTACCGCATAACCTCGTCTTGCTTCAAGAAGCGCCAGATAGGGCTTGATGTTGTCCCTGCCGCAGCACATGGCGGCGGCGCTTATTTTGTCGAATCCCTCCGGGGCATTAAGGCGCATGATACATTTTAGAGCGCAGACCTTTGTTTCAGTGGCGGACTCAATATAGCCGGGTATGGCGTTGTCAAGCAGAAGCTGTGCGCCGCAGGGCTTTTTGCCGAAGGGAAATTCGTGTGCATAGTAAGTGAGAAACGCGGGCGAGCGGGTATTGGTAATTTTTATTAAATCACCGCCCAGCCGGCGGCACACTCCGGTAACACCCATTGACAGCGATGTACTAAGAGCCATGGCACCGCGTATATGACAAAAACCCAGAAGCGTGCAGAGCATTCCGCATTTTTCGGTTATAAGCATATTATCCGAGGTGTCGAAGCGTTTATAAAAGTCACTTTTTAAAGTAGCAATATCCATTTTAATCTCTCCTGTCTTATATTATCATGCCAAAAAAATCGCGAAAAATACCGCAAAATCCCCATTAAGAAAACTTTTGAAAAAAGGCTTGACAAAACGATAAAAATGTGGTACTATATAAAGGTAGTCGGCCCGTTGGTCAAGCGGTTAAGACTCCGCCCTCTCACGGCGGCATCAAGGGTTCGATTCCCTTACGGGTCACCAACAATAAGAAAAGGCAAACACTGATAATCGGCAAGGTTATCGGTGTTTTCCTTTTTTGAAAATTAAAGACAGCGATTGCTTTTCGCCGCCTTTTATGACTGATTATTTTGGCTCAATCGGCAAAATCACCTGAGTAATAAATTTACTTTTATCCTTGTGCTGCGGAGGACCTTCAAGATAAACATGACGGCATTTTCCCGATATTTTCAATTTGTTTTCTTCCGCATAACAAATAAGTCTTTCTCTTGCGGCCGGAATTTCTTCATATGCGCCGTGATGAAACGTCGAAATTGCCCGAAAGCTTGGAATATTTATTATGTATTGACCCTTGCTTTCGGATGACACCGCAACAGCATAAGAAATTTCATCAGTATCATCTAAAGGATATTCAATAAAATACATACGTCTGGTTGTATCTGTACCGTATTCCCTCATTGCTTCAAGGGCAGTTTCCCTTAATACAGCCGTTCTTTCGGCGATTGTAGGCGAGTGGTATGTGCGGCAATAAACGGTTTGAGGGTCGACAGTAATTTCTTTAATCCGGTTTGGATTTTTATTTGTTCTTTCATAAAGCTTTTCTATACTCAGATTTAACTCATCACGTACGGTTTCCAAACGTTTAATAAGCGGCAGCAAATCTGTTGTACCGTTGAAATATTCGCGAATTTCATCAAGAGAAAGACCTAAATTTTGAAAAACACGAATGGTACGGATTTGTGTAAACGTGTCAATGGTATAATACCTGTTTCCCGTTGACCCTTCCTTTACATCCGGCTTAATCAATCCTTTTGTTTCATAGTTTAATATAATTTTTCTTGTAATACCTATAGACTTGGCAATTTCACCTATGGAAAACAAGTTTTTTTGGTTGTTGTTCATAAATATACCTCGAAAAGTTTATTTTTATAAAAAGACCTTTCATCGACCATTGATGTACGGTGTATAATCATTATAACATAAAATATTAAAAAAGAAAAGAGGTTTTTTCTATGAAGAAAAGATTTTTAAGGGGTCTGCCGGCACTGGCGATATTGCTTGCAATATTTACGACAGTAATTTTTGCCGCAGAAACCGATTTTGGCGTGGGAGATACGGGAACTGCAAAGATTTCGGATTCCACCGAGGTGTATCTTTACAAAACTGCCGATGGCACAAAGTATACCGAAATCTTGCCGAAAGGCTCAACCGTAACGATCCTTGAAGCATATGTAAATAAACAGAGACACTATGTTAAAGCGGCTTCGGGCAATACGGGATATATTATGGCACGCCGCGGCTCAAAGGAGACACTAACGTCAATTAAGATAACGGGAAAGGTTGACGTGACCTATGCCGAAAAGCAATTACCGCTTCATATACCAAGAAGCCGGCAGGTTGGGAATTTCATCTCCGTCCGGACAGCTTAAAGCTTGTGGGCAAAGCGGTGCTTCACATAGGCGATGCCGGACAGCAGGGAAAAATAGCGGCAGCCTTTTATCCGGGAAAACCGCCGAAAAATTATCATCAGGAACGGCTTAATGACTTGGCACAAATCGGTTACTATCCGCAGATTGGTGACGTGTATGCAAATGCGAGCAATGCAAATACGGCATTTTTTGCATATACCGACAGTGAATTTGATGTGGTGGCATACAATGACAAATATGTAGGATTGCAGGGTTGAATGGAACGAAAGAAATCAAGTGATAAACATTATCACAACACTTCCCGCAAAAGAAGATCCCAACGAGGCAAAGGGATAATTTGAATTTCAGAGTATAAAAAAGAAAATAAGCCCCCCCCGACTTTATACAAAATCGGGGGCGTTTTGTTTTTTTATGAAAAACAAAGCTGAAAACAAACGAGTTTGCTTTCAGCCTGAATTTTAGATTATACTACTATAAAATTGCTTATTTTGTGGTTTTCTTTGTTGCTCTTGTTCTCTTTGCCGGGGCTTTCTTTGCCGGTGCCGGGGCTGCTGCCTTCTTTTCGGGAGCAGGTGCTTCCGCTTTCTTTGCCGGTGCCTTCTTTGCCGGGGTTCTCTTTGCTGCAGGTTTTGCGGGAGCCTTTATAGCTGCCTTTATCTGAGCAACCTTTTCCAAATCACCCTTAACAGTCAGATCGCCTTTTTCAATTGCGGTGTCAATGCTTGTTTTGCCGTCAAGAATAGCTGAAAGCGTTTTTCTTGTAACATCCAATACAGCGTCATTATCCTTATAGTCATAAGGCTCAACGGAAAGAACATGATCCTTTACCGCTGCATAGAAGGTGCCGCCACAGTCTTCATCAGAAAGTGTAATCTGAAGAGCCATGTCCTCCAGAACTGAAACATCTACATTGCCGAATTTCTCCTTCAGCCGCTTAAAAGCTGTCTCGTAAGTCATTTAAAACTCCTCCTTAAAAATAATTTATTATTAGAATAAATCTAAGTTTTACCTTATTTTAAGTATACAATATTTTTTTACATATGCCAATCTATTTTATGATGAAAAAATATATTTTTTTTTAGAAAAAAATGTAATTTTCTGCAGATAAATTATAAAAAGATAACAAAAAGTATTGACTAAATCGAAAAAATAGTATATTATTATATTGATTGAACAAAAAATGAAATATTAAGGAGAGAATACAAATGGTAGATTTTTTTCGTAAGATAAATAAATGGATAGAAAGCAATATGATTTTGCTGGCATTTACAAGATTGGTCGAAACTTTTGCGGTTTCTATTATTCCCGGATTTCTTACGGTGTGGGTTTTGGCGCGCAAACCGATTTATATGCTGATGTACGCGCTTTTCGGTGTGAGTATGCTTGTTGCGCTTATTGCAAATATAGTATTTTGGTATCAGTTTATGAGGGTAATGCGAAACTGGAAAAAATATTTAATTATGAATTTGGGTACATATTTATTATTTGCCGTTGTGACGATTGTATGGTATTTTGCAATTACCGCCGGTCCGTCCAATGCGGGCGATACGCTTTTTTACACAAGGCTTTTTGCAGGCTTAAGAGCGTTGGAGTTCTTTAATGCAAAAACTATATATTCCATTATAATTCTGCACGTTATTTCCATAGGAGCGTGTCTGCTTACGGGGAAAATTTCTTTCAGTAATGCAAAGAAAAGGGAAGAAGAATATTTTAAAAGCGAAGAAGAGGAATATGCCGAGATTTAAAAATGCAGACTATTGAGCAGGCACTGTCAAAGCTTGAAAAATCAAAATTCAGAAGCAGCTTTCATTTGGGAAAAAAGCAGATAGAATATATTGACAAAATCGGAATGGATAAAATAAGAAGCCATGCCCGGGATTTTGTAAAAACACGTCTTGCGCCGGCGCACCCTAAAAATGACGGGCGGCAGACGCCCATGAGAGGACACCCGGTATTTATTGCACAGCACGCAACGGGCTGCTGCTGCCGGGGCTGTCTGGAAAAATGGTATAAAATCAAACAGGGGACGGAGCTTACCGAAATTCAGCAGGAAAAGATAGTAAATCTGATTATGGCATGGATAGAAAAACAAATGCCCTCATAAACGTCAGTTTATGAGGGTGTTTGTTTTATGACTGTTCGGTTATGGGAATTGTGATAATGACCTCAGTCCCATAGCCCTGTTTTGATTTTACAAATATTCCGTATTTTTCACCGAAAATAATTTTTATCCTTTTGTTGACGTTTTCAAGTCCGATGTGCTTGCCGCTTTCACTGTATACATTATCCCGAAGGGAGGTGTTAAGCCGCTCCAAAGAAGCTGCATCCATTCCGACACCGTCATCACGCAGCGTAAATACGGCGTTGCTTTTGTCTGCCGTTCCCGATATGGTGAGCAGACCCTTGCCGTCCTTGGGCTTGAAGCCATGATATACAGCGTTTTCTATTATGGGCTGGAAGCATATTTTTATTATTGTGCATGAAAGCAGTGATTGGTCTATGTTCCATTCAATATCAAATAAATCTCCGTAGCGAAGCTCTAAAATATTTATATAATCCTTGGTATATTTTATTTCCTCCTCGACGGATATTAAGTATCCCGACGAGGAAAGCGTGTTTCTGAAAAATGCGGCAAGCTTTACAAGGGAGGTGGAAACCGGGTTTTCCGAGCCGGACAACTTAAATGCCATCCAGTTTATGGTTTCTAAGGTGTTGTAAAGAAAATGCGGATTTATCTGTGCCTGAAGCATATCGTACTGTGCTCTTTTTAGCATATTCATACGCTCCTTTAGAATTTCCTCCATTTTCTCTTTGTCCTTAATGTGCAGCTTTATGCTGTTTATTATATAAATAAGCTCGTTTTGGTCGTTTGTTCCGGGAGCGGCAACGGGAGCTGCTGTGTCTAAAAACGAAATTATTTCCCTAAGCGGTGTATAGCTGGTTGCGGAAATTACATATGCTATAATAAAGCAGAATATCAAAAGCCCCAGTGAAATTATGAAAACCTGCCAGCGTATTTTTGAAAGCTGCTGTTCGTATAGGGTCATGGGGTAGGTGCTTATATATGTAAAGCCGAATTGTCCGCCGCTGCTGCAAACTATAACATTATTTTCCTCGCTTACCGAATTTTCTCCGTTTTGGGAGTCAAGGTTAAAACCGAGTACATCAAAGCCTTGGTTAAAATATGAAATATCCTTGGACATAATAATTCTGCCGGAGGAATCAAGCAGGAAAAACTCCTGACCGTCTTTGTATCTGCCGTATACAAGGGAACGGTACAGCGTTTGGCTGTTGATGTTCATGATAACCGCGCCGCGTTTTTCGTCTGCAACATATATGGGCTTAATTATTGTAATAAGGGGCGGATATGTGTTGTTTTTATTGCGGGAGATGATTATACCGCGAATATCATCTATAACCTTGTAATCCTCAAGCCAGGCGGTGTCTGTAAATTCATCCATGGGCATATTTCTTTCCCCGGCATATACGGAGGAATTGTATTCGGAATAAATATATACCGAATCAATGTATTTGTATATTAGGGGAAGTGTTTTTGCAAGCTTTGCCAGCTCTGTTATGTAGCCTTCGTAATTGGAGCTTAGCATAAAGGGCTGTGTGTTGCTGTTGCTTGCGATGTAGCTGCTTAGCATATCACATTCGCTTAAGGTGCTGTCCACTATATTTTTTGTTCCGTCAAGAACGGAGGAATTTTCAAACATAATCTCCTTTTTCAAGGATTTAAAAGTGTTTGAATAAAAAAGTATTCCAAGAGTAAGAAACGGAACTACAATCAACAGAGAAATAACCAAAAATGTACGCCAAAACAGGCTGTTCATTTTGAAATTTTTTATGTAAAACCAGTTGTTTTTTTTATTTCCCATAACAAGCCCTCTCTTTTGTTACATTCCGCGTATGTATTCGCTGGGTGTGCAGTTGTAATACTCCTTAAATGTGCGGGTAAAATATGCCGGACTGCTGTAACCGCATTCGCGGCTTATATCGGTGATTTTTTTGTTTTCCCTAAGCAGCTTTACCGCGTGTTCCATGCGAACGGAAAGAAGATAATCGCTGAAATTCTTGCCGGTCTGCTTTTTGAAGAAGCGGCTGCAGTAGGCGGGATTAAAGAATACGGTTTCCGCCGCGTCCTGCAGGGATATATTTTCCGAAAAATGCTCGTTTACAAATTGTATCAGCTTTGCGACTACGGTATCGGAGGTCTTTTTATCCTTTACTGTTATCTGATTTATTACGCTTTCTATAAAATGCAGTGAAAAATCATATACCTCGTCATATGTATTAAGGGCGGGAAGCTGACGGTAGTCGAATTTATCCGATATAATCTGTACCTTCATATTTGCATAAAGGCGTTCTATTATAATTTCAAATAAATTAAAGGCATACTGTCCGAGCCGCTCGTTGCCATGGGTATTGCTGTCTAAGAGCAGCTTAAAGGAAGCCGACGCATTTTCAAAGCTTCCCGAAAGAATGTCGGCATAAAGCTGTTTTATATTGTCCAAAAAATCGTTTATGTTGCTCTTTGACTGAGTTTGAAAGGACGCGGCAATTTTTGAAAGAGCGTTTTTTAAATCCGTAAAATTAGTGGGCTTGGTTATATATTCCGTAACATTGTATTTTATGGCGGCGCGGGCATATTCAAAATCCGCATAACCGCTTAGGAGTATAACCTTAGTTCTCGGCTTTCGCTCATATATGTACCGGGCAAGATCTATCCCGGACACATTAACCATTTTTATGTCGGAAATAACAAGATCGACATGGTTTTCCTCCAAAAAATCAATCGCTTCGCCGCCGTCCTTAAATACGGCAACAACCTCAAATCCGGTATCACTTCCGTTTATAAAAGAAGAAATTCCGTCTCTTATCATCATCTCATCGTCAACAACTATTGCACTAAACATAAATCAACCTCACTTTATCCGTTGCTTTTTACTTTCTTTTATACAGTATAACATATAAAATCGGAATATTCAAGGCGGTAGTTAGTGGATTTGGGGCAAGCGGTAAAGATTTTGATAGAAAGTAAAATCTTTATAATTGTAAAATGCGTATGGCAATGATACAATAAAATCACACAAAACCATATAAATTTACGGAAGGAAGGAAAAGAGAATGAAGAAAATAATTTCAGTATTTTTATCTTTGGCACTGCTGTGCGCCGGCGGGGCGGCGTTGTCGGCGGATACGGTTGTTGCTTCGCCGCCGCAGCTGAAAGCGGTTGGAGAAGAATTTGTGGATATTGCCTACGGAAACGGTACATATGTTGCCATGACAAAAAGTAATCTAAATAATTTGGAAACAGGAGATAAGTATGCATACCCAAGACTTTACTATTCAAAGGATAACGGTATTACTTGGACAAAAAACAGCAGCGGTCAGCCGGAGCTATATAAAAATGTAATAATTTCAACTAATCCTATAACACAGCAGCAGCTTGTATGGTGGGAAGCAAAGAAACAATTTTTGGTTCATGGGACAGCAGGCACTTATGTATCAGACAACGGTGTAACCTGGACGCTGTCTCCGGCAACAAGTAAAGGCGGACTTACATGGTCATCGGCGGCAATTTTGGCTATTTCCGGAAATCGTCTTGTAATGGGTGCAAACCAAAAAGCTATGGCGCCGGATACAACTGCGCAGCAGGGAACGAAGGATTATGCAATAACTACTAATACAGCTTATTATGTAAAAGCAATATCGGCAAAGCCGGCAGATGCAAACGGTATAATCGATGTGTTTGTAAGCTTCCTTAATATGGCATATGATCTGCAGTTTGATACCAAAAACAATACTTGGAGCAGTAAGAAGCCCAATTCGGGACCAGCACTTCCCAAAAATGTGTATGATATTGTGTATGCCGAGAGTGCCGATCAATTCCTTTCGGTTGACACCGAAAACGGACTTATTGCATTTAAGGATTCACAGAATTTTTCAAAAATCAAGGTCAGCGATGCGACAGTTACCGGCATAGGTGCAAACGATAAATATATTGTAGCCGGAATGAGTGACGGTACAATGTATTATACGCAAAATGCGGCTCTTGACAGCAATACCGAGTGGACACAGATAAAGCCCCTTGCGGGAGCAAAAAGTGCGGCTGAGCCTATTAAGAATATTGAATTTTCCGATGATAACAATTTTATTGCATTGGGTACAACACAGGTATACAAGGCAACCCTTGAGGGCTACTGCAATATTACCGAGTACGGCAAGCTGCCGTCTGTAAGCAAGCCTGAACTGTCAGAAGCAACAATAACATCAGACGACGGCTTCTGGGCAAGAACGGCTTCCTTTGAGCTTACTCCCAACGGAAAAGCTGTTTTAGGCGTTAAGGTAAAGGTAAACGATATGGAACAGACAAAGGAAATTCCCAAAGATGTATCATCAACATCAAACATTAAATTCGGTATTATCGTAATTTCCGACAGTCAGGACAAGGTCGGAAATGCGGTTGTGAGCGCACAAGTAATAACGGAGGAATGAAAATGAAAAAGGAATATATAAACCCGGTATGCGAAGTGAAAAAATTCAGCTGTGAGAGAGTTATGACTCTGTCGGGACTGAGCAGTCAGACCTATGAGGCGGCTAAAGAGGCCCTCGGAGATCAGGGTGTAACAGTCGAAAACATATTTGCATTTACACTGTAAGGTATATGCCGCTGCGGAGCTTATCTGCGGCGGTATTTTTTTGTGTGAAATTACTATGCCTTATAATATTTTTACTTGTTAAAATATTTATATTGTATAAGAAAACAGGTTAATATATTAACAGAAAGTAAATTTTTTATGATTGTGCGCCATGGTTGGCTGTGGTAAAATATAAGTAAAGAATAAGAAGAAAGGAAGCGTAAGCTATGAACAAAATGCAGACAAAGGCTTCAGCGTCAAGCAAGCCGAAAAAAAGCCGATGGAAGGATTTTAAGGATAACGCCGAGCTGTCCGTACTGCTTGTGCCGGGAATAATTCTGCTTGTTGTCTTTGCGTACATACCGATGTTCGGAATAATAATCGCGTTTAAGGACTACAGAAATAACTTGGGAATTTTCGGAAGCAAATGGGTTGGGCTGGATAATTTTAAGTTTTTCTTTTCCTCCCAGGACGCTTGGAGAATAGGAAGAAACACCGTAGGCTACGGACTGCTCTTTATAATAACGGGCATTATCGCGGCGGTGTTTGTGGCAATACTTCTGTATGAGGTAAAAAACAGAATTGCGCTGAAGTTTTATCAGACAAGCATGATTCTTCCGCATTTCCTGTCATGGGTAATTGTCGGATACATAACCTATACGCTCCTTGAGCCGAATATGGGAATTTTCAACCGTATTATAAGGCTTTGCGGAGGAGAGGGACTGCAATGGTATTCCGAGCCGAAATACTGGGTTGCAATCCTGCCGATTGTAAACCTGTGGAAGAACATAGGACTTAAATGTATCATGTATTATGCGGCGCTGATGGGAATTGACGAGGAGCTGTTCGAGGCGGCGGAGCTGGACGGTGCGAGCCGGTTTAAGCAGATTTTATACATAACACTTCCCTCACTGGTACCACTTATGACGATACTTACCATTCTTGATGTGGGACATATAATAAAGGGTGATTTCGGACTGTTCTATACAATACCGAGAGATATAGGTCTGCTTTACCCCACAACGGACATCATTGACACATATGTTTACCGGGGACTGAGAACCGGCGACGATATAGGAATTACAACCGCGGTTGGTTTGTTCCAGTCGGTAGTCGGACTTATAATGGTTGTGGGTACAAACCTTATAGTAAAGAAAATATCACCTGAAAATTCATTGTTCTGAGGAGGCTTTGAAGATGGCAAAAAAGAAGAAAAGAAACATACCGGCAGTGATAATAAACATATTGTTCGTTTTGGGGTCACTGATGTTCATACTGCCGTTTGTGCTGATAATATCGGCGTCCTTTACGGATGAAACGGCGCTTTTGGAGAATGGCTACGGGCTTTGGCCGTCGGTATTCTCCACAGAAGCGTATAAATACGTTTTCAGAACGCCACAGCAGCTTATAGACTCCTATAAGGTGACAATACTCTATTCGGCGGCGGCAACGTTTTTCGGAGTGGTGATAATGTCCATGATGGCATACCCGCTTTCAAAGCCCAATTATAAATATAAAAAGGCGGTAACCTTCTTTATATTTTTCACAATGCTTTTCTCGGGAGGACTGGTTCCGACCTATATATGGATGACGCGTTATCTGCATATGGGGGACACGATTTGGGTATACATACTGCCGTTTTTGGTAAATGCGTTCCATGTTATTGTAATAAGAACGTTTTTCCAGGGACTGCCCCAGTCAATGTCCGAAGCGGCAAAGATTGACGGTGCAAGCGAGCTGCAGATATTCTTTAGAATTGTGCTTCCGCTCTCAAAGCCGGTTATAGCGACAATATCTCTGCTTACGCTGCTTGCGCGATGGAACGATTGGAACACAGCTTTAATTTACATAAAGTCAACACAGCTTTATTCACTGCAATATCTGCTCCAGAAGATATTGAGGGAAGCGGAATTTGTAAAGGGCATGGCGGAAAGTTCGCCGGTTGCGGGAATTGACCTTGACGTGTCAAACCTGCCCTCCACAACCATAAGATTTGCAATGTGTATGGTTGCGGCGGGACCAATGCTTGTGGTATTTCCGTTTTTCCAAAAGTATTTTGCAAAGGGCTTAACCGTAGGTGCGGTTAAGGGATGATATATAAAAAAGAAAGGAAAGATCAACATGAAAAAAGCAGTTTCACTAATTTTATCATTGGCTATGACAATGAGTGCCGCTTCGGCGGTTACGGTATCGGCTCAAGAGGCGACAATCCTCGACAGCGGTTACAGCTTTACGGACATTGCCCGCAGCAGCAGCGGCACATATGTGGCAATGGCAAAGGACAGCAATTTTACAAAAATAAAGCTCTATTATTCAAATGATGGTATTAACTGGCAGGTAAGCGACAATCAGCCCGAATCGGCTCTGCCCATAAGCACCAACAAAGAGTCCCGTCAGCAGCTGGTTTACTGGGCGGATAACGATATGTTCCTTGCCCACAGTGTAAAGGGCACATACACCTCAAAGGACGGCGTAAACTGGACGCTTTCGGGAGGAGTAAGCAAGGGCGAGGGCTTTACCTGGTCATCAAGCGCAATGCTGTCAATCTCCGGGGATCGACTTGTAATGGGCGCAAACCAAAAGGCAATGGCGCCGGATAAAAATATGCAGGGCGCTGATGTTTATACAATAAATTCAATAGCAAGCTATTATGTAAAGACAATAGCGGCAAAGCCCGTTGACGAGAACGGAAAAATAGACGTATTTGTTGGCGGCGGAAATTATGCTTATGATTTGCAGCTTGATACGGCGACAAACCAATGGAGCGAGGTAAGCTCGAACATGGGAAGTGCACTGCCGTTAAATCCCTGTGACCTGATATGGGCAGACGGAGCGGGACAGTTCCTTTCAATTGACCCGGTAAACGGACTTATGGCATTTAAGAGTTCGCAGCATTTTGCAAATATTTCCGTAAACGGCAGTACAAATGTTACGGGAATAGGTGCAAGCGACAAATACATAGTTGCCGGAATGGGTGACGGTACAATGTATTATACGGAAAACAAGGAGCTTGGCGAGGATACCGTATGGACAAAGATAAATCCCGACAGCACCACAGCGGCGGCATCGGAGCCGATAAAGAATATCGAGTTTTCAAGCAGTACGGAGTTTGTGGCACTGGGAGAAACACAGATATACACCGCTGATTTAAACGGCTACAGCAACATAAATAATTATATCAAGCTGGAAGCGCCGACTGTTTCGGCAAAGAACATATTTGACGGAGTAAGGCTCATCGGCGGTACATACAGTCCTTCGCTTAACAGATATGTGGTATACGGTGACACAAGCGCACCGGATGACGGCGGCAAATACTGGGGAAAAATCTTTATTTCCGACAACGGCAGAGATTGGGAAAATGTATACACCGGTTACACCTTCTCGTTGCGTTCAACCAACGGCAGTACCACAAGCTATACCGAGGTGAGAAACGGTGCCGTATGGTGGGAGGCGCAGAAGCAGTTTATCGTTTCCGCATCAACAAAGGACCATTCGGGAGTAACTCTTGTATCGGCGGACGGACGCTCATGGAAAGCGATTTTGACTTCGGGAAACAAGGATGCCGAGGGTAATGACGCTTCGGCACTGGATACGGATTTTCGGCTAAATACCGATATGGCAATAGCGGGAGATATGCTCTACACAACCAACAACGGACGTCAGATGCGCCGTTACAGCGCCTTTGACAAGACGCATATGGAAAGTGTGGGATTGACGCAGCTTAACAGCGCATGGTACTTAAATCAGATTGCGGTAAGTGATGATGCCGACCCGGCAGTGCTTATGGCACAGAACGCAAACGGCGCAGTAAGAAACAACGAAAGTGAGGCAAGCGATGAGCTTAAAAAATGGACGCCCATAAACGCTTTTGGTTCAAACGGTTATCTGATGGATGCGGTATTTAGCAAAAAGCTTAACAAATTCGTTGCAGTTTTAAATGGCGGCTCCAAAACGTCAATTGTAGGCAAGGACGGCACTGTTGCACAGGGCCCCGTTGTTTCACAGGCATTTAATGCCGTTGATACCAACGGTGACGAGTTCATGTTTGCCTGCCGCGACGGCGGAGTGTACACAGCGGCAGACAGCGCGGATTTTGCAGCGGGAACGGTTTCCCTTGCAAAAGTACCTGCGGCGGCATCGGTTGAGGAAGAAAATACAATGAACGTAACCAATGTATTTAAGGCGAGAGACAGCTTCATTGCCACCGCGTCGGATAACACCGACAGTGACGTACTCTTTATTGCAAAGAATACAAGCGGAAGCTATGAATACATAAAGGCAAGCGAAAACACAAAAATAAGTGCGCCGACTCCCGGTCAGACAATAAAAATAAGTATACAGGGAATGAACACAACCGATTCGGATTATGGCTTTGACATGATTGCGGCGGTTTGGGCAGACGGTGTTTTGATTCAGCTTCAAAAGGACAGTCTGGTACTGCCCTCAAAAACCGAAGGAAAGCTTTCCGCGTTCATGACATTAAAGGACACTTTGCCCGAAAACGCACAGCTTAAGATATTTAAGTGGGACGGCGTGGGAACAATGATTCCCATTGGGGAGGCAGTAAACCCTTTCTGATAAGGGACGGTCAGGAAATTTATGTTTCAAATGACGGCAGCGACAATGCCGCCGGAAGCTTGGACGACCCGGTAAGAACAATAGAGCGCGCTCTGGCTCTTGCCGGGGAAAGCCCCAAAGAGGTCAGGATATATCTTCGGGAGGGTGTGTATAATATTGACAATACGATAAATATCTCCTATTGTGCAGACACCTTTGCACCCCTTTACATATGCGCTTATGAAAATGAAAATGCTGTGATAAACGGCGGAGCGGAGCTTGCTTTGTCGGACATGAGCGCGGCAGACGAGGAATTTGTTGACAAAATAATAGATAAGCCCGAAGCGGGAAAGGTTTTGAGCATAAGCTTAAAGGATGCCGGGATAGAGGATTACGGCGAAATTTCCCGCCGCGGACACCTTATTTCCGAGGAAAAGGAGGCGCAGGCAGAATTGAGCCTTGACGGAAAGGTGCAAAAGCTTGCGGGGTGGCCAAATGATTCATATACCGGGCTTATCAAGCCGGCGGCAGATTCGGGAGAATACGGAAGCAGAAGAAACCCCGAAAACGGCTGCAGCTTCGCGGTGGAATACGACCGTCCGTCACTGTGGAGCAACCAGAGCGAGGTATGGCTTGCGGGAACTTTAGGCCCTAATTATGAATTTGACTATTACCCGGTAAGCCGCTTTGACAGCGAGCAGAAGCGGGTATATTTAAGAGAGGGAGCACTGGAGAATTATTATACAGACCCCTATTACAGATTTGAAAACATTGCCGAGGAGCTGGACGCACCGGGAGAATATTACATTGACCGTCAAAACGGTATGCTGTATTTCTATCCGCCGGAGGATGCAAAGCCCGATTCGGTGATTACAATAACCATGCCCACAGAAAATCTGAAAATTTATGAGGGAAAAACGCCCAATGACTTGATAAGAATGGAAAATTGTTGTAATATAGTATTTAAGAATCTTACCATAAAGGGCGGACGCGGTTCGGCGGTTACGGGAAAGTATAATACCAACATATCCTTTATAAACTGCGACATAAACAGCTTCGGCGCAAACGGAATACGCATGGATTATTCAACGGGCATAGAAATCCGCGGCTGCCGCATACATGATGTGGGGCAGGACGGAATACAGTTTTCAAACTGCGGCGACTATGAAAAAATCGGAGCAAACAACAATATCGTATGCAACTGCGAGATATATAATTTTGCAAGACTGGAGCGAAGCTACAAGGCGGGAATAAATTTCGGCTACCGCTGTGTGGGAGCGACTGCGGCAAGAAACCATATTTGGAACGGTCCGCATACGGGCATGATTTTCTATGGTGTAAACAACGATATATACGGCAACGAATTTGACCATCTGGTTACGGAATTCAGCGATATGGACGCGGTTTATGCCAACAATTCCTGTTTCCCCTGGGAGAGAGGAAACAAAATTCACGGGAACTATTTCCATGACATAGGTCAAAGCACCATGAACGGAAAGCATCAGGTGAATGTGCGGGCAATACGCTCGGACAACAACGGCTGCGGACTTAACATTTACGGAAATCTGTTCGTAAATATCGGTGACGGAGGCACCGGCAGCGGCAACAACGGTATCGGTGCGGTTATGGCAAACGGAACAAGGAACAAAATAGAGAGAAATGTGTTTGTGGACTGCAATGAAACGTACATGAACACAATGACCTATGAGGAGGTCGAAACGGCCCAGGACGGAACGCTTTATCCCGATACGGTGGTAAATTCAAGCGGAGAGAGCGTTGACAATACCATAAACGGAGCGAAGGTTTCAAAGCTTAAGGAGGATATGAAAAAATATCTTCCCGTATACGGAAATTGTTTCCCGGAGCTTAAGAGCTTTTTCTATGAGCATCCCAAAGCTTCAAAGACAAATGAGTTTAAGGATAATATGGTTATAAACATAAAATTCCCCCTGGGAGTTTTAAACGGCGAGCCGGATTTGCAGGGCTTTTTAGGCTCGGAACAGCTTGTTGACGGGTCGGGGAATTATGTAAGCGAAAAAGACCCGGGCTTTGTGTCCTACGATAACGGGAACTTTGAGCTTTTGCCCGGCGCAGACAAACCGAATGACAGCTTTACAAGCATTGTAATGTCCGCTTTCGGAACAATAAAGGATTAAAATATTACAAGGAGGGAAAAAGGGTGAAGAAAAAAACTTTGGCTTTGGCACTTGCATTAGTCCTATCGGCCGGCACTGTGTATGCGGAATATACCGATATTTCCGGGCACTGGGCTATGAATTTTATCGATGAGCTGACGCAGGAGGGCATTGTCGAGGGTAGCGGCGGCAGCTTCAGACCCGACGACAGCGTAAATGTTGACGAATTTCTTAAAATGACGCTTACCGCAATGAAAACGGAGGTTTCCTCATCTGACGGATACTGGGCAAAGCCGTTTATTGAAAAAGCCCTTGCCGATAAGCTGATTTATGCCGATGAATTTGAAAGCTTTAACCGACCCGTAACAAGGGGCGAGATTGCCAAGATTTGCGTAAGAGCCATAGGAGCGGATAAGGTATCGGAGGGAGAAAGAGCAAAGCTTATATCCCGAATTTATGATTATTACGACATATACAACGATTACAAGGAATATGTGCTTGCGGCATATGCAAATCACATTCTTTACGGCTTTGAGGACAACAGCTTCCAAAGCGACCGTCCGGTAAGCAGGGCGCAGGCGTGCGTTATAATCAGCCGTATGATGAAGGCGGGTAACTTCCAAGGACCCGGAACGGACGCGCCCGATGTGTCAAATCTGTATTATGTTTCAAATGACGGAAAGGACACAAACGACGGTACAATCGGCGCACCCTTTAAAACCCTTGAAAAAGCAAGAGATAAAATAAGAGAAATCATTTCGGCGGGAGAGTACCCCGAGGGCGGAATAACCGTATGCTTAAGAGACGGAGATTATGTGTTTGACAAGTCCTTTGAACTGGGTGCCGAGGATTCGGGAACAAAGGAAAGCCCGATTGTATACACCTCATATCCGGGCGAAACGGCGCGGATAACCGGCGGTGCAAGGCTTTTATTCAGTCAGTTTGAGGGAATATCCGCGGATATGGGACAAAAGCTTATCGACAAGACCGCGGCGAAGAAGGTTTTGCAGTTAGACCTTAACAAGGCGGGAATTACGGAGCTTGGCAGACTGTCAAGGCGGGGATTTTTAATTGCCGAAAGCGGCGTTCTCCCGCAGGCGGAGTTGTACATTGACGGCAGCAGAATGCAGCTTTCAAGATGGCCCAATTCCGACTGGGCAGGAACAACGGAAATTGTAAGAAGCGGCGCAAGAAGCCAAAAGGGCGTTCTTGAGGGAGCGGTATATAAGATTGATTATGACCGCCCGACAAAGTGGAAAACCAATATAAACGAGATATATACCTCAGGAGTGTTGGGCCCCAACTATTTTTACGGATATTTCCCCATAGAGAAGATCGAGCCGGGACAGATAACCCTTAAGGAAGGCTCGGTAACAAGCTACTACTCAAAGCACTTCATACGCTACGAGAACGTGTTTGAGGAAATTGACGCACCGGGAGAATATTATATTGACCGCATATCGGGAATGCTTTATCTGTATCCGCCGGAGAATTTTAACGAGAATACGGATATTCGGCTGTCACAGCTTGAAGAAAACCTGATTTCGGGAAGCAATGTCAGTAATGTAACATTCAAGAATATCAAGCTTGACGCGGTTCGTGCAGGCGGCGTGAGGGTAACGGGAGCAAAGAATTTCGTTATCGAAAACTGCGAGGTTTCCGGCGCCGGTACAAACGGTATTTACATAAGCGGAACGGACTGTATTGTTAAAAACAGCATTGTCCATGACATAGGCTCTACCGGTATAAGCATAAACGGCGGAGATTATGAAAATATCGTATCGAGCGGTAATGTTGTGGAGAACAATCATATATACAAGGCGGCGCAGATTGAGCGTTCTTATCAGTCGGGCATAACGGTGGGCTTTAAGTCCGTAGGCGTAACGGTAAGACACAATGAAATACATGATATGCCCCATGCTGCGGTGATTATATACGGACCCAATCATAGGATTGAGTACAACAATATATATGACGCGGTCAAGGAGTTTCATGATATGGACGCAATTTATCTGAATGTGTACCAGTATCCATGGGAGAGAAACGTGATTATAAGAAGAAATTATATTCACGATTTGGGACAGCAGAGTTTTACGGAGCGTCAGATGAATGTTGCGGGAATACGTTCGGACAACAACGGAAACGGACTTGTGGTTGAGGAAAATATTTTCAGCAACATAGGTTATCAAAATGCCAACGGAATAAGAGGTGTGTGCGCGCAGGGTATTGAAAATGTTATAAAGAACAATATATTCATAAATACCTCGGGTACCTATGAGGGTGCGCATACATATAACCCGGACGCAAAATGGAATCTTGACTCCGAAACAGTAAAGCCCATATATGAGCAGTGGAAGATATACAGCCCCAAATACAGCGAGCAAAATCCGGAGGTGGCGCATTTCTTTGAGCATCACTTTGCGGCTTATGAAAAGAACAATATATTTAAGGATAATGTAATAGTAAATATAGAGTTCCCTCTCGGTACGGCGAATATGACACCCTCAAGCCAGGGCTTCATGGCAAGCGAGCAGCTTGTGGACGCATCGGGCAACATGGTCACAAAGGACGATCCGGGCTTTGAGGACTACAATAACAAAGATTTCACCTTAAAGGACGACAGTGAGGTATTTGCACAGATAAGCGGTTTCCCGAAGCTTGATTTTAAGAATATGGGAATAGAAGATACCGAAGCTGTGGGAGTTTTGAAATAGAAAGGATGAGTGCATTGAAAAAAATATTGGCGGCTTTCATGACCGCGTTTATGCTGCTTAACGCTTCGGCGGCCCTCCCGGTGACGGCGGCACAGCCGGGGATAGCCGACGGGTATACGATAGTCGATACCTGCTACAGCCCGGAGCTTGATATGTACGTTGCCGCGGCAAAAAATCTGAGCAGTCAGATAACTCCCGGCGTACTGCTTTACTCGCAGACCGGTGAGGAATGGTCGGTGGGCAGAAACATAAACAGCATGACCCATTATGCCGGCAAGTACACAGCCCAAAACGTTGTATGGTGGGAAAAGGAGCATATATTTGTTGCCATAGCGGACAATAATGTTCTTACATCACAGGACGGAATGGCATGGGTCATAAACAGCGATTTGAGCGGCAAATCAAACAGTATTGTTCAAACAAACGGAGATGCTTTGGTCATAAATTCAAGAAAGACCCTAAGAGTGTTTGATGACCTTTTAACGCCGCAGATTGAGATGCTTGCATCTAATTCGGATATATACGGAAAAGCACTGGGCGTTACCGATACGGAGCCGTATACTTACGTTATTTTCGATAAAAGTGCGGCATATGTATTTTCACCAAAGCCCGAGGAGGCGGTTTTGACGGAAGAAGCACAATTTTCGGACAGTATCTGTGAGGAAATTGAAGAAACCGCTAAGGATATTGGCGATATTTGCGAGGAAGACGAGATATTCTTCGGCTTGGGCGAGGACAAACTAAATCTTAAGGCGGTAAGCATTAACAATCTTACCGACAATCCCGTTGACGCGGTATATATTCCGTCATCAGACGCATGGGCGGTTATTGACGGCGGAAGCGGTCTTAAGCTCTTTGACAGGGCGACAAACAAGATGAGCGTTTTAAAGACCCTCACATTGACGGATGCCGGAAGCGCATCGGAAAGCATAAGCGCGGCGGCAGTCGGCAGCGGGTATATCATGGTCGGCGCACAAAACGGAAACCTGTATGCCGCTCCCGAAACCGCGGCGGCGGTTGCGGAGGGCGAGCCTGTATGGGAAAGACTGGAGCCTGGCGAGGGAACGGAGAGGATAAGCGGAAAAATATACTCGATTTCTTCCGTTAATGAGAATACATTCTTTTTCGCAACACAAAAAGACACCTATACGGCGGTAAAAACGGAGGAGGGATGGAAATATTATGACGGACTGACCTCCAAGCTTACTTCCGGCGGGGTGACAAGGATTGAAATTCCCGAATCGGGCAGCAGTGAAACGGAAATAATTCCCCAATCTCTTACATATGCGGGGCGGCCTTCGATAAATAAGATTGACAGCGTGAGCCTTCTTTGCGATTTGCCCGAGGGCATAAGCGCGCAGGATATTGACGGAGGTATTAAAATCATAACAAACAGCACTGTCAGCGCGCATCACAAGCTTACCTTTGAGGCACTGGCGCAAAACGGACAAAGACTGATTTTTGATGTTGACATTGTGGACGAGGATCATGTGGATGTGGACGGCTTTGAGGAGCTGGCAACACCGCAGTCCGGCGAGGGTGATAAGCAGTATAAATATTCTGCGGTTGTTATCGGAACGGACGGAAAAGCAATGTCAAGACAGGCGGTAATGAATGTAGTCAGCATGCCCTTAGGTGTTGAATTTGACGAGGAAAGCGGAATGTTTACGGTGCATGAAAATGCCGTAGAGGGCGATATAATTCTTGAAATATATTCAAACGGCAAGCCGGAGAATGTAATTACCAAGACCATTCATGTAGGGAAAAGCCATCCGGCATTTATCGAGATAGTATCCGGTGCTTCGGCGCTTCGCATACCCGATACCGGGACGCAGACGGCACAGTATGCGGCTGTGGTATACGACCAGGTTATGAAGGAAATAACCGATGCCCAGATAAGCTGGAGCGTTGAAGCAAAAAGCATATCTACCATGTCGGACATAGGAATAAACGCCCAAAAGGGCGAGCTGTCTGTCGGCGCACCGGCATATGCGGGAACGATATATGTAAAAGCCGCGGCAAAAACCGACAGCAGTGTGAACGCCGTAAAAGAGGTTACATTGAATTATACCGATAAGCGTATGGCGGCGGAGGATTTAAAGGCTCTTGACATAGATACCGAAAATCCGATTGAGAATAATATGGAGCTTAAAACCGAGGGCGGCTACGGAAGTACCATAACATGGAAAAGCTCTGATGAAACACTGCTTTTATCGGACGGAACGGTTATAAGACCGAGCCGCGAGGATAAAAAGGTTACGCTGACAGCGGCGGCAGCCTTAAACGGAAAAAGAGCCGAGCAGAAGTTTGAGCTTACAATAAAGAAAGCGGATAATCTGTGCAAAAACGGGGATTTTGCGGACGGAACAAGCATGGGCTGGCTGCCGGAGGGCGGCAGTGTACTTAATGTTTTGCCGGAGGAAGGAAAAAATGTCCTGAACGTATCGGGAACGGGCGCATATCAGGAATTTACCTTTACAAACAACAGCAGTTACGCCGTTGAAATAGAAGCAAAAGCCAAGGCGGGCGCTGTCATAAGCCTTGTATCGTCGGTAAACGGACGCTTTGCGCAGATAAGCTGTGACGGCACATATAAAGTGCAAAAGACCACAATTGATTACAGAAAGCAAAAGGACAGCTTCGAGGAGAAAATATCCGTTCAATGCAGTCCGGAGGTTACGATTTCGTCTATGAAGATATACGAAATAACACTGGAGCTTGAAAAGGTAACAACGGCGGTAAATACGGCGGCATACAGCAAAAGCCAAAGCGATATTGACAAGGCAAAGGCATTGCTTGAGGACTTTTATGACCTGCCTGTGCGCGCACAGCTTTACGAAAGGCTAAACAGTATAAACACCTCCGCAAGCGGCGGCACAGGCGGCGGTGGCGGTGGCGGCGGTGCGGTAAGCAGACCGGGCAGCGTTGCACCGTCAGGGACTGCAAGCAATGTAAACAACGTATCCTCACCCGCAAAGCAGGAGGATAATTATGATGATATACTGGATACATATCTTCTTAAGTTCAAGGATATGAAAAATCACTGGGCAAGAGAGGATGTGGAGTACATGGGAGCCTTAAATATCATAGACGGAAATGACGCGGGCGAGTTCGTGCCGGACAGCAATATATCCCGGGCGGAATTTGCGGCGCTGATAACGAGAACCATGGGTCTTGAAGAAACACCCTATGAAAACAGCTTCTTTGATGTGGTAAGCGAGGACTGGTATTCGGGATATGTTCAGACAGTGCGCAGCAACGATTTTATGAACGGCTATGACGGATTGTTTAATCCGAATACCGCCATATCCCGAGAGGAAATTGCAAAGGTTATCGTAGAGGCATACAACAGCCGCACACAAACCAAGCTGCAGCAGGGAAAGGCACTGTACTTTAACGACATTGACGATATAAGCTACTGGGCATACGATTATGTTGCCGAGGCGGCAGAGCTGGGCTTTGTAAACGGAGTGACGGACGAGCTGTTCGCACCGAAAAGTCCGGCAACCAGAGCACAGGCCGCGGTAATGCTTAAAAGAGTCTATGATAAGCTTAATCCGGCTGATTAAAAATTAACGGGATTTAAGGAAAGGAGACGAGTATATGAAGAAAATAACCGGCATCTGCGCTATGCTTATATGTCTGCTGCTTCCTATGTGCCTGTCATTTGCGCAGGAGGATTTGAACATAAGCAGCGCACAGAGTGAGGCGATTTCTCTTTTAAACGATTTGGGGATATTTTCGGGCGTTGCCTTGGAGGACGCCCAAAACCCCGTAACAAGAGCCGAATTTGCCAAAGCGGCGGCAAAAGCGGCGGGAGCGGAAAATCTTTCACCCTCACCGCGCAGGATTTATACCGATGTGCTGCCAGATAACGATGCGGCGGCGAGCATTGAATATTTATATGACAGAGGTATTATGACCGGCTACGGCAACGGCGAATTTAAACCCGATGAGCCGATAACAGTGGGCGGAGTCATAAAGGTAATGGTATCCGTTTTGGGGTATTCAAACTGGGCCGAAAATCAGGGAGGATACCCGGCCGGGTATTTCTCACTGGCGGTATCAAACAGTCTGATAAGCGGTATAAAAGGAGGCAGTGACGCACAGGTAACGGTAGGAGATGCGGCTGTTATTATACAAAATACTCTTGAAAGCAGAAGATTTATCGTAATAAACGGCTATAAGGACGGATTTCCCGTTGAGGAGGAAATAACGGATAAGATGTATATGTCATACGCTCTTGATTTGTACAGATATATCGGAGTGGTTGAGGCATATGAAAATACCTCCCTTGAATCGCCCGCTGCGGAATATAAGGACACAGCCTGCAAAATAGGCGGTGAGATGTTTGAAAAGGGCAGTGAGGATATTTCAAATTATTTGGGATTGAAGGTAAAGGCATATTACAAATCCGAGGACGGAGAGTATAACCTTGTGCATCTTACACAGGACGACAACAACAAGGTTGTGGAAGTGAAGGACGAGGATATTCTTAAGACCACAACAAAGAAAATATTTAACTATTATTATAACAATAAAACAAAATCGGTAAATATAGATGAGAATGCGGTATTTATTTACAACGGGAAAAAGCTTGATGCGGCGACAGATCAGGATTTGCTGACGGAAAACGGCTTTGTGCGCCTGATTGACAATGACGCGGACGGAAAGTATGACGTTGTTATCATAAAGGAGTACGAAACCTTTGTGGTGGATAAGGTTGTTTCGACGGATCAAATATTGAATTTTAAATATGACGCAGGCTCCTTGGGGTTGGGAGAAAAGAGCAAAATAAAATCCAAATATTATATGGACGGAGAAGAAACAGAATTTTCTTCAATATCATCGGGAAGCGTTGTATCCGTTGCGATAAGCCGTAATACCCAGGGCGATACCCTTGCGGAGGTGTATATTTCAAACAATAAGGTAACAGGAAGAGCGGTTGACATATTTACTGACAAGGGCGAGCGAGGGGTAACCTTGGAGGACGGCTCAAGATACATATTCACAAAGGATTATGAGCGCCGACTTTCGGAGGGTCAGCAAAATACCTACGAGCCGATGATGGACAATGACGGCACATTCTATATAGACAGCTTTAACAAGTTAGAAGCGTATACGGTAGTTAAAACCGGAAAGAATTATGCCTATGTCGTAAAATGCTATTATGATGAAAATGAGGAAAAAGGCTCAATCAGGCTGTTTACAAAGGAGGGTAATTTTGAAACTCTCGACTTTTCGGAAAACATCAAGGTAAACGGTCGGAAGGTGGCAAAAAGCGATGTGGTCGGACTTTTAAAGCAAAGCGGCGAGGACGGAACAGTAAATCAGCTTATTATATACAAAAGCTCAGACAGCGGACTGCTAACAAGTATAGAAACCGCCGAGGATAAAAGCCAGGAAAAATATTATATCGCATCGGAGGATAAATTCGTAATGAATGCCCAGATGCAAAGCGGTGTGCGATTTTACAAGAACATGGCTGACAAATATCCCTTCAGCTTCGTTGACGGTCAGAGCATACAGTTCATGATACCCGGCGACAGAAAGGACGAAAAGGCATATAAAATTGCAAGCAAGCTAAGCTCAACTGATGTGAGCCTGCCGGCACCCATACGCATTTATGACGCCGGTGCGGCGGGAAGCATAGGCGCGATTACCACAAACACCGCCAATGAGGGAAGCTACAACACGCCGGTAATCATAGACAGCATTTCCTATGCTCTTGACGATGACGGAGAGGTATGCACCTGCCTTAACTTCATTGGCGGAACGAGCATACTTGCGGGAGATAATGTAATTTACAATCAGCCAAACACCAACTGGAGCAGCAGAGTAAATTACAGCGATGTGAAAATAGAGGATTTAAAGCGCGGGGACGTTGTGGAATACACCACCTCCAACAATAAGCTGGAGATGATAAGAGTTCTTGTGCGGGTGGACGATATAGGTCCGGTGCGTATAGACGGAGATGATCTTCAAAGAAACGGAAATACCGTTGCAAAAGTTATATCCATGTCCGAGAACGGCAGAACAGCGCTTGTGTACTATTACGACAGAAGCGGTAATGAAAGGTATCAGACGCTGCTTATAAACGGCACCGTTTACAGATACGACAGCAGTGACGGGAAGGTTTACAATTCCTCCACCGCTGATATATGCGAGGGTGACACAGTGCTTATAAACGCATTTTGGTGGTCGCCCAAGCTGGTAGTTATATTCAGATAAATAATAACCGAGAGGAGTTTAAAAATGAAGGCTTTTAAAAAAATATTGGCGCTTGCGGCTGCGTCGGCAATGCTTCTGAGCGGCTGCGGAGCACAGAATACGGCGGATGTTGAGGATGAGCAGGTTACGCTCAAATGGATTTTCGTAGGTCCTGGCGAACAGAAGGATTCACAGAAGGTATGGGATAAATTTAACGAGGAGCTTGCAAATTATCTGCCAAACACAACGGTGGAATTTGAGTGCATAGCCTCCGCGGATTATGCGGAAAAGTGGAAGCTTGCCAGTGCGTCACAGGAGGATTTGGACATAGTATGGCATGGCTGGATGCTTCCTTATGCAAGCGAGGTAAAGAAAGGCTCATATCTGGAGCTTGATGAGCTTATAGACAAGGTTGCACCGTCAATTAAGGAGGAAATTCCCGAGGCGATCATGGATAAGCAAAGAGTTGACGGCAAGCTCTACAGTATTCCCTGTATGCAGCAGATGGTATCATATGTATCGTCATTGGATTTCCCGATAGATATTTATGAAAAATACAAGGATAAGATAAACCCCGAGGAGCTTACCGCATTCTTTTCATCAAAGGAAACAATGGATAAGGAATCCTGGGATAAGATTGAGGAATACATAAAGCTGATAAAGGACGGAGGCGACCTTAAAAAGGGCGTATTCGGATTTGCGGACCATGTTGAAAAGGGCTATGAATGGATATCCAATCCCTATAAGATAAAAGCGGACGGCGACGATTATACGCCGATAAATCTCTACAGAACACCGGAGTACAAAACCTTTGTGGAGGTATATGCCGACTGGTTTAGCAAGGGATATATCAGAAAGGATATACTTACCGCCGAAAATGTGGGAAACGAGGTTTACGAGGTCAAGGGCGGCGGCAACTACCTTGTAGGTCAGGGCTATATGCCCACTCAGTCAGAAATAGACACCAAAAAGGCGGCAGGCTCAACGGCATATGTAAAAATACCCTTTGAAAGCGAGCATTACATACCCTACGCGGCTTCCGCGTCAAATACGGCGATTTCAATAAATTCAAAGCATCCCGAACGCGCCATGAAGCTTATAGAGCTTATGAATACGGAAAAGGGAAAGGATTTGTATAATCTGCTTGTATACGGTATAGAGGGTGAGCATTACACAAAGGTAAACGATGCGGAAATTCAGCCCATAGGTTACACCTCGCAGCCCACCTCGGAAAGCCCCTACGGACAATACAGATGGGCGATAGGCAACACCTTCAACGGTTATGAGATATACATGGAGGACAAGAGTCCTACGCTTAAAAACGAGTTTATAAAGAATGTAAACGATTCGGCAAGAAGCTCAAAGCTTCAAGGATTTACACTCGATACAGACCCCATAAAGATAGAGCTTGCACAGGTAACGGCGGTTGTGGGTGAGTACAAGACCTCGTTAAATTCCGGTGCGGCGGCTGACCCGATGGGCTTATACAATGAGTTCCAGGAAAAGCTTATTGCCGCGGGTGACGATAAGATTGTTGAGGAAATACAGCGGCAGATAGACGAATGGAGAACGCAAAATTCAAATAAATAAAACCGCGGCGGGGCGCGGGAGCGCCCTGCCGGATAAATTCCATGGAAGGAGATGAACCTTATGGGCAAACTTGGAAAAATAACCGCAATGTCCGTTCTTTTGGCATTGACGGTGCAGTCCGCGGGCTTTGCCGCGATAACGAGGGAGCCGGAATTTTCGGACCTTGCAAATCACTGGTCAAAATCCATAATGATGCGTCTTAACGGATACGGCATCATAAACGGCTATGATGACGGCACAATGCACCCGGACGAATACATAAGCGCTGCCGAATTTATTACGGTGACAGTAAAGTCCTTAGGATTTGAAGCCGAGACGGGAGAGGGTTACTGGGCGACGCCGTATATACAAAAGGCGGTTGAGACAGGGCTTGTCGAAGCTGGTGAATATACGGATTACAATGCGCCGATAACCCGCTCTCAGGCGGCAAAAATTGCGGCAAACGCTCTTTCGGATACCAATGTGGCAGATGAAAATGCCGTTAAGGCAAAGGTATATGACTGGGCGGAAATTGATGAAAATTACAAGCCCTATGTTCTTGTGGCTTACGATAAGAAAATAATAAACGGAGATCATGAAAACCGTTTCAATCCCCAAAGATATGTAACCAGAGCCGAGGCGGGCGTTATCGCCGGAAGGCTTATTGACAAAAACGGAGGAATACAGCAGCCCGGCACAGGGGCAATTGCCGGCACCGGTGTGACGGAGGCTTCGGCAAAGCTGTATGTTTCCCCTTCGGGAAATGACAATAATGACGGAAGCGAGGGCTCACCCTTTGCAACCGTAAACAGGGCAAAGGAAGCTGTACGCTCCATGAATACGGCCGGAAATCTTCCCGACGGCGGCGTAACGGTTTATTTAAGAGGCGGCACATATTACATGGACGAGGGAATGACCTTTACCGCGGAGGACTCCGGCAGGGAGGGAAGCGTTATAACCTATACCGCATATCCCGGCGAGGAGGTTACAATCTCCGGTCAGACGCCTATTGAAAAAAGCTGGTTTAAGCCGGCGGACGAGAACGCAAAGAAAATAATGCTCGATAAAAAGGCGGCCGAAAAGGTGCGCATGGTAAATCTTAAGGAACATGGCATAGAGGATTACGGCGAGCTTAGCACAAGGGGCTATCATTATTTCAACAAGGGACGCTATGCTCAGGCGGAGCTTATTGTAAACGATGAAAACCAGACCCTTGCCCGTTACCCCAACAGCGGTTCTTTGTCCGTACCGACAGACGATGTGGACGCGGAAAGCTTCGGCTTTAAATACAGCGATGACAGGATTTCCAAGTGGAAGGACGCAAAGGACGCATATATCGTCGGTACAATATCAATAAACTACGAAAACAACACCTATCCGATTGAAAAGATTGATAACGCAAAGAAGCTTCTTACCATAAAAGAGGGACGTATAAATACATACTATACCAACGGTTGGTTCTTTGGAGAAAATCTCCTTGAGGAGCTTGACAGCGAGGGCGAGTATTATATTGACCGCGACAGCGGCGTACTCTACTACTATCCGCCTGCGGATTTCGATACAAAGGATTATGATATGGGTCTTACCATGCTGAAAACTCCGATATTCAACTTTAACGGAGCCAAGTATGTTTCCGTAAGCAACATAACCATGGAGGGCGGCAGAGGCTATGCCGTAATCGGAACAAGCGCGGGATACAGCATACCGAGCTTCAAGGATTGGATGGTATCGCGCGGAGCCGACTTAAACGGCGCAAACTTCAAAAAAGGCTCCGGTTCATCGGTATATATTGCGGATATTGACAAATACACCGATTCGCAGACCTTCCCCGGTCATGTATGGGACGGCTTTGTCGATGAGGGCGGCGGAGTGGATCATATTGATGTGAAAAACTGCAATATCTTCAATTTCGGCTCCGGCGGAATTATCATTAACGGAACGAATGTGCATCTTGAAAGCAACCACATAAAGAATATCGGCGGAACGGGTCTGTATCTGCGCGGCGGTGATTTGGAAACCTTAGAGCCAAGCGGCAATACGATTATAAACAACAATATTCACAGAGTGGGCTATCTGCAAAAGGCATATGTTCCCGCAATTGCAATGCACGGAGTGGGTATTCATGTGGCGTATAATGATATTTACGACGCACCGCACTGTATATTCAACTATCATGGAAATGACCACATAATTGAGTACAACAAAATTCATGACGCGGTCAAGGAATGTCTGGATATGGACGCAATATACACAAGAAACGAGTATATGCCCCAGTGGAGAGGAAGCGTTATACGCAACAACTATATCTATAATATAGGCATATTCCCGGTAGGCGAGTATAAAAAGCAGCTTAACGTTTCGGGAATAAGAACCGATAATTACGGCCATGCGCTTCAGATATACAACAACGTATTTGCAAATATCGGCTCGGACGGCGCAAACAACGTAATCGGCGTTACGGCGCAGGGCAACCGCAATACGATTAAGGGCAATATATTTGTTGACTGCAGCGCCACCTTCCTCGGCTGGAACACATATTCCGCGGGCGCAACCTGGGATATGACAAAGACGGAGGAAAAGGAAAGAGTGGAGCTTGCCCAAAAATATGCGGCAAATCCGATATTTGCTCAGAAGTATCCGGAGCTTGCAACCTTTAAGGACGAGTATTACAAGTCGGTTGCAACCAATGTATTTGACGAAAACCTGGTTGTAAACCTGAAATTCAAGCTCAGTCAGACCAACGGAACGGTAAATCCGCAAAGTACCCGCGGTGCTGTTGAGCTGATAAAGGGAAGCAATAACTATGTAACCACCTCCGATCCGGGCTTTGTGAATTATGCAGGCGGGGATTATTCCCTTAAAGCGGACAGCGAGGTATTTAAGGAAATTCCCGAATTCCAAAATGTTGATATGAGCAAAATGGGCAATAATGCACCCGTAGGTCCTATAAATAATTAAAATTTAAAAGAGGGGACCCCCATGTCCCCTCTCTTGTTTTAAGGAGATATATATGAATTACAAAGTATCAAAAAACGGTGTTCCTATAAAAGTACGAAGCTGCCGGATTTTCCCCAAGCCCTATAACGGCTTTTCGAGAATGGAATATGTTTTGCTTGAAGCAAATGAAAAAACGGTGCTTACGGTTGAGAGTGAACAAAAAATCGAAAGCGCGGTTATAAGACCCAAAAGCAAAAATATACCCGTAAAAACGGAAAACGGACGTGCGTATGTTTATCTTGACGGTCCGGCAAAGCTTTCCCTTGAAATAAACGGCAGATGCGAAAATAATCTTATGATATTTGCCGGGAGTGAGGGTGAGAATGATATACCTCGGGCAAAAAATCTTATTGTCATAAAAAACGACCGTAAGAGCGTGGGTACAATACGGGTAAGTGAGGATGACAGTGCTGTGTACTTTGAGGAGGATGCGGTTTTGGAGGGAAATATAATTGCCGAAAACTGCAAAAATCTCACCATATGCGGTAAAGGCAAAATCTGCATGGAACGCTACAGCTATGAAATGCGTCCCGACTTTGCAAGGAGCATAGACATAAGAGGCTGCAAAAATGTAAGCATATACGGAATAATCATTGATGACAGCAATGACTGGAGCATGAGAATAACCGGCTGTGATGATGTTAATATCCGCGATGTGAAAATTTTCGGCTGCCGCGGCAACTCCGACGGGATTGATATATGCGGCTCAAGGAATGTTACCGTATCGGATATTTTCACAAGAGTTTGGGACGATTCCTTTGTGGTTAAGGCATTGGGAGAGGGCAATACGGAAAATGTTGTTTTTAAAAATTCCGTACTGTGGAACGATTTTGCAAGACCCATGGAGGTGGGAGTGGAACTTCGCGCCGACAGAGTGAGAAATATCAGATTTGAAAATATAGATATAATCCACTCGTCTACCGGCTATCCGCTTATGGGTATCCACCATGGGGATCATGCAAAGGTTTCGGATATTGTGTTTGACAATATCAGAATAGAGGACACGCCCGGAGCGCAGCTTTTTGATATAAGAATTGCAGACTCGGTATGGAGCCGGGACAATGCCATGGGCAGTATAAGTGATATAACCTTTTCGGATATTGAATATACAAGCGAGGGGGATATTCTGCTGTCAAATTCGAGAGTGGAGGGCTTTTGCGGGGAGCATGATGTAAAAAATGTACTTTTTAAAAACATATCCGTAAACGGCAAAAGGGCAAATACCCCTAAGGCACTGGGTCTTGACATATGCGGATTTGCCGAAAATATACGCGTTGAGGGCGAAGGGGAAGAAATTGCCGCTAAGGCAGAGTGCAGCATCAGTGCCTCTGCAAAGCCGATACCCGGCGGCAGATATATAAGCAGAGTTTTAGTGCGCCTTGAAAATAAAAGCGGCAGACGGCTTTTGGGAACCGCAAGCCTTGCCGTATCTCCGAAAAACACCGAAAGGGAACGGGAGTTTGCCTATGATTTGCTGCCGGGTCAAAGCAGCGAATATGAATTTGAATTAAAGCTTGCTCCCGGCAAGTATGTATTCTTTATAAAAAATAAAGAAAATGAGATAGAAAATAAATGGTTTTATACACAACTGGAGGCTGTTGTGTACGACAAAGAGGATATATCCCGGTGTCCGGTGTACGAATTTGTAAATTATTACGATATGCGCCGGGCGGCAGTGCGGTTTTCCGTTTCGGATGACAAGCTTATTATAATGAGCGAGACTCCGGGTAGAGGGGATTTTGTACTGTACACTGCCATGCCCGCAAAAATGCGTGAGGGTGAGGTTATGTTTTCGGCGGAGGAAACGGATTTCGGCGAGGTATGCGCCTTGGTAAACCGAAACGGAGCGCCTGCCGCAGCTCCGCAGCTCAGATGCCCGGCGGAAATAACCTATGTGTTTAAAAATGAGCCCAAGGTAGAAAAAACGGTAAAAACTCATTTACATCTCGGTTGCGGGGAAAGCGTGGAAATTCCCTTTGACAAATTGGGAATAGACAAGGACGCGGACAGCTTTATAATGGAGATAGAAGCAAAAAAGACTGAGGGCTTAAGGTATCCGTATACTCTTTTTCATTCAACCGCACCCGAAAAAACGGCGCATATGTTCGGACTGATTAAGATTAAGAAAGGGAAGGAAAAGCAATGCTGAAAATACTGTTTCAAGGGGATTCGCTTACCGACTGCGGCAGGGACAAAACGGGAAAAAACCCCGTTTGTGCCTACGGCTACGGTTATGTAAATCTTATCGCTTCAAGGCTTCTGTGCGATTATCCCGACACTGTTGTATATAACAGAGCCTACAACGGCAGCAGAATAGCCGACACCTACAGCCGTTGGATTGAGGACGCGTTAAATGTGGACTGCAATATTTTAAGCATATTGAGCGGTGTAAACGATATAGGCTTCGGAATAAGAATGAATCAAGGCGCGGACGCTAAGAAATTTGAATTTATATATGACCTTATGATAAAAGAAGCACTGGAGAAAAATCCAAAGCTTAAAATAGTGCTTTGTGAGCCGTTTTTATTTAAGATTGAAGAAAATACTCCCGAGCGTGGCGTTGATATTGTGGATAACTGGGATATATGGAACGGTGAGCTAAAAGAAAGGCAAAACATAGTGCGCTCTCTTGCAAAAAAATACAATGCGGTATTTGTACCCTTTGGAGAGAGGTTTGAAGAAGCATTAAAAAAAGCCCCGCCGCAGCATTGGTCAATAGACTGTATACACGCGACAAACGCGGGACATGAGCTTATGGCAAGAGTATGGCTTGAATATGTTATCGGAGAACAAAAATATATTCAATAAATAAAAAATGAGGAGGAAAAAATCATGAAACCAAAAATCGGAATAAGACCGACAATCGACGGACGCTGGGGAGGCGTAAGAGAGAGCCTTGAGGAGAAAACCATGGCAATGGCAAAAGCCGCAAAGGCGCTTATCGAGGAGAATGTGCATTACATGGACGGAACACCCGTTGAGTGTGTTATCTCGCCCTGTACCATAGGCGGCGGCGCGGAAGCCGCAAAATGCGCGGATTATTTTAAAACGCAAAACGTTTGTGCAACTCTTGCGGTAACACCCTGTTGGTGCTATGGCTCGGAAACAATGGACTTAGACCCAAATACCATTAAGGCGGTCTGGGGCTTTAACGGTACGGAAAGACCGGGTGCGGTGTATTTGGCGGCGGTTATGGCTGCATTTGCCCAAAGAAATCTTCCGGCATTTTCAATGTACGGACATGATGTGCAGGATATTGAGGATAATACCGTACCCGATGATGTGGCGCAAAAAATGATTAGATGGGCAAAAGGAGCAATTGCCGTAGGTCAAATGAAAGACAAGGCATATGTAAACTTGGGCGGTGTTTCAATGGGTATTGCCGGCTCATATTGCGATATGTCCTTTATGCAGAAGTATTTGGGCATAAGAGCGGAGTTTGTGGACTTAACGGAGATTTTGAGAAGAATAACCCTTGAAATATATGACAAGGACGAGTATGAAAAGGCTCTTAATTGGATTAAGGCAAACTGCAAAGAGGGCTTTGACAAAAATGCCGGGAAGAATTTCCCCGAAATTATTAAAAAATCAAAGGTTATACCCTCCGATAAGGACTGGGAATTTATCGCTAAGTTTACGATTATCGTAAATGATATTCTTTACGGAAACAAGAAGCTTGACGAAATGGGCTGGCATGAAGAAGCCCTGGGCAAAAACGCAATCGCAGGTGGTTTCCAGGGACAGAGAAACTGGACAGACTGGCTTCCAAACGCAGACTTTACCGAAGCGATTATGGCAAGCTCATTTAACTGGAACGGCAAGAAGATGCCCACAGCGTTCGCAACCGAAAACGATACACTAAACGGCATATCCATGCTTTTGGGAACACTTGTATCCGGCAAAGCACCGGCATTCCATGACGTGCGTACATACTGGTCACCGGATGCGGTAAAGCGTGTTACCGGCAAGGAATTGGAGGGCAGAGCAAAGGACGGAATAATTCATTTAATAAATTCCGGCGCAACAGCCCTTGACTGCACAGGCGCGGCAAAGGATGAAAACGGAAACGGAACGATAAAAGAGTGGTGGAACATGAGTGAGGAGGATATAAACTCATGCATAGAAGCCACAGATTGGTGCAGAGCGGATTATGAATACTTTAGAGGCGGCGGCTTCTCGTCACACTTTAAGACCCAGTCGGAAATGCCGGTAACAATGTTAAGAGTAAATATAGTAGACGGCATAGGACCGGTTATTCAGATTGCCGAGGGATACACTTGTACACTGCCTGATGATGTGCATGAAAAGCTTGACAAGCGCACAGACCCCACATGGCCAACAACATGGTTTGCGCCGATACTTACCGGCAAGGGCGCGTTTAAGGACGTATACAGCGTAATGGCAAACTGGGGAGCAAACCATGGAGTAACGATAGGCGGACATATCGGAGCGGATTTGATAACGCTCTGCTCAATGTTAAGAATACCGGTAACAATGCATAATGTAGCAGATGAAAAGGTATACCGTCCCCATGCGTGGGCATCATTCGGAACAGAGGACGCACAGGCGGCGGACTATGCGGCTTGCAAGCATTACGGACCGATGTATAAGTAAGGAGAATATAATGGAACTGGATTTCAGACAGGTTCATCTTGATTTTCATACAAGCGAAAAGATAGATAAAATCGGTGAAAGCTTTGATAAGCGGCAGTTTCAGGAAGCATTGAAAAAGGGACATATAAATTCGATAACCCTTTTTTCCAAATGTCATCACGGCTGGTCATACCACCCCACAGAAGCAAATGAAATGCATCCCGGACTGAAATTTGACCTTTTGGGCGCACAGATTGAAGCGGCGCATGAAATCGGGGTAAAAACCCCTGTGTATCTGTCAGCCGGACTTGACGAAAAGACTGCCCTCCGTCACCGTAACTGGCTTGTGCGAAACAAAGACGAAACCACCACATGGGTCAGCGATTTTACACAGCCGGGCTATCATAAATTATGTATGGCGTCACCTTATCTTGAATGTCTGCTAAGACAAATAGAGGAGGTGTGCAGACTTTATGATGCGGACGGGATTTTTCTTGACATTGCGGGTGTGCAGCCCTGCTATTGTCAAAGCTGTATAGCCGAAAGGGAGGCAATGGGACTTGACCCCTATGATGAGGAAGCTGTGCTTTATCATGCGGAGCAGGTGTATTTTAGATATGCCAAAGCGGTTAGGGCGGCAATCGATAAGTACAAGCCGGGTCTGGCGCTGTTTCACAACGGCGGACATATACGTCAGGGCAGACGGGATTTGGCTCACTGCAATACGCATTTGGAGCTTGAAAGTCTGCCCACCGGCGGCTGGGGCTATGACCATTTTCCCTGCTCCGCAAGATATTGTCAGGGACTTAATATGGAGTATTTGGGAATGACGGGAAAGTTTCACAGTACGTGGGGAGAGTTTGGCGGCTTCAAGCACCCCAATGCGCTTCGCTATGAGGTTTCTCTTGCCGCGGCAAACGGCGCGAAATGCTCGGTTGGGGATCAGCTTTGTCCCAACGGAAAAATGGATATGGTAACCTACGGGCTTATAGGGGAAGCATATGCGGAGCTCGAAGCAAAGGAGCCATGGCTAAAAAACGTAAGCCCGGCTGCGGATATAGCCGTTATAAGCCCGGAGGCGTATACGGATAATCTCGGTACCGGGCAGACAACTCAAATAGGAGCGTCCGAGAGCGGCGCTGTCAGAATAATGCTTGAGGGAAAGTATTTATTTGATGTGGTGGATTTTGAAACGGATATAGACAAATATAAGCTTGTCATACTTCCCGATATTATAAGAGCGGATAAAAGGCTTGAGGAAAAGCTAAAGCAATTCTGCAAAAACGGCGGTAAGGTTTTAGCCAGCGGAAAATCGGCGCTTAAAACCGAAGAGGATAAATTTTGTCTTGACTTGGGCGCGGAGTATATATGCAAAAATCCGTATTCGCCCGATTATTTCCGCCCGTCGGTACAAATTGCGGGCATGGGAGATACGGGCTATGTTATGTACGGCAGCGGCGAGAAAATACGTTCTGCGGGTACGGAGCTGGGCATAAGAGAAAATCCGTATTTTAACCGCACAAGGGAACATTTCTGCTCCCACCGTCATACCCCCGACAGCGCCGAATACGGCGGCGGAGGAATGACCGAGGGCAGGGACGGAATTTACATTGCCTGGAGCATTTTTGAGGATTACGGAACAAACGGCGGGCTTTGGGCAAAGCAGATGGTGATGTTTGCCGCAGACCGTCTGCTTGGGGATAAAAAAACTCTTAAAGTAAATCTGCCTGCACAGGGGATTGTAACACTTATGCGGCAGGGAGAAAGATATATTTGTCATCTGCTTTACGCCTCGCCGGTAAAAAGAGGAAACGGCATTGAGGTAGTAGAGGACATTGTCCCGATTTATGATATAAACGTGAAAATAAAGACGGATAAAAAGCCCGGCAGAGTCTATCTTGCGCCGCAGGCAGAGGATATTCCCTTTGAGTACAAAAACGGTGAAGTGAGCTTTTGGGTAAAAAAGCTTGAATGTCATCAGATGGCGGTAATTGAATAAAGGAGAGGTATGAACATGAAGGTACTTGCAATAGGCAACAGCTTTTCCCAGGACGCAATGCGTTATCTGCACAGTATTGCCAAGGCACAGGACACTGAGCTTAAAACGGTAAATCTTTTTATAGGCGGCTGCCCGCTGTCAAGGCATTATGCGAATATGCATAACGACGATGCTCAATATGAATTTGAGTATAACGGAGAAAGAACGGGAATAAGGGTATCGATACGCCAAGCCCTCCAAAGCGATACATGGGATATAGTAACCCTGCAGCAGCTAAGCAGCCAAAGCCCCGATTACGGAACATATAAGCCCTATCTGGGCGCTTTGGCGGAGTATGTTAAATTACATTCGCCCTGTGCAAGGCTTATGATGCATCAAACCTGGGCTTATGAACAGGGCAGTGCGCGGCTTGGCAGTGAGCTGGGATATGAAAAAACAACCGATATGTTTAAGGATATAAAAGCGGCATATAACAAGGCGGCAGAGTCTTTGGGCAATGTGGGGATTATACCGTCGGGAGAGCTTTTTAACGAGCTTTTTTCGGCGGGAGCAAAGCATATGTACCGCGACGGCTTCCATGCCTCCTTAGGCTTCGGCAGGCTTGCTTTGGGAATGCTTTGGTATGAAACACTCATAAAGAAGCCCTGTGCCGATATAAGCTCCGTTGAGCTTGACGAGCCGGTATGTGCCGAGGACATAGTTTTGGTGCGTGAATGTGTGCACAAAGCCCTATCAAAGTATTGGAGGAAAGCAAATGTATAAATTCAACGACAAAAAAAGAGAAATAACCTTTGATAAATACAACACCCCGACACCATGGATGAACTACCTTTCAAACGGTACGTTCCATACCATGATTTCACAGGCGGGCGGCGGTGTGGCGTTTTATAAATCTCCTCAAATCTGGAGAATAAATCACTATAGATTTTTCCACCTGCCTACAGACAGAAGCGGGTTTTACACATATATAAAAGACGGAAATGATTATTGGTGTCCCACAAATGAACCTTGTAAGACAAAGCCTGAAAAATGGAGTGCAACTCATGGTATGGGATACACACGTTTTGAAGCGGAAAGAAACGGTGTGGCTGTAACAGCAACATACTTTGTAGGTGAATTTGAAAATGCACTTTTATGGAATTTAAAAATAAAATCAAATTTTGATAAAAAGCTTGTTATATTCCCGTATGTTGAGCTGGGAATGATGGAGTTTATGAGAGAACTGCAATGGCAGTGCTACAACAAGCATCAGCTTTCCTGCTATAATATGGGTGATGTTCTTGTGTATAAATACGGGGTTGAGGATCAGCCCAAGCCCGACGAAACACCCCTTGTGTATTTTTCCGCCGATGTACCCCCAACGGCATTTGACTGTGACAGAGACGAGTTTATCGGCTCATACAGAAGCGAGGAAAATCCGAAAAACGTTGAAAACGGCAAGTGTACAAATTCAACCATGTACGGCGGCGACCCATGCTTTGCACTGGAGCTTGATATTGACCTTAAAGCCGGGGAGGAAAGGGAAATAAATATTTTCCTCGGAACGGCTATGACCGAGGGGGATATACAAAAAAGCGTAGAGCATTGCAAAGAAGCGGGCTTTGTAAAAAAATCCTTTGACGCGCTTTTAGCGCATTGGGATAATTATTTAAGCCGTTTCCAATGCGAAATCCCCGATAAGGACGCACAAACGATGATAAATATCTGGAATCCCTATCAGGCAGAGCGGAATTTTCAATTTTCAAGAAATATTTCGTATTATGCAACAGGAACTTTTCGAGGGATAGGAGTCAGGGATACGGCACAAGATATTTTAGCAATGGTGCCATTTGACATAAGGCGGGCAAAGGATAAATTAAATCTGCTCTTTACTCAGCAGTACCAAGACGGTCACTGCAATCACTACTGCTTCCCCACAGAGGGCTGGGAGCCGGTAACGAGAATACACAGCGACAATCATTTATGGCTTGTAATGACAGCATATCATATCATCATGGAAGAGGGAAAGCTCGATTATCTTGATGAGGCGGTAAGCTTCTATGACGGCGGCAGTGCAACGGTATGGGAGCATATTAAAAGGTCGATAGATTTCTGCATGAAAAACTTAGGCGAAAACGGTTTTCCGCTTATGCTTTCTTCGGACTGGAACGATATGCTCTATAAGGTATGCCGAAAGGGCAGGGGCGAGAGCATATGGACGGCTATGCAGTTTGGAACTGTTCTTCGCATGATTGCCGAGCTTGCAAAGCTAAAGGGCGAGGAGGAGCAGGTGTATCTCGATATTTACGAAAATCAAAAACGGCTTGTAAACGAAAAGGCATGGGACGGTGATTGGTATATCCGCTGTATAACCGATGAGGGAAAATACATAGGCAGTAAAAAAGAACCCCAGGCAAAAATATGGCTCAATACCCAAAGCTGGTCGGTAATCAGCGGCATGGGTGAAAACGGTATGAGGGCAATGGACAGCGTAAAAAAATATCTTGATACTCCCTTGGGTATAAAGAAAATCGACCCGGCAATGACAACGGATTACCCGACAAAGGACGAAAATCTCACAAGCTATAACAAGGGCTGCGGCGAAAACGGCAGTGTGTTCTGTCATGCCAACACATGGGCGATAATCGCCGAGTGTATTTTAAAGCGTCCCGAAAACGCGTATAAATATTATCATCAGTTATTGCCCATGATTGCACAGCAAAAGGCGGGCGAATGGCGGTATAAAGCGGAGCCTTATGTGTACGCCTCCAATATATTCGGACCCGAAAGTGACAAGTTCGGACTTGCAAACGTATCATGGCTTACGGGAACGGCGGCATGGATGTATATAGCCGTAACGCAGTATATGCTTGGAATTAAGCCAAAATGGGACGGTCTTGAAATTGACCCGTGCCTGCCGGGTGAAATGCTTCCGGCAAAGGTTACAAGGATATTTAGGGGCAGAAAATATAATATTACCATAACGAAGAATAAGCGCACATTTATAGCCGCGGATGATGAGAATGAAAATATAGTGATTTGAGGTTAATGTATTATGAATTTTGAAAGTATGAAGAAATTTATGAACAAGCTGACCGATTGGGTCATTCCCGGCAACAGTGCGGTGGTATACAAGGACGGAGAAAAGGTATTTGAATACAGTACGGGGTATTCGGATTTGGAGAATAAGACCGAAATGACAGCAGATGATTTGATATATATTTATTCATGCTCAAAGGTCACAACCGTTGCCGCGGCACTGCAGCTTTATGAGAGAGGAGAATTTCTGCTTAGCGATCCGCTGTATGAGTATATACCGGAATTTAAGGATATGTATCTTGCAGACGGTGAAAAAAAGGCAAAAGCGCCGATAACCATGCGTGATTTGTTTACAATGACCGCCGGGCTTTCGTATAACTGTGACACTCCGGCCTTTTCGGAGGCAAAAAGGCTTACGGACGGGAAAATGGATACGCTTACCGTTGTAAAATGCCTTGCAAAGGAACCGCTGTTGTTCGAGCCGGGCTGCGGCTGGAACTACAGTCTGTGCCATGATGTTCTGGCGGCGGCGGTGGAGGTTATATCCGGGAAAAGATTTTCACAATATGTAAAAGAGAATATATTTGACCCTTTGGACATGAACAGCTCCTGCTATCACGATTATGATAAAACCAAAATGGCACAGCAGTATATTTATGATACCGGCGGTGCAAGAGATGTTGTAACATTGCAAAACAGCAGCGGTGATAGGGGTGTGATAAAGAATGCCGGAGAGGAAAACTCCCTTGTGTTCGGGGAGAATTATGACAGCGGCGGAGCGGGGATTGTTACAACCGTAAACGATTATGCCAAGCTTGCGGCGGCGCTTGCCAATAAGGGCATGGGCTTAAACAAAAACAGGATACTTGCCGAGGGTACGGTTGAGCTTTTAAAGACCAATCAGCTTAATTCCGTACAGATGAAGGACTATAACTGGCGCCGTCTTGCGGGCTATGGCTACGGTTTAGGCGTAAGAACAATGCTTGACAGGTCAGCCTCCGGCTCCAACGGCTCCGTCGGCGAATTTGGATGGGGCGGCGCGGCGGGCGCAAATGTGATAATGGATACCGATTTGAATTTGGCGGTATTTTATGCCCATCATATGCTAAATCCCCAGGAGGAATATTATCAGCCAAGACTTAGAAATGTTGTATATACAAGTATAGGAAGCTGAATCGGCGCCCGGATAAATTTTCAATCCGGGCGTTGACTTTTTTACAAAATTGTTAAAAGGGGTTGACATATTTGTAATATTGGCGTATAATAGATGTAAGTAATATGTAATTATGGAGAAATGTATATGTATTATTCCATCACAGGAAAGGTGATAAAAAAGGAAGAGAATTATGCGGTTATTGACAATAACGGCATAGCTTATATGATTATGACATCATTAAACAGCTTAAGCTCCATGACGGAGAGTGTTGTTACCATGTACACCTATCTTAATGTGCGAGAGGATGCGGTTGAGCTTTTCGGGTTTACGACAATAGAGGAGAAGAATACATTTTTAAAGCTTATTTCTGTTTCCGGCGTCGGACCAAAGGCTGCACTGGCGATTTTGTCGGCATCAACGCCTGCCAAGTTTGCCGTTGCTGTGATTACAAACGATGTTAAGGTTATAACAAAGGCTAAGGGTGTGGGTCCCAAGCTTGCGCAGCGGATAATTCTTGAGCTTAAGGACAAGATGAAAAATGAGGATTTGGATATCGATATATCCGCCGCAGAGCCTGAGGTAATGATGAGCAACTGCCGCGCCGAGGCACTGAGCGCGCTTGTGGTTTTGGGATACAGCAGGGCAGACGCGAAAAAAGCGGTGGAGAAAACCGAGGACGGCTTATCTACGGAGGAGATTATTAAAAAGGCATTGGCAATGCTGATGTAGTCTTTGGAGGCAGGAATGTTTGATGAGAATGAAAGATTTGTTACGGGCGATTTCATAAGCGAGGACGCGCAGATTGAATATGGCTTAAGACCGCGGACGCTTGATGAATATATCGGGCAGACGAAGGTTAAGGAAAATATGAAAATATTTATCGCGGCGGCAAAGGAACGCCGTGAGGCTCTTGACCATGTGCTCTTATACGGGCCGCCGGGACTGGGAAAAACCACTCTTGCGGGTATTATCGCAAATGAAATGGGCGTTAATATACGCATAACCTCAGGTCCGGCAATTGAAAAAGCGGGAGATTTGGCTGCAATACTTACCAATCTTTCCGAGCATGATATACTCTTTATCGATGAAATTCACCGTATGTCAAGAAGCGTGGAGGAAATTCTGTATCCGGCAATGGAGGATTACGCTCTGGATATTATTATCGGAAAAGGTCCGGCGGCAAAGTCTATAAGAATCGATTTGCCTAAGTTCACCCTGATAGGCGCAACTACAAGGGCGGGGCTTTTGAGCGCGCCGTTAAGGGACAGATTCGGGGTGCTGAGCCGTCTGGATTTGTACACGCCCCAGCAGCTTTGCGAAATTGTAAAAAGAAGCGCGGGACTTCTGGAGGTCGAAATTGACGAGGAGGGCGCAGCGGAGATTGCTTCCCGTTCAAGGGGAACTCCGAGAATTGCCAACAGATTTTTAAAGCGTGTAAGAGACTATGCGCAGGTTATGGCGCAGGGGAAAATTACCTATGAGGTGGCAAAAGAGGCTCTCAAAATGATGGAGGTTGACGAGTTGGGTCTTGATATGATTGATACCCGAATGCTTACCGCCATGATTGAAAGCTTCGGCGGCGGCCCGGTGGGGCTTGACACGCTTGCCGCGACCATAGGCGAGGAGTCAAATACAATAGAGGATGTATATGAGCCGTATCTGCTGCAGCTCGGCTTTATACAGCGTACACCAAGGGGAAGAACAGCCACAAAAGCGGCATATGACCATTTCGGCTATAAATTTGACTAAAATGCAGAGAGGAAGATTAGCAATGAACAGAGTAAAAATATTCATAACAGCGGTCATTATGCTAATTCTGACCGCGGCGGCAGCAGAAGCGAGAACCGGTTCGCTCTTGCTGGAATATGACGGTTCCACTCACGAATATAACGGCTCGCTCTATGAGCTTTATGTTAAAAATCAGCCGGTAATGTCGGACATGGAGCCGATAATATTCAATAACAGAGCGCTTGTCCCCGTCAGAGAGGTGTTTGAGGAGGCAGGCGCAACGGTAAACTATTATGCCGATACCCAGACGGTTGAAATCGTGGAGGACGGCGTTAATATCAAAATGAACATAAATGATAACATCGCTTATGTAAACGGCGAAAAGACGCCTATCCCGGACGCGGCTGTGCCGAAGCTGATAAGCAAGGCGGGCGGACTTACAAAAACAATGGTACCCGTAAGATTTATAAGCGAAACGATAGGCATGAATGTGGAGTTTGACGGATATAACGACGCAATTTTAATAGACTCGGCGTCTTATGACGAGCTTAAAGAAGCTGCCGCGGCTCCCGACCCGACGCCGGAGCCTGAGCCGTCAAAGCCCAAGGTGGTGGATTTGAGCTATTCCATGGTGGAGGACAATAAAATTGCAATAAAGGTGCATACCGACAGTCCCGTAAATGATTACAGCTATATGACCATGGAAGCGCCGGAGCGGCTGGTGGTTGATTTGCCGTATACGGAGCTTGCCGTAGGCGAGCAGTCCATAAGCGTCAACGCGGGCGGTATACGCACTGTAAGAATGGGACAAAACAGCGAGAGAGCCAGAACTGTGGTGGATGTGGACAGCCTTGTAAGCTACGGCTTTGAGGCAGACGGAAACGACCTTATAATATATGTAAGGGCTCAGGAAAATCCCGACGCACAGCCCGAGCAGGTGCAGCCGACACCGGAGCCTGAGCCGTCAGAGCCGGAAAACGTGCCGATTGAGGTAAACAGAAACCTTATTGTCATTGACGCAGGTCACGGCGGCAGTGACCCGGGAGCAATAGGAACGCTTAACGGTGAGAGAGTGAATGAAAGCGACCTCACCTTGCAGATTGCCTATAAAGTAAAATCCATTTTGGAGTCTGCCGGATATACGGTGCTTATGACCCGCGAGGATGATACATATAAAACACTGGTTGAACGTCCGACCCTTGCAAATGATTACCATGCCGCAATTTTTGTAAGTATTCATATAAATTCCGCGGACCCGTCAAGCGCTAACGGAACGGAGGTTTACTATGCCGCTTCCAATAACGGCGATAGCTACGGGGTAAGCAGCTCACAGCTTGCCAAAAATATATTAAATCGTATGCTGGCATATATGGGATCTGTAAACCGCGGCGTAAAGACTGCGGAACATGCGGTAACCAAGAGAACGGATATGCCCTCATGCCTTGTTGAGGTTGGCTTTATAAGCAATTCGGATGAGCTGTCTAAGATGGTGGACGAAACGTATCAGTATCAGGCGGCCCAGGGAATAGCCGAAGGAATCATAGAATCCGCCGCGCAGATAAATTAAAATAACGCCGCTCCGGCAAAAATCGGGGCGGCGCAAATTTTTATCTATCGAAAAAGCTTTTTTAAAGACTGCTTATAACCTCGTCTACGATGGCATCTGCCGAAAATCCGTCAACATCAAGCATTTGCGCTTTTATCAGTACGGCTTCCTCTATGCCTAAATAATTGACTGCCAAATCCTTAATATAGCCGAAGCTGTAGTCCGGCACATAAGGCCCTCCCGCAGTTGTGACATAATAGAGCTTTTTTGCTTTGCACAATCCCACCGGTTTTCCGTCGGGAGAGTATTTTGACACAATTCCCGTTACATAAATATTTTCTATATACGTTTTTAATATTGCCGGGAAGGACAAATCCCAAAAGGGCGCGGCTATTACAATTATGTCGGCATCGGCAAACTGCTTGGCATATCCAAACATCGGCGAAGAATAGTCGCCTTTGGAAATCAGCTCTGTGCGAAGCTTCAAAGTTTCTTTTGATAAAGGCTTCAAATCCTCCTTGTCAAGCTTTACCTCCTCATATTCTTTGCCTAACTTTTTAAGCAATGCAAGGGCTATCCTGTTTGTCCTTGAGTCATCTCTTACACAGCTGTTTACATATAAAATCATATAAATTACCTCTTTGTATCAAAAAATACCTCATTAAAGCGTTTTATAAACCTTGTATATTTCCCGACGCTGTTCTCTTTAAATTCCGCACCCAGTGCCTTAAGCTCGTCTAAAAGCTTTGCGGGAAGCTCGCCGGTGTATTCAACCTCAATTTCGTAATCCTCGCAGTCAAGATAAGTGCTCAGGTCAAGGCATATTTCGGTGGTTTCGTTCCACATAAGCGAATGTCTTATTGTGGTGTTTGAGCCAAGACGTATAAGCTCTCCCACATCAAGCCCGGTGTATTCCTTTGCCTTATCGGCGCTTATATGCTCAGGAATTTCGTTTATGGGAAATTCAAGCTCCTCGCATATCTGTAAGGGGGAATTTCGGTTTTTGTGAAGCTTTATCTGAATACGCGAAATGCCGCCGGAGGTTCTTATGCGGAAGGTGGCGCGGTGAGAGCCCAAAACTCCCGATGTGTCGGCGTAATAGTGATTTTCCTGGGTGATAATTTTATCCCAGGTATATGCGTTTTTTATATTTTCAAATACGTCCTTATTTATTATACATTTAAGCTCGGTTTCCTGCATTTTAGAGCACCTCCTGCTTTAATTATAGCATCAGACAAATAAAAAGTCAATAAAATATCCGCCTTAAACATATTTTATAAAAAATCACACAGAATAAACATACAAAATAATGTAAAGGGAGCTTTAAAAATATGAAAATACTTTTTTACGGAACAAAGGCATATGACCGGGAATCCTTTGACAGGGAGCTGGACAACTATAAAAATATCGAGATAGATTATCTTGAGGACGACTTAAATAAAAAAAACGCGCAGCTGTCGAGAGGTTATGAGGCGGTGTGCGCCTTTGTAAGCTCGGACGTGGGCACAAAAACCGTTGAGGTTTTGTCAGAGTGCGGGGTCAAGCTGATTTTAATGCGCTGTGCCGGCTTTAATAATGTTGATTTAAAGGCCGCGTCAGAGAAGGGAATAACGGTTTTGAGAGTGCCGGGGTATTCGCCGGAGGCAGTGGCGGAGCATGCAATGGGGCTTGCCCTGGCGGTAAACCGACATATACACAAGGGCTATATTAAGGTCAGAGAAAACAACTTTGCCCTAAACGGACTGATGGGTGTGAACTTTTACGGCAAGACCGCTGGTATTATCGGAACGGGAAAAATCGGCGAGGCTATGTGCAGAATATGCCGCGGCTTCGGAATGACGGTTATTGCCTATGACATATACAAAAATAAAAATCTGGATTTTGTGGAGTATAAGCCCCTTGACGAGGTGCTTTCCCAAAGCGATTTAATTTCACTGCACTGTCCTCTTACCGATGACAATTATCATATGATTAACAAAAACAGCATATCGAAAATGAAGGACAAGGTCGTTTTAATAAATACCTCAAGAGGTGCGCTTATAGATACCGATGATCTGATACAGGGAATAATAAGCCGCAAGTTTTTCGGTGTGGGACTTGATGTGTACGAGGAGGAAACCAAAAATGTCTTTGAGGATCGGGGAAACGAAATTGTGGAGACCTTTGCCACAGCGAATTTACTGTCGTTTCCCAATGTGATAATCACCTCGCATCAGGGCTTCTTTACCGAGGAGGCAATGGAGGCGATAAGCAATACTACGCTTAGAAATGCCGAGGATTTTATAAAGGGCAGTATAAATGCGGGGAATGTTGTCGGTTGACGAAATTGGGAATTTATAGTATAATATTGTTAGAAATAAACGGGCGGCGGTGCGGATTTTGGCACTGCCGCCGTAAAATGGGAGTAATTTATGATATTGGTAATAGCCGAAAAACCGTCCCTGGGACGGGATATTGCGCAGGCTCTGCCCGGAGAGGCAAGAAACGGCAAAAGATACATAGAAAAGGGAAATTACATTGTAACATGGGTGTTCGGACATATGCTTACCCTAAAGGAGCCGGAGGATTACAGCGAAAGCTATAAAAAATGGTCGCTTTCCTCGCTCCCGATTTATTTTGACGATTGGGGACAGAAAATCGGCGAGGACAGCGGCGGCTATGAAACAAAGGCACAGCGTGTAGAGCTTATAGGCGAGCTTTTGGAAAAATCCGAATCGGTAATCCACGCCGGCGACCCGGACGAGGAAGGTCAGCTTTTGATAGACGAGCTGCTTGAATGGTTTGATTACAAAAAGCCGGTCATGCGCCTCAACACAAGCGATACTACCATGGGCGGGCTTAAAAAAGCACTGTCAAAAATGGAGGACAACGGCAAATATATAAACGAGGGCAAATCGGCGTATGCAAGAAGCGTGGCGGATTTGATGGTGGGCGTTAATATGAGCCGCTTTTTCACCTGCACAAATTCCGGCGTACTGCTTACAGTGGGCAGGGTACAGACCCCCACACTGGGACTTGTGGTAAACCGCGATATACAGATAGAGGAACATAAAAAACAGGTATATTATGATATTTATGTGCAGCTTGAAACCGAAACGGAAAAGGGCAAAAAAAACATACGGGCAAAGTATCAAACGAAAAAAGCCAAAAAGGATGAGGAACAGCAGCTTATAACCGACAGGGACGAGGCGGGGCAAATCTTGAAGTCCCTTACGGGCAGAACGTTTGACAAAACCGTAATCGAGCGCAAAACCGTAAATGAGGACCCGCCGCTGCCCTTTAATTTAGTAAAGCTGCAAAGCTACTGCTCAACGCATTTTTCCTATAACCCCGAGGAGGTAATGGAAATAACCCAGACCCTAAGAGAAAAGCACAAGGCGATAACCTACAACCGCTCCGACTGCCGCTATCTTTCGGAGGAGCATTTTAAGGAAGCACCCAAAACCATGGCTCAGGTAATAAAAAATATCGGCTTTAAGCCGGCAGAGCTTGATATGAAAATACATTCAAAATGCTTTAACGATAAAAACATAACCGCGCATTTTGCAATAATACCCACAAACAACCGGGTTGACCTTGACAAGCTTACCGAGCGGGAGAAAAATGTATATCTTGCGGTGTGCAAATATTACATGGCGCAGTTTATGCCAAAGGCCATAAAGGAAAAGTCGAAGCTTACAATAGAGCTTGACAGCGAACACAGCTTAGGCGCCACATCTTCAAAGACGATAAAGCCGGGGTATCTTTCCATATTCAAGGATATAAAAAAGGACGAGCCAAGCGAGCTTTCGGACATTGAGCCGGGAGTGTATGTTTCATTTGCGAGGGAGGGGGAAATAGAGGAAAAGGAAACCAAGCCGCCCTCAAGGTACACCAAAGCCACCTTAAACGAGGATATGACCCGTATTGCCAGGTATGTAACCGACCCGGAGGCAAAGCGTATGCTTATAGAAAAGGATAAGGACAAGCTGGGGGAAAACGGCTCCATAGGCACCTCGGCAACACGCTCATCCATTATAGACGGGCTTGTGAAAAAGGGATATATCGAGCAGCAGGGAAAGCGGCTTATATCCACAAAGTTAGGGCGCGAGCTTTACCGAATACTTCCGGACGAGATTAAAAAAGCGGATATGACGGCAAAATGGTGGTCAATACAGGAGGATATACGAAGCGGTGAAAAAACCTATAAGGCACTGACCCAAAGTGTACTGGAGGTTATAGAAAACGTATTGAAAAACACATATCCGCCCATTGACCAAAGCGTTATGACAAAAACCGTTACGGAAAAATATCATACGATAATAGGCAAATGTCCCCTTTGCGGAGGAAATGTTATAGAGGGGCAAAAGGGCTTTGGCTGCTCCAATTGGAAACCGCCCATGTCCTGTAAATTCGTTATATGGAAAAACTATCAAAAGGGAATGTTTAAAAATACCGAAATCACCCCCGAAACGGCAAAAAAGCTGCTTGCGGGGAAAAAAGTCAGAATGAGCAAGCTTGTGAGTGCAAAGGGCGAGAAGTTCGACGCGTTGGTGGAGCTTAAAACCAACAGGGAGGCACAGTATCCGGTAAGCTTGGAGATTGCCGAAAATATCGTAGGCACCTGTCCCAAATGCGGAGGGAACGTAACAGAAACAATGAAAGCGTTTTCATGCAGCTGCGGTTTTGCTATTTGGAAAAAGCAGGAGAGGGGACTGTTTCGGCTGATGACCGTAACGGATAAAACGGCGCGGCTGTGGCTTAGCGGCGAGAGGGTAAAATGCAAAAGCCTTGCGGACAAAAACGGCAATAAATTCAGTGCCGAGGTGTCTATGCACTGTAATCCCAAAAGCCCTTATCCCGAATATGAGCTGCATTTTGAACCGCCCCAAAAAACCGGACTGGTATGTCCCCGCTGCGGCAAAGATATAGTGGAAAGCCCCCGGGGCTTTTACTGCGAAGGTGAGGACTGCCGCTGGCAGCTTCCCAAAAAATCCAAGTTGGGTATGTTTGAGGACGTAGTTTTTGACAGGGAGCTTGCGGCATTGCTTTTGGGGGATAAGCCGGTGCTTATTGAAAATCTCAAATCAAAGGCGGGAAACACATTTAAGGCAAATGTTACCCTTGACGACTCGCAAAGGAGTGATTACGGACCGAGTCTGCGCGTGGATTTTAAAAATCATGACGGAGTAAGTCTTTTGGGTGCGGAAAGTGTCGAAAACGAGGGAAACAAGGGAGAAACGGCGGTGTTTGATGAAAATTCAAAGGGATAAAACGGCGGATTATATGCGATTTGACGATTGATTTTTAACGGCGTTTGTTATAAAATGTTATCAGGCTAAAAAAGAAGGAATGTGAATTTATGAACAAAGTAAAGGCTTATACAAAATCAATGATTATTCCCACCTATGAGCCGGGTGAGGCGCAGAAGCTCCCGATGTTTTTGGAAAACCGCACCTATCAGGGGTCGGGCGGGAGAATATATCCTTATCCCATGACGGAAACAATTTCCGATACTTTGACAGATAAGGAATATGAGGCTGTTTGTCTGGAAAACGAATATTTACTGGTTGTTATTTTGCCGGAATTGGGCGGCAGAGTTTGGAGAATATATGATAAGCTTAACGAATGTGACGCACTTTATTACAATAAAACGATAAAGCCGGCTTTGGCAGGGCTGGCAGGACCGTGGATTGCGGGCGGAATAGAATTTTCATGGCCCCAGCATCACCGTCCCTCAACCTTTGAGCGGATAGACTGCTGCTTTAAGGAAAATGCGGACGGAAGCGCAACAGTATACACCGGAGAAATCGAGAGAATGGGCAACACAAAGGGTATGACGGCGTTTACTCTATATCCCGAAAAGGCGTATCTTGAGGTCAAGGGACAGATTTACAATCCCACCGAGAGAATGCAGACCTTTTCCTGGTGGTCGAATGCGGCGGTAAGCATAAACGAGAACACGCGGCTTATTCTGCCGCCGGACGTAAATACGGTGTCGGATTACGGACAGGGCGAAACGGCAAAATACCCCATTGCTACAGACGAATACTGCGGCGGCGATTACGGCGAGGGCGTGGATATTTCAAGGCATAAAAATGTAACCGTTCCCACTGCATTCATGGCGTGCAGTTCCGAGTTTGATTTTATCGGCAGCTATGACGACAAGCTTGAAAGAGGATTTTTACATATAGCAGATCACCATATTTCACCGGGCAAAAAGCAGTGGCTTTGGGGCAGCGGCGAATACGGCAGAGCATGGAACAGAGCCCTTTGTGATTCCGGCGAGGGCTATGCGGAGCTTATGGCGGGAATGTATGCCGGAAATCAGCCGGATTTTACCTTTATCGCACCCTATGAGGAAAAATGCTTTAAGGAATATTTCATGCCATATATGGGAACCGGCGGAATTAAAAACGCTTCCGCAAGCGCGCTTGTCAATATGGAAATAAAGGGACAGCTTGCGCATATTGCGGTATACGCTCCGTCCAAGCTTAAGGCAAGAATAACCTTAAAGGGCAAGGTGGTGGAATACCTTGATGAGGCGACAACGCTTCTTCCGGGCTGCGCTTATAAAAAAGAAGTGGATATAGAAGAAGAAAAGGCGCAGGATATTACGCTTACGGTATTTGACGATGAGGATAATGTCCTTGTAAGCTATACCCCCGCCAAAAAGCAGTCTGCAGCACCGTTAAAGAAGCCGGAGAAGATAAAGAAGCCGGAGGATATTTACTCACTGGAGGAGTTGTATCTGACCGCACTTCATGCCGAGCAGAACAGATGCGCCGGTTATTCTCCCGAGGCGTATTATATCGAGGGATTAAGGCGTGACAAAACGGATATAAGGCTCAATAACGGCTACGGGAAGTATCTGTATCATTTAGGCAGATTTGAGGAGGCAAGAGAGCATTTTGAAGCGGCTATAGCCAAGGCATCAATGATAAATCCCAATCCCTATGACAGCGAGCCCTATTACAATTTAGGCATAACCCTAAAGGCACTGAACAGAACGGACGAGGCATATGATGCCATTTATAAATCCGTATGGTCAAGCGGAATGCAGGATCGGGGCTTTTATCAGCTTGCGTGTATATGCAGCACAAGGGGCGAATATGAAAAGGCCTTAGACTTTTTGAGGGAATCTTTGGGCAGAGGTTATCACAATATAAAGGCAAGAAACCTTATGACCGCACTGTTAAGGCTGACGGGAAAAACAGAAAATGCCCAGAGGGTGGCGAAAAAGACAATAAAAATCGACCCTATGGACTGCGGCGCGCGTTATGAGCTTTACAGACTGACCGGGGATTTTGCGTTTTTGAACGAACTGACAAGCATAATGAGAAACGAGCTGCATAATTATATTGAATTGTCCATAAACTACAGCGAAGCGGGACTGTTTGAGGAGGCGGCAAAAATTCTTGCCATTATATCCCAGGCGGATAAGCGTATGCTGCATTATTATATCGCGTATTACTCAAACAGCTCGATAGAGCTTGAGGTTGCCCAGGGCTGCAGTGATGATTATGTGTTTGTGAGCAGGCTCTATGATATTCGGGTACTGGAATATGTAATAAAGAATAATCCCAAGGACGAAATGGCACCGTATTATTTAGGGAATTTGTTCTATGACAAGGGACAGTATGAAAGGGCGGCAAGGCTGTGGAAGCAGTCCCTTGGAATTTCGTCCAAAAATACGGGTGCTTTGAGAAATCTTGCCATAGCGTATTTTAATCACTTAAATGAGCCTGATAAGGCAATGACCTGTATGGAAAAGGCTCAAAGGCTTGATCCGGGCAATCCGAGACTGCTTTATGAGCTGGACTGCATAAGAAAGGAAATGAATTACCCGATTTTAAAGAGGGCTGTGAATATAGCCAAGAATCAGGAAACGGCTGCAGCATCGGATGAACTGTATATGGAGTTTATAACCCTTGTAAATTCCTTAAAGCAGTACGATAAGGCTCTGGGCTTTATAAAGGCGCACCGCTTCCACCCATGGGAGGGCGCAGAGGGCAAAATAAGTGCCCAGTACAAAAGAGCCTGCATAGGCATGGCAAAGCGAGCAATCAAAAAGAACGACTGCGAGGGTGCCGTTGAATTTTTGAAGCAGGCGATGGCGTTTCCCCAAAATCTCGGCGAGGGCAGACGAGAGGGACAGACGGACAATGATGTTTATTATTATCTGGGCTGTGCCTATGAAAACGTGGATAAAATAGTCTCAATAGAATACTTCAATAAGGCTCTTTGCGGTGAAAATGTGTTCGCAATGCCCCTTTACAGCGAGGATATTTCTCCGGATATGACCTATTACAGAGCACTGGCATACGAAAAGCTTGGGGACAGTAAAAGCGCGAGAAAAATTTACAATAAAATGATAAATTACGCACAGGAGCATATAAACGATTGCTTTGAGGACGGCGTATTACTGCCCCGTACAGATATTTTTAACATGGATTTGGAAAAAATGAATTTTGTACACTGCGCATATCTTGCGGCTTTGGGCTGTAAAGGTCTGGGGGACACTAAAAGAAGCGAGGAGTACAGAAAGCTTGGACTGGAAAGAGATAATTCTCATCAAGGGCTTTTGGATATGACCGAAACGGAGGATGAGGAGAGCGTAAATTACGAAAAATGGGCAAAATGGAAGCCCACCGTATAAGACGGGAGGAGTTTATGAAAAAGGTGCTTACCATAGCCGGCTCGGATTGCTCCGGCGGAGCCGGCATACAGGCGGATATAAAAACCATAACGGTGCATAAAATGTACGCAATGAGCGTTATCACATCGCTTACCGCCCAAAATACTACGGGAGTATATGGGGTGGCGGACGCCGAAGCGGATTTTGTGGCGCGTCAGCTTGACTGCGTGTTTGAGGACATATATCCCGACGCGGTAAAGATAGGCATGGTTTCAAATGAGGAAATTATAAAGACAATAGCCAAAAAACTGTCAGAATACAAAGCAAAAAACATTGTTGCCGACCCGGTAATGGTTTCAACAAGCGGAAGCCGGCTTATATCCGAAAGCGCGGTGCGTGTGCTTTTGGAGGAGCTTTTGCCCCTTGCCGCAGTGATAACTCCCAATATTCCCGAAGGGGAGCTTTTGGGGGAAATGAAAATCACAAACCGAAGGGATATGGAGGCGGCGGCACAGAGAATTGCCAAAAAAACCGGCTGTGCGGTTTTATTAAAGGGCGGACACAGTATTGAGGAGGCCTCCGATGTATTGTATGAAAACGGGAAAGTGCATTGGTTTTTGGGCGAGAGGATAAACAATCCGAACACCCACGGAACGGGCTGTACTCTTTCCTCGGCGATTGCATGCAATCTTGCGGCAGAAAAAACGGTTGCCGAGAGCGTCAAAAGTGCAAAGGAATATCTCACCGGAGCAATACGCGCCGGACTGGATATAGGAAAGGGCAGCGGTCCGCTGGCGCATAATTACTGTATATAAGCTAAAAAAACGGAGCTTTAATTTGAGGGTTAAGGCTCCGTAATTTGTTTTATCTTATAATCTCTTTAAGCTTTGCATACAAATCGGCTGCCGCCGCTTTTATGTCCGGGGCGGCGAAAATTCCCGAAACAACCGCCGCACCGCTTATGCCGCTGCCGCGCAGCTTTTGAACATTGCCGCCGTTAATGCCGCCTATGGCAACTGCGGGAATGGGTGAGGCGGCTGTTATGGATTTTAGGGTTTTTATGTCCATGCTTTTGGCATCGGGCTTTGTTTGGGTGGAGAATACCGCGCCGGAGCCGATATAGTCCGCGCCCGCCGCTGCCGCGTCAAGCGCCTGACGTACGGTTTTTGCGGTGACGCCTATTATTTTATCCGCACCCAAAAGCTCTCTTGCTTCGCGGGCGGACATATCGCCCTGTCCCAAATGCACTCCGTCCGCATCGGCGGCAAGGCAGACCTTGACGCTGTCGTTTATTATGAGTGGTACACCGTATTTTTTACATACCGCTCCAACGTCCCTTGCCAGAGCCGAAAGCTCGGCAAAGGGCATATTTTTTTCTCTTAGCTGAACAATGGTTGCTCCGCCCAAAATCGCCTGTTCCACAGCCTCTGTAAGGCTTATGCCGCCCTTAAGGCAGGAACGGTCGGTTATCGCATACAGAAACAGCCTGTCCTTATTCATTCTCTACCTCCACCGGGTATTTTCCGCTGAAGCACCCGTCACAGTAACCGCAGCTTGCGTTGGGTATTATGTTCTTTAAGGCTTCAACGCTTAAAAAGCCTATGCTGTCACAGCCGATAATGTCCTTAATCTCGTCCATTGTGTGATTGCAGGCTATGAGCTGATCCTGTGAGGGAACATCCGTTCCGAAATAACAGGGGAACAAAAACGGCGGTGCGGAGGAGCGCACATGAACCTCTGTTGCTCCGAACTGACGAAGAAGCGATACTATTCTTTTTGAGGTTGTACCGCGGACAATCGAATCGTCGACCATAACAACCCTCTTGCCCTCAACGGTGCTTCTTAAAACGTTAAGCTTGATTTTTACGGCATTTTCTCTCATTGCCTGTGTGGGCTGTATAAATGTTCTGCCGATGTATTTGTTCTTTACAAAGCCTATGCCGTAGGGAATTTTGGACTCCTGGGCATAGCCCATTGCCGCGCAAAGCCCCGAATCGGGAACGCCGATTACAACGTCCGCGTCTACCGGATATTCCCTTGCAAGGTATTTTCCGGCAAGCATTCTTGAATCATGGGCGCTTTGTCCCTCGATAATGCTGTCGGGACGTGCAAAATACAGATATTCAAATATACACATGGTATGGGGAAATTTATTCATATGGGTTTTTATTGAGGTAATTTCCCCGTCCTTTACCACAACTATTTCTCCGGGGAGCAAATCGCGGACAAACTCCGCGCCTATGCTGTCAAGAGCGCAGGTTTCCGAAGCGAAAATAATCGCGTCATCCTTTTTGCCCATACAAAGGGGTCTGAATCCCCAGGGGTCGCGGGCGGCGATAAGCTTCTGAGGGCTCATAACAATAAGCGAATAAGCACCCTTAAGATGCGGCATGGTAAGCTCTAATGCGTGTTCAACGCTGCCGGCGTCCATGCGGTGCTTGGCTATTGTGTAAGCAATCATTTCGGTATCTGTGGTAGTCTGGAAAATTGCGCCCGATTTGCTTAATTCATCTTCAAGCTCGGGCTTATTCAAAAGGTTTCCGTTATGGGCAAGGGCGATATTGCCCTTTATGTATCTTAAAACAAGCGGCTGCGCATTTTCACGCAGGGATTCGCCGGTGGTTGAATAGCGCACATGGCCTACAGCCATTGTGCCGTTAAGCTTTGTTAAAATTTCTTCGTTAAATACGTCGCTGACAATTCCCATGTCCTTGTAATAGGTAATGTCGCGGTTGTTGTTCACTGCTATGCCGCAGCTTTCCTGACCTCTGTGCTGAAGTGCATAAAGACCGTAGTATGCGGTTCTGGCGCAGTCGCCCTTGGGGTCGTATATCGCAAAAACTCCGCATTCCTCACCGATTCTGTTCATAAAAATCAGTCCTTTCATAATGGGCAAATGCCCTTTTATACGCATTTATTATAGCGCGTTTTTTTTAAAATTGCAATAAAATTCATAAGGTTTATAATATCTGATAATTTAGAAGCAAAATACTCATGAATATTTGTAAAAAATCTCTTGACGGGTAGGTAAAAGAATACAGCGTGCAGACAAAATTATCCGCACGCTTATGGGCTTAAATATGGTATCGGCTTGTAGAGTAAAGCTCTTCCTCAATCCTTAAGAGCTGGTTGTATTTGGCTACCCTGTCGGTTCTGGAGGGTGCGCCGGTTTTTATCTGACCGGAGTTTACCGCCGCGGCAATGTCGGCGATGGTGGTGTCCTCGCTTTCACCGCTTCTGTGGGAGATTATTGTTCTCATGCCGTTTTTGTGGGCAATCTCTATGGCGTCAAGAGTCTGGGAAAGAGTGCCTATTTGATTAAGCTTTATTAAAACGGCGTTTGCCGCGCCCTCCCGTATGCCCTTTTCGATGCGTTCTATATTGGTTACAAACAAATCATCACCCACAAGCTGCACCTTGCCGCCTATGGCATTGGTAATTCTCTTCCAGCCCTGCCAGTCCTCTTCGCCCAAGGGGTCCTCAATGGAGAAAATGGGGTACTTTTCGCAAAGCCCTGACCAAAACTCTATAATTTCCTCGGCGCTTTTGGTTTTCCCCGATTTGGGCAGGGTGTAGCTTCCGTCCTTGTTTGCCCATTCGGCGGCCGCCGCGTCTATTGCGATTTTAAAATCCTCGCCGGGCTTATAGCCCGCGCCCTCCACAGCTTCGACAATAAGTCTTAAAGCCTCCTCGTCATCGGACAGATTGGGGGCAAAGCCGCCCTCGTCGCCTACGGAGGTGGCATAGCCCTTTGAGGACAGCAGACGCTTTAGGGAAAAGAACACTTCACTGCACCATCTAAGTCCCTGATGAAAGCTTTTTGCGCCGAAGGGCATTATCATAAATTCCTGTATGTCAACGTTGTTGTCCGCGTGTGCGCCGCCGTTTAGAATATTCATCATAGGCACCGGAAGGAGCGAGCAGTTTATGCCGCCGATGTAGCGGTAGAGGGGGATTGAAAGGGACTGAGCCGCCGCCTTTGCCGCCGCAAGAGAAACGGCGAGAATTGCGTTTGCACCGAGCTTTGATTTGTTGGCTGTGCCGTCAAGCTCTATCATTTTTTTGTCTATGGCTCTTTGCTCGAATACGTTCATTCCGATTATTTCGTCCGCAATTATGTTATTTACATTGTCAACTGCTGTTTTTACGCCCTTGCCGTTGTAGCGCTTCTTGTCGCCGTCGCGAAGCTCTACTGCTTCAAAGGCTCCCGTAGATGCACCGGAGGGGACTATCGCCCGTCCGCAGGCGTATTCGGTGCATACCTGCGCCTCAACTGTGGGGTTGCCGCGGGAGTCGAGAACCTCTCTGGCGTAAACGTCTAAAATTTCGGTATATTTGTTCATGGAATATCTCTCCTTTCCTTTATAGCATTTACCTGTTTGCGGAAATTATACATCCAGATATAAACATTGACTTTAGAGGAAAAAGGATGTATAATATCAGCATGGGGAGATATTCAAATTCTGAAAGGAGCAAATTTTAATGAAAAAAATTGCAGTGATATGCACTGCCGTATGCGCGGGCTTATCGATTAACGTATCCGCGTTTGCACAGGGCTGTATTGCCGACCATAAAGGGACAAGCATGGACGGTATTGACATAGGAACGGTAGAGGTAGGAAGCTTGGTAAAGCAGTATTTTGATTATTTCAAGGCTGCGGGAGATCAGTACGGGGTTGACCCGAATTTGCTCGCGGCAGTCTGTATGCAGGAATCTTCCGGCAGAAATCTCAGCTACCGCGAGGACGGAAGTTCATACCCGGCATGGGGAATAATGCAGATTGAGTACACCATGAACGAATCCTTCGGAAAATTTGGCTATGATACGACCGGAGTTTACTGGACGCCGGAGGACAGACTTGACCCGCAAAAGAGCATAAATTATGCGGCACATTTAATATCCGGCTACCTGATAAAATACGACTGCGACTATCTTAAAATGCTTACAGCCTATAACTACGGCTCAACGGTGCTTGACCGCATAGTTGCGGCAAAGGGGGACGATTGGCTCTCGGAAAGGGTAAATTCCGTAAATTATGTGACCAACTGGCCCTATTCAACCTACGGTGACGCGCAGTATGTGGAGCACGTTTTAAGGTATTATCACAATTATATGGATTATGCCGGAGCCAAAATCCGAGTAAACGGCACTCTTGTAAGCTTTGAGGATCAGTATCCGATTATAAAGGACGAAAGAACCCTCATACCCGTAAGGGGACTTCTTGAACGTTTGGGCGCACAGGTGGACTGGGACGAGAATACCCGCAGTGCCGTAATAACGAAGGATAATAAGGAGGTTACTCTGCCCATAGGTAAAAAAACCGCATACATAGACGGAAATTCAATGGAACTGGAGGTTGAAGCACAGCTTATAAACGGCAGGACGATGGTGCCCTTGAGGTTTATAACGGATGCTTTCGGCATTGAAATTGACTGGGAACAGGACACAAGAACGGTAAATATAGAATATTAACACAATATACCCCGGCAAAGCCGGGGTATGCTATTGCTATTTAACCCAGTCCTCCCACTCGTAATCTTCCTTGGAATTTTCCAGGTAATCCTTTGTAAGCTCCAAAGCAACAATGGTATTTAAGCACCACTGCGCTGTGAAATTTGTGGAAATCCAAAACATTTCCTCAAGCTCGGCATTGTTAAAGTAATTCTTAACAATCTCTTTGTCGAAGCCCTCGTCCTTGTTTTTGCCCGCAAGGGAATGAACAAGCACCTGCCAAACCTGATGTGCAAGCTTCTCATCATGCGCCTCCCGCGCGGCATAGGCGCACAGCGATGCCGCCATATACGGGTACACAAAGCCGTTTCCGGTTATCAGATTATTTGTGCGGCGGCGTTTTTCCTCCGGCGGCAGGAAGTAAAATTTTCCGTACTGTATAAGCATATCCCGAAGCGGGGGATAATCAAGGCTTCTTTCAAGCTCGAAATAGGTCTGCGGTCCGCCCATGCAAACCGCAAGATGCGCTCCGCCCGCCGCGCTCTCACCTATATAGCCCAAGTGTCCGCTTTCGGGGTCGTATTCAAAATTAGAGCCGGAAATCATTCTAAGGGGCGCTTTTTCCAAATCCTTAAAGCCGGTTAGTATTTTATCTTTGTATTTGGTATCTCCGGTAAGCTCCCACATGGTAAACCAGTTGGAGCAGTAGGTTGACCAGTCGGGACCGCTTCTTGCGTGGGTGGGCAGCTTCATCTGCGATTTATCGTAGAAAAACCGAAGCGGGTCGGTTTCCAATGTGGAGAAATCCGCGTCCTTTACGTCCTCGAATACATCTCTTAAACGGTAATCTCCGCCGGTAAGGAAGTAAAGCGCGCGGTGATGCCCTGCCATGGCAATTCTCGGCTCCTTGCAGGAATCGCCCCAGTGGATTACGTTGTGGCGGCTTCCCAAGCCTTTTAGGCTGCCGAAATGGTATATATCAACCTCCGAGGAGTGACGGCTCATTGCCTCCGCAACGGTAAATATATCCTCTCTGCCGCTTCTTAAAAATGCGTACCACAGCCACATAGTGGGCATAAGCTCGGTGTTCTGCCATGCGTAGCCGCCCATGTCGTATTTCCAGCAGTGACGGTATTTGTCATAGGTGTGCATAACGTCGCCGTAGTCAAACAAGCCGTACCAGCGGCGCTGTTCAATCTCGTTTTTGTAAAAATCAAACGCCTTGTCAAGCTCATCCTCAAGCCATGCCTTAAGAGGAGTATCCCGCGAAATCATGCTCCATTCGCCCAGTGCCTTTCTATCGTGGTAATAGGAAACATCGCAAAGCATTACCGCAGGCTTTTGCACCTCCTCAGCAAGCTGCATCAGGGTATCGTTTTGGGCGTAGGAGCCAAAAGCAAACAGCGAAAGCTCGTTTGTTACGGAAATACCCACCGGGTCTGAGCCTACAATGTCAAAACCCTCATAATAGGCTTGTGAATGTGCCTTTGTATCGTAATGGCGCATATCAAACGCCGGACAATCCGGTGCAACAATCCACGCACAAAGCTTTGCTTCGTTTTTGGAAAGACCCTTTACCTCTAATTCAGAGGGGAACTTCTGCCAAAAATCGCGCATACCGACTGCCGCGCCGCCATCTTCATCGCCGATATACATAAGCCCCTTGCTGCGGCTGCCGACTGCCGCGTTGATGTAAGCACAGCTTTCGCTTTCGGTGCGCTTTGAAACCTTGTAGCTGTCGGCGGATTGCTGAATAAGCTTGTAGCTGTCCCAGGTGCATATGTCATCAAGCATTGCCTTATTGTCCGCATCATCGGTATCTATTTTTATGTTTTCACCCCTAAGCTGCTGTTCGATAAACCTAAAACGGCATACCATCGGATGCCATATATAAGTATTTTGTATGGGCTCGTGCATCATTCCGAAATCACCGGCTATTTTTATTCGGCGGTTGTATAGCTCGCCGCACATCGGGCGCGAAATCTCAATTCCCACGCCCTTAATGAAATCAACCGAAGGGTCACCGTCATAGAAAAAGGTGTGCATAAGCTTGATTTGCGGCTCGTCCTTTAAGATGATAAATCTTATTATAAAGGGAAGAAAGGAACCATGCTCGTTTTTATGTGTGCCGACTGTTTTTATAACGGTTTTTAAAGGCCCGCACTCCTCAACGGTTACCTCCTCGGCATAGCCTAAGTAGGGAACAGAGCTTATAAGCTCCGTTTCGCCCTCAAATCGGCGCTGCTCCTTTATTGCTTTAAGGGAAACGGACATACCGCGCCAAAGCATAAGCGCACTGCCGCTTTTTGGAAAAACTGCTTCTGCCGTACCGTTTCTGACGATTATTTTATCGGATAAATCCTCCGTTGCAATTCCCTCGGACAAAGGCTTGTCCGATACCGATAAAACCGCGCTGTCCGTATCGATTTTGGCGGTGTGCGCTGTCCATTTTACACTGCCGTCTGGCCAGTAGGCGGCGGGACGGGTCTGAACCTCTGATACCGCGTTGTTATCATCGGTAATCGAGAAAACGGTGTCAGCTTTGACCTCGCCCTTGTCCCAGGGTACGCCGAAGCTGACATAGCCGCTGCCGTACCTGCCTTTAAGATGATGTAATTTTACCTTCATAAGAACTCTCCCTCTTTCTTATTTAATTTATATTATCAAGAGTTTCCTTTGATAATACTTTATTTATTGAATACAAAAACATTCCCGACGCGGTAAGCGCGGAAGCAATATCTGAAACCGGCTCCGCAATGTAAACACCGTCCGCGCCGAAAAACAGCGGAAGTATGAGTGCCAGGGGTACAAGCAGAAATACCTTTCTTAGCATTGCGATAAACATGGACTGCTTTGCCTGTCCGAGTGCTAAAAAGGTGGGTTGAATACCCATCTGTACGCCGAATATAAGCATACCCGACATAAACAGCGGCATTTTTTCGCTGACAAGCCCGATAAGCTCCGTATCCGAGGTGAACCACGAAGCGAAGAACGCCGGGAACAGCATTGCCAAAAGCGCCGCGCAAAATGAAAATGCTCCCGAAATGCCGATCATTCGTCTGTAGGTGCGCCTTACTCTGTCAAAAAGTCCCGCGCCGAAGCTGTAGCTGATAATGGGGCTTACGCCCTGGGTAAACCCGGCAAGGGGTGTGCTCAAAAACTGCATGACGCTCTGCATTATCGTAAGCGAGCCTACATACAAATCACCGCCGTATTTTAACAGTCCGTGATTCATAACCACGCTTATCAGGCTTTCGGTGGCGCGCATGGTAAAGGTGGAAATCCCCAGGGCGCATATGCCCTTGATTATGTTAATATCGGGCTTTAAGGCGCCGAGTTTAAGCTTAAGTGCGGCTTTTTTGCTCATTAAAAAGCCCGTAACCCACAGGGCGCTTACCGCCTGGGAAATAATCGTAGCCCAAGCCGCCCCGGCAACGCCCATGTTAAGTACAAATATAAAAATCGGGTCGAGAACAATATTTAAAACTGCGCCTATAAGCACCGAAATCATAGCGGTTGCGGAACGTCCCTGGGCGATTATGTAGGTGTTTAAGCCCAAGGCAAGCTCGACAAAAACAGTTCCGATAAGGTAAACGGAAATATAGCTGTCGGCATATTCGATTGTGTTTTGGCTTGCGCCGAAGGCATAGAGCATGGGCGTTTTAAAGCAGTAGAATACCGCCATTAAAATTGCGGAAAACAAAATAAGCAAAAATGTGCTGTTGCCCAAAATCTGCTCCGCTCTTTTGCGGTCGCCCTTGCCGAGCCATATTGACGATAAAGGCGCGCCACCCGCACCGGCAAATGCCGAAAAGGCGGAAATGAACACAATAATCGGAAATGTAACGCCCACACCGGTAAGCGCCCGCGCGCCTGCGCCGGGAATGTGTCCGATGTAAATACGGTCGATTATGTTATATAAAATATTTATTATCTGCGCCACAATGGAGGGTATTGCCATGGAAGCCATAAGCGAGCCTAAGGGTGCCGATGCGAGTTTATCATTGCTTGAATTATTCATAATGCTGCCTCTTTTGGTTTTTTCTTGTATTATACACCATTTTACGCTAAAAAACAATATAAATATTTACAAAAGCCGATATTTATGTTATCAAACCGCCGCTTGTGCGCCCGTAGTTTATCTAAGAGAGGGGATGGCAATAATAAAGCTGTGGATATTTAGGTATTGATATACAGGATTAGGGGGTAAATTTTGGTAAAAAACACCTAAAAATATATATTGCAATTTTGGCGGATTTGTGATATAATACACTATTTACATTTTTGAAAACTTGTGCTATAATATATATGTGGGAAAGATTTACTCACATATCAGATAAAGGCAGGTATAGCAAAAATGTACAGTGTGGGCGACAACGTAGTACATCCCATGCACGGAGCCGGAACAATAGAGGATATCCGGACTATTGAAGTGATGGGGAAGAAGAGGAAATATTATTCGGTTCGCTTTGCGGTAGGCAGTATGACAACAAACATACCTGTGGACAGCAGTGAGAGTATCGGGATAAGAGATGTTATCGACAAGGCGGAGGCGAAAAGGGTTATTGAAACATTTATAAAGCTTCCGATAAGCGACGATACAAACTGGAATAAGCGTCAGCGCGATAATATATCAAAAATAAAATCCGGCGATATTTATCAGGTGCTGGAGGTTTTAAAGGATCTTATGTACCGCGACAGGCGGCGGGGACTTTCCACCAATGAGAGAAAAACCTTAGGAAGCGCAAAACAGATTGTTTTAAGCGAGCTTGTGCTCTCATCATATGCTTCTCAAAGCGATATTGAAAGCATCATGCAGGATACAATAGAAAAGCTTATATAAAACGGCACACTCTGCGGAATGTGCCGTTTGACTTAAAGGACAAAATAAAAAAACGGGAGCGGATACTATGGTTTCAGCAATAATTGTTGCCGGAGGACAGGGCAGGCGAATGGGCGCCGGGAAAAATAAGGTGTTTTTAAAGCTTTTGGGCACCGAAATAATCGTGCGCGCGGCAGCCGCCTTTGAAGAGAATGAACATATAGACGAGATAATCATTGTAACCTCAAAGGACGATATTTGTGAATGTAAAAAAATTACAAAGCAAAATAAAAAGCTTGCGGCTGTGGTTTTGGGCGGGGAAGAACGGCGCGACTCGGTCTATAACGGCATTAAGGCCGCAAAAGGCGATATAGTTCTTATACATGACGCGGCGCGCTGTCTTGTGTCACAGGAACTAATAGACAATGTTATCGCGGACTGTATGCGCTACGGCGCGGCGGCACCGGGGGTCAGCCCCAAGGACACCATAAAAGCGGCGGATGAAAACGGTTTTATTGCAGGGACGATTGACAGGGAAAAGACCTGTCTTATCCAAACGCCCCAGGCATTTTACAGAGAGGTTATAAAAAAAGCCCATGAAGCGGCAAAGGACGTTTCGGTGACGGACGACTGCGCTCTTGCGGAGCGTATGGGCGTAAGAATTAAAATATCCCCGGGAAGCTATGATAATATAAAGCTTACCACGCCGGAGGATTTGATTATTGCAGAGAGGATATTAAAAAAATGAAGATAAGAGTGGGACAGGGCTATGATGTACACAGGCTCGTTGAGGGAAGAAAATGTATAATATGCGGAGTGGATATTCCTTATGAGAGGGGACTTTTGGGTCATTCCGATGCGGATGTGGCACTTCATGCGCTTGCGGATGCGGTTTTGGGCGCGGCCGCACTGGGGGACATCGGAAAACATTTCCCCGATACGGACGAACGCTTTGCGGGCGCAGACAGCAGAGTTTTGCTTCGCCGGACGGTGGCAATGGTTCGGGAAAAGGGCTTAAAAATAGGCAATGCGGATATAACGATAATAGCCCAAAGACCGAAAATGCTTGAATATATTCCGCAGATGCGCGAAAATGTCGCGGCGGATTTGGAAGTGGATATTGACTGTGTAAATATAAAGGCAACCACAACGGAAAAGCTCGGCTTTGAGGGCAGGGGCGAGGGTATTTCCGCCATGGCTGCGGTGCTTTTGGAGGAAGCCGAATGAATATATATGATTTTGACAAAACAATATACAAAAACGATTCCACAGCGGATTTCTATTTCTTTTGCCTTAAAAGGCATCCGAGGATTTTGACAAAGGCTCCCTTGCTTATATGGTCTTTTGCTCTGTATATGCTGGGTATTTATTCAAAAACCCGGTTTAAGGAGAAAATGTATGCGTTTCTCACCTGCATAGAGGATATAGACGCGGAGGTTGAGCTGTTTTGGGATACTCATTATCAAAATATACATGATTATTACAAAACCGGACACAGGGAGGACGATGTGGTTATTTCCGCATCGCCGGAATTTCTGGTTAAGGCGGGCTGCAAAAGACTGGGTATAGAAAATGTGATAGCATCGCGGGTTGATAAAAAAACCGGCAGATACACCGGGGAAAACTGCTGGGGACAGGAAAAGGTAAAAAGGCTTTATGAAGCCTTTCCCAATGCAAAATGTAATGAATTTTATTCAGACTCCCTCTCGGACACACCCTTGGCGGATATTGCAAAAAGCGCGTATATAGTCCGTAACGGTGAGCTTGTTGAATGGAAGAAATACAAGCCCTCGGTGAAAACAAGGCTTATATCAACCTTTTTTTCGCCGCAGTTTGTTATGTTTTTGGCGGTCGGTGTGGTAAACACCTTTGCGGGAACGGTATTTTCAATTATATACCGCAGCTTTATTCCCGATGATACGATTGCGTTTATTCCGGGGTATATTACGGCGAATGTGCTTTCCTATATATTAAACAGCTTCATTACCTTTAAGGAAAGGCTTGGGTTTGTGAAATATATAAAATTCTTTATTTCCTCGCTGCCGAATTTTATTATTCAGACAGTGATGGTAAAGCTTTTGAGCGATATGCTGCATTGGCCGAGTGTAATTGTGTACTGTATGGCGGCGATTATAGGCGTTCCGGTCACATTTGTGCTTGTAAAGCTGTTCGCGTTCGGAAAAAAGAAGAAATAAAGCCTTCCGGCTGCATTGGCGCGGCCGGATTTTTGTTTACAAATTATTCATATAAAAAATCGGGATTTTTAAGGCTCATTTAAAGTTTTTGCATTATAATGACATTAACAAAGCAATAAGGAGATGATTTTATGAAACTTAAAAAAGCAATATCCGTTTTCACAACAATATCCATTGCCGGCGCGGCGTGTGCCTGCAATGTGACAGCGGAGGACACGATAAAAATAACGGTTGACGGAGCACAGCTGGAGTGCGAAACCTCTCCGTATATTTCAGCGGAGGGAAGAACAATGGTTCCCCTAAGAGCCGTTTTTGAGGCGTTGGGCGCTGAGGTTGACTGGGATGATGCTACCAAAACGGTAACAAGCACAAATACAGGCAGAAGCGTGGCTCTAAGCGTAGGAGCAAGCTCCATAAAGGTAAACGGTGCGCAGAAAGCCCTTGATAAAGCGGCGGAGATTGTAAACGATTTTACAATGGTACCCGCAAGGGCGGTTGCCGAGGCTTTAGGTGCGGAGGTTACATGGGATGAGGAAAGCAAAACAGTGAGCATTACATCAAGACACACCGACGATAAAACCGAGGACAGCGGAAATACGGACTGGAAAAACAACACCGCCTCAATTGATTTGAGCAGTGAAACCGTCCCGGAGGGCGTAAGCATAGATGAGGACAGGATTGAAATTACCGATGGCGGCATATATACGATTTCCGGCACAGGCACAAGACAGATTTATATAGACTGTGAAGAAAAGGTAAAGCTGATATTAAACGGCTGTACGATAAAAAGTGAAACCGGTCCGGCAATTTATGTTAAGGACGCGAAGAAGCTGTTTACAGAGCTTGCCGAGGGCAGCCAAAACTATCTTGAGGATGCGCAGCAGCCTGATGATTTGAGCCTTAAGGGAGTTATATATTCAAAGGACGATATGGATATATACGGAAGCGGCAGTCTTGAGATAAAGGGCAATTATGCTCATGGCATAGTATCCAAGGAAACTCTGGGCATAAGCTCCGGCACAATAAAAATTACCGCGGTAAGCGACGGTATTCATGCCGATGACGGAATAGATATAACTGGCGCAAATATAGAAATAAATGCCGGTGAGGACGGTATTCAGTCGGAATATTATATGAATATCGAGGACGGAAATATCGATATTACCACCACCGGCGCGGTCGATACGTCATCGCAGTCACAGGAAATGATGCGCGGCGGCGGCATTGCCGCGGCGGCAGGGCAGTTAGGACTTGATACAAGCAGTGATGAATTTAAAAATATGACCTGTGAGGAATTTATAAAGCTTGCAAAAACCAATGAGCAGACCGAAAGCTCTTTGTCCTCAAAGGGCATAAAATCGGAAGCTACAATGACTGTAAGCGGAGGGAATATTACGGTAAATTCCACTGATCATGCCGTTCACAGTGCAGAGGATATGACCATAAGCGGCGGAAAGCTTACGCTTTTGTCACAGTACGGCAAGGGTATAAGCGCTCACGGATACCTGACGGTAGAGGACGGAGATATTACGGTTGAGAAGTCCACCGAGGGTATGGAGTCAAAGGCGGTTATGACAATTAACGGCGGGGATATAGATATTACCGCATCGGACGATGGCATAAATACCGGCGGCAGTGACAGCGGACAGGGAGCAAACTTCGGCCGCGACGGCGGGGCAACGCTTGAAATGCAGATTGAACGGTATGCGGCAGGCGAGAAGCTTTCAAAGCTTACGATGGGTGAGATTATGGAAGCTATGTCGGGCATGGAAAATATGAGAGGTCAAGGCGGTGAAAGACCGCAGATGAACGGACAGCCGCCCGAAATGAATGGCGGTGAAAGACCACAGATGAACGGACAGCCGCCCGAAATGAATGGCAGGGAAAAGCCGCAAATGCCGCAGGGCGAGAAAAACGGACGCGCTCCGATGCAGGGCGGGGGTAAATCAAATGACCATGACCTTATTATAAATGGCGGAACGATTAAAATAAACGCCGAGGGTGACGGAATTGACTCCAACGGAAATATAACGATTACAGGCGGATATATTGTTGTAAACGGTCCTAAGTCAAGCGGTAACGGTGCTCTTGACTGCGGTGACGGCGGATACCAAATCGGAATAACCGGAGGAACGCTTATTGCGGTAGGCTCTGCGGGAATGGCAGAGGCTCCGTCGGAGGGAGCAAGCACACAGAATACCTTAAATATTATGCTTAGCTCCGCGGCAAGCGCGCTCACACCCATAAAGATTACCGATTCGGAGGGGAATACAATCCTTGACTTTACCCCCGAAAAAACGTATCAGTCGATAGTATTCTCATCTGCTGATATAAAAACAGGTCAAACCTATACAATTACAGCCGCAGACATGACCGAAACCGCACAGGTAAGCTCCGTTGTTACAAGCATCGGAAGCAGAACGGCCGGCTTCGGAGGCAAAGGCGGACGAGGAATGCAGAAAAATCAACAGCAGTAACGGGATTAGGACCGCCGCATCGGGCAGACGATGCGGCGGTATTTTACATAAAAAACTTGAACAAAAGATATTTTTATGGTATAATCAGATAAAAATGAGAGGATTATGTATAATGAACAATGAATTGATGAGCCTTGAAGATTTCATTAAGCTGATTACCCACGATACTCGTGTTCATATATGCGTACATGACCTGAGCGGTATGCTCTTGATTGACGGTATGGAATTGGATTACATCAATACCATACATTACAATGAGGTGTGCAATTGGGCAAAGACAACCCGGCGGGGATTTAGGCTGTGCCTGAAATGTAAGGAGCTGGCAAATAAAAAAGCCATATCCCAAAGACAACCCTTTTGGGGGATATGTCCGTGGGGAGTAACGGAGTATGTTCTGCCCGTTATCGTAAATTCAGAGGTAATATGTATCATATATGTGGGGAATATTTGTGTCGATTCCAAATCAACCCAAAAGCATATGCGGCATACTTCAAAAATAACCGGTGTGGACAGCGCTATAGCGGATAAAATCGCAGTGATGGCAGAGGGCGGAGAGTCCGAATTATATAAATCCATCGGGGAGGCCGTAAAAAGCTATATTCTTTTGCTTTACGCCACATCCGAAAAGAAAAAGACCAAGGTGATGCATTGGGCGGTGCGGGCGTTTTTAAGCTATGCCGATGCGTTTTATAACAAAGAAATAACAGTGGCGGATATTGCCGGGCTGTACGGTATAAATAAAAAATATTCGGGGCGGCTTTTTAAAAAGGAGGTAGGTATCAGCTTTTGTGAATACTTAAACCTCCGCAGAACGGAGGCGGCAAAGGGACTGCTTGGCGAAACTGATATGAGCATAGCGGAAATCGCTCTTGAATGCGGTTATAATAATATAACATATTTTAACAGGGTATTTAAAAAAATAACCGGAATTTCCCCCGGCGAATACCGAAAATCCCTCACTTTGACGTGAGGGACCGGATTCACTTATTCAAATACAACAGTTGATACGGAATTTGGCATGAGTTCTATATACCAACATTTCTCACCGTAAAAATACTGTACCTGACCTTTACGCTCCGATGGATTTACCAAAACCATTACGTGAGTGCCGTCGGGATTATCTGCGGCAACCGCTTCTATGGGAATATTCATATTACGAGGGAAATTGCTTAGCCAGTTGTAATCATCACTGATTTTAACCGAATAAATTTTTGCGCCGCGCTGTATGAATTTTGAAAAATGCCCAAGAGCATGGTACTGACCGCTGTAGGTAAGCTCGCCTGTCTGCGAGTCAAGGGTTGCAAGTCCGGCACATGGGAACGGTCCTATGTTAGGTCCGCCGTCCTCGTCAAGCAGTAAGTTCCAACCCAAAAAGCTTTCGCAGCCGTGGGCGAGCGAACGGGCAGCTATAAGCGACCATTTCAGCCAATCGGTATCGTAATTATCGTAAAGACGGGGACCTCCCTCGGTGAAATTCCACTTCATTTCGGGGTATGCGGATTTTATATTGTCCGTAAGCTCAATACCGCCCTCATAATAATGCAGAGCGACACTGTCCACATATTCGCGAAGCTTGGGATATTCGTTTAAGGTCCATACAATTCTCGGCCAGCCGATAAAGCAGTGGTCATACATCCAAATTTCGGTATCTATCCCGTTTTGCAGCATTTTTTCCTTTAAAGCAATTATAAATTTTGCTTCCGTATCAGGGGCCCAAATGCAGGCAACCGATGTGCCGTTTTGGTGTGATTCCGGCTCGTTTTGGGGAGTAACCGCATTTATTTTTATTCCCTCTTTCCCGTATGCCTTAATATATTTAATAAAATAATCGGCGTAGCAGTCGATATATGTATCGCGCATATATCCGCAGGAGAGCAAACCGCCGGTTTTCATCCAGCCGGGAGGGCTCCAGGGTGATGCTAAAAATTTAATATCCGCATTATGCTTTAATACCTCTTTAATCATGGGAATGATAAATTCTCTGTCCTTATCCACAGAAAAGGTTTTAAGCTCTGTATCCCCGGGAGTGTCGCAATACGAGTACACCGACGGCGAATAATCGCTTGAGCCCATTGAAAGTCTTGCAACGGAAAAATTTAGGCCACCTTTGCCGTATATGTCCTCTAAAAAGCTTTCTCTTTGTTCGGGCGGCATTACAGACAGTTCATAACATGAGCTGCCCGTAAGAGCAACACCGAATCCGTTGAAGCTTTCGGTGACGGGCTTATCGCTGATTACGGCTCTCGATATCCAGTCATTTTCCTGAGCGTTGTCAAATAAGCGTTTCTTTGAAAGAATATGATTATTATTCGTTCTGTATAAAGTTCCTTTCATACAAATCCTCCGTTTCCGTGCCGGGCGGCACAAATTCTATGAGTTTATTATATAGGATAATTACATCACATTCAATATAAAAATACGGCATTTTTTTGGATTTTTACATCATTTGCTATTGACAATGAAAGGGTTTTGTCGTATTATTTTAGTGATGTAATATTTTTTTGGGAGAAGGACAGCATGACCAACGAGGAAACAGCAAACTTGAATTTTAATAATATAAGCGTTCTTAATCAAATATGGGACAAGGGAAGCTCCTTTTCCTATGAAACGAACAGCCGTCCGGATTTCGGTATTTGCTTTATTCTGTCCGGGGGAATAAAATACAAGACTGAAAAAGGTGATTTTTTTGCCGAGAAGTCGGATGCGGTTATTTTGAAAAAGGATGCGCTCTATCGCGCCGATTTCAATAAAAACGCAACACATAATATATTGATTAACTTTAACTGTGATATGCTTGCCGAGAGTTCGGAATTTTTTGGTTCAAAAAGCGGTATAACCATACTGAAAAAACGCGGGGATTTGCAAAATGACTTTCTTGAGATTTTGAATTATTATTTAATGCCGGGCAGAGAATGTATGGTCAAATCAAAGCTTTATTGTATACTTGACGGCATTTGCGGCTTTGTGCCGAGAGATTTAACGGTTATGAGGATAAAGCATATTATAGAGTCGGATACAGAATTTAAGCTGTGCGAGCCGGAAATCGCAAAAATGTGTTCACTAAGCGTTTCGACGCTTCAGAGGATATTCAAAAAAGAATACGGCAAATCGATATCGGAATACAGAAATGCCCTTAGAATATCAAAAGCAAAAAAGCTTTTGATTTCAAGAAATTATTCCATGAATGACATTGCGGAGCGTTTGGGATTTTGCGACAGCGGATACTTCAGCAGATTTTTTAAAAAGCAAGAGGGTCTTTCACCCACGAAATATTTAAAGCAATATTACAAAATGTAACTCGGGTGCAATCCGTTGCACCCGAAAGATTTTAGTTAAAATAACTGTCGATACCCTCGGCAATGGCTTTGCCGATTGTGTCGGAGTCGCTTTTTAATATTGAAAGGTCACTGCTGTTGTCAAAAAAACCAATCTCTAAATACGCGCATATTACCGGTGATTTGCAAAATGCGATAAGCTCCGGCTCGCCGTCAATGCTGCCGCTGTTTGTAAGCTCCGTAAGCTCCGCGATTTTATCGTTTATCGCCTTGCCCAGCGCATTGCCCTGTGCCGCGTAGTCGGAGGGAATACCCTTTTGATCGTAATCTCCCGACAGGGAAATATACGAGGTTCCGCTTCCGCCGCCGGCGTTGGAATGAACGCATACAAACGCATCCGCATCAGGTGACGCCGAGGTGTTTTGCGAGGGATAGCAGTAGGTCAGACGCTGCGTTATTGAGGGGTTTTCGTTGTTTGAGCTTCTTGTAAGCCTTACTGTATAGCCCTTTTGCTCAAGATACTTCTTTGCCGCTAAGCAGTTTTGGAGATTTATGTCCGGCTCGGTGTCCCTGTCGCCGTTGCCTATGGGATACCATTCGCCGCCGCCGGAGGGAGTTCTGCCGCTGCAGCCGCTGCCCTCGCAGTCCTGCCGGACAGTGCCGCTCTTCCAATGCCGCCATTCGCCCCATTGTCCTCTGTCCTCGTTGTATATCCAACCGCTGTTTTTCTTTTCCTCCGAGCTCATATCCTGTGATGCCTTGCCATGTCCCGGGTCGAGAACTATTACTTTTGAGCCTGAAATGCTTGTTCCCGACACTGATGAGCCGGAGTATGTTCCCGTACCGAGCCCCGATGAGGAACGTCTGTTTGGCTCAACGGTGGGCGGTGTTACGGAAACCTCGTCAGGCTGTGCTTTTGTGCCGGCATTGGCTTGCTTGTCATTTTTTGAGGTAAGAGTGCAGAGTATCGCATTTGAACTGTCGGATTTTTCGCAGACCCCTATGGTATCGAGAACGCGCAGGGGAATAAGAGTATAATCTTTTGCGGTGTATGCCTGAATTTTATCGCCGTTTAAATAGACGCTCAATTCCGTATGCTCAACATTTGTTCCGTCCTTAAGGTGGGAAAGAGAGCTTGAATAATCCTCTCTGAAGCTGTAGTCCTCCTCGGCATTGGAAATGTGTACTTCACTTTTATTCTTTTCAACGGCAAAGCCGAAAAGCTGCAAATCCTCTGCGGCGATATACACGCTGTTTTTAAACTGATAAGAGGGAATTGCCGCTTCGTTTATCTTTACCGTAGTTCCGGAGCGCGCAAGCGCACCGGCAAGATTTTTGGGGCCGGAGCCATGATTTATGATAAGTGCAATAATATTAAGCAGTATAAGCGCTCCGGCTATAATTAAAAAGATATTTCTTGTTTTCTTTGTCATGCCATACTCCTTTTTTATGTCCTACAGCGCCGAAATATATTCCTTTGCCGCGTCTATTGCCCTTTGTACGGTTTCCTTTGCCGGACCGCCGATGATTTTGCGGTCGTTTACGCAGGTTTCCATGCTTATTGCGGTATATATATCCTCATCGATAATATCCGAGAATTCCTTAAATTCCTCCAAGGAAAGCTCATCCAATGCCTTACCATGCTCTATGGAATAAAATACCATGCGTCCCACAACGGCGTGAGCCTCCCGGAAAGGAAGTCCTTTTTTAACCAGATAGTCCGCCACGTCTGTCGCATTTGTAAAGCCGCCCTTTGAGCCTTTTAGCATATTATCCTTTTTAACCGTCATGGTACAGAGCATATCGCAAAATACCGGCAAACACAGCTTTACGGTGTCAACCGCGTCGAATATCGGTTCCTTGTCCTCCTGCATATCCTTGTTGTAGGCAAGGGGGATACCCTTCATGGTGGTCAAAAGTCCCATTAAATGCCCGTATACACGCCCGGTTTTGCCGCGTATAAGCTCTGCCACATCGGGATTTTTCTTTTGCGGCATAATAGACGAGCCTGTGGAGAAGGCATCGTCCATTTCCACAAAGGAGAACTCATGGCTTGACCACAGTATAAGCTCCTCCGAAAAACGGCTCAGATGCATCATAATAAGCGACAGGCACGAGGCAAGCTCGATAACGAAATCCCTGTCCGAAACGCCGTCTAAGGAGTTTTGCGAAACAGCGTCAAAACCAAGCTCTTTGGCGGTAAATTCCCGATCCAGCGGATAGGTGGTGCCGGCAAGAGCACCGCTTCCCAAGGGCATAACGTTCATGCGCTTTTTGCAGTCGTCAAGCCGCGACAGGTCGCGCTTAAACATCTCGTAATATGCCATAAGATGATGGGCAAAGGTCACCGGCTGTGCCTTTTGAAGATGGGTATACCCCGGCATTATGGTTTCGGTATGCAAAGATGCCGTATCAACCATAACCTGAAGCGCGTGAATAAGCATTTGCCTTATCTGGTCGGTTTCATCTCTTAAATACATTCTTAAATCAAGCGCAACCTGGTCGTTGCGGCTTCTGCCGGTGTGCAGACGCTTTCCCGCTTCGCCTATGCGCTCTATAAGGATTTTTTCCACATTCATGTGAATATCCTCGGCGTCTATTTCAAACTCGATTTTGCCCGCCTCAATATCGGCAAGAATTTCCTTAAGTCCGGTAACGATTTTTTCACCGTCCTCCTTTGGGATAATGCCCTGCTTTGCAAGCATTGAAGCGTGGGCTATTGAGCCTTTAATATCCTGTTTGTACATTCTTTGGTCAAAACGTATTGACGAATTGAAATCGTCAACCTTTTTATCGGTGCTTTTTTGGAAGCGGCCGCCCCATAATTTAGCCATAATTATTTCCCCTTTAAATTTATTGTCGACTTATTATATCATATTTGCAAATAACGGTCAAGAGCGCGGATATGAATTAAATGTAAATTTATCGATTTTTGCATAAAATTGAAAAAAACTATTGACAATCGGGGCTGTTTGTGATATAAATATACAGTAACTGAATATAAAGGCGATGAAGAAAAGCAGTAGACGCTATTGCGCCATGAAGAGAGCAGGGGTTATTGAGCTGGGAGCCGCTGCGGTAAGCGTAGATGTTGAAATTTCGTTTTGGAGCCGCACTTATGAAACAGGAGTAGTTTGTGCCGGGTGATGCCGTTATACATCTTAAAGAGCCGCACATGGTGCGGAAGTCGGGTGGTCCCGCGGAGTTTTGATTTTAACACACTTCGTCCCAATGCGGACGAAGTGTTTTTGTATATTATAAGGAAAGGAAGAAGAAAATGAAGCAGAAGCTTGAAGAAATTAAGGCGTCCGCAGAGAGCGCGCTCTCGCAGATTAAGGATATGGACGCATTAGAAAGCGTGAGAATTAAGTATCTCGGCAAGAAAGGCGAGCTTACCGCCGTTTTAAAGGGTATGGGTGCTCTTACAAAGGAGGAACGCCCGGTTATCGGCGCGTTGGCAAATGAAATCCGTCAAAGGCTTGAAAGTGAGATTGACGAAAAAAAGGCACAGCTTGCCAAAATCATGGAGGAGGAACGCTTAAAAAGCGAGGTAATTGACGTTACAATGCCCGGCAAAAAATCCGCCGCGGGCAAGCTGCATCCTCTTACACAGGTTATGAACACAATAAAGGATACCTTTATCGGCATGGGCTTTGAGATTGCCGACGGACCGGAGGTTGAGCTGGATTATTATAACTTTGAGGCGTTAAATATTCCCAAAAATCACCCGGCAAGAGATACGCAGGACACCTTCTACATTGACGATGACGTGGTTTTAAGAACACAGACCTCGCCAATGCAGATAAGAGTTATGGAAAATACAAAGCCGCCCATAAGGGTTATCGCTCCGGGCAGGGTTTATCGAAGTGACAGCGTTGACGCTACACATTCGCCGGTATTCCACCAGATTGAGGGACTTGTGGTTGATAAGGGCGTTACGATGGCAGACCTTAAGGGAACCCTTGAAACCTTTATCCACGCTCTTTACGGCAAGGACACAAAGGTCAGATTCAGACCCCACCATTTCCCGTTTACCGAACCGTCGGCGGAGGTTGACGTTTCGTGCTTTGTATGCGGCGGCGAGGGCTGCAGCGTGTGCAAGGGCGAGGGTTGGATTGAGATTTTGGGCTGCGGAATGGTGCATCCCAAGGTACTGAAGAACTGCGGCATTGACCCGGAGGTATATTCGGGCTTTGCCTTCGGACTGGGACTTGAAAGAATAGCAATGCGCAAATATGACATCAATGATTTAAGACTGTTTACGGAAAACGATCTGCGCTTTTTGGGACAGTTCTGATTATGAAGCGAAAAAAAGAACATATACGTTTTTCACCGTCCGAAGCAGTAAACATTTTGGACGAATTATCGAAAGGAAGGGTACAGTAAAATGAAATTACCAATAAGCTGGCTGTCCGATTATATGGACATAAGCGGCATAGAGCCAAAGGCATATGCCGACAGACTTACAATGACCGGCTCAAAGGTCGAGGGCGTTGAAAACCCGGGCAATGAGCTTAGCAAGGTTGTGGCGGGAAAGGTTTTGGAATGTGCGGATCACCCCGACAGCGACCATCTGCATATATGCAAGGTTGACGCAGGAGTGGGCGAGGAGCTGCAGATTGTCTGCGGCGCACCCAATGTAAAGGCGGGGATAATCGTTCCCGTTGCCCTGCACGGGGCAAAGCTTCCCGGTGGGATAAAGATTAAAAAGAGCAAAATGCGGGGAGTTGTTTCAAACGGAATGTTGTGTTCCCATGACGAGCTGGGCATAAGCGAGGGGCTTTTGGGCTATGAGCCGGAATACGGAATTTTAATTCTGCCCGAGGATACAAAGGTGGGTACGGATATAAAGGATATTTTCGGCCTTAATGAAAATGTGGTTGAGTTTGAAATAACCTCAAACCGCCCGGACTGCTTCTCGGTTATAGGTCTGGCAAGGGAATCGGCGCTGTCCTTTGACAGAGAATTTTCTGTTAAAAAGCCGGCTTTTAAGGAAAATGCGGACAGGATTGAGAACGCAATAAGCGTTGAGGTCAAGGACAAGGATAAGTGCAAAAGATATTGCGCAAGAATGATAAAGAACGTTAAAATCGGACCGTCACCGGCTTGGATGCGCCAAAGACTTCACGCCTGCGGAGTGCGCCCCATAAACAATATAGTTGATATTACAAACTATGTGCTCTTAGAATACGGTCAGCCCATGCACGCCTTTGATTTAAGGGATTTAAAGGGCAGTAAAATAACCGTACGCCGCGCGGACGAGGGCGAGATTATAAAGACTCTTGACGAACAGGACAGAAAGCTTACAAATCAGGATTTGGTTATTGCCGACGGGGAAAGAGCGGTTGCGGTTGCCGGTGTAATGGGCGGCTTCAACAGTGAGGTAAAGGACGATACAACAACGGTTATATTCGAGTCAGCAACCTTTGACGGCGCAAGCGTAAGACTTACGGCGCAAAGAATAGGCTTAAGAACCGAGTCATCATCAAGATACGAAAAGGGACTTGACTATAATAACACCGTCGGTGCGATTGAAAGGGCTTGTCAGCTTGTCGAGGAACTGGGCTGCGGCGAGGTATGCGGCGGCATGATAGACATTATGGGCAATGTTGAGGGAGAAAGAACGCTTCCCCTAAGACCCGATAAAATAAATGCATTTTTGGGAACGGATATTCCCGAAGCGGAGATGATACGTTATTTTAATGCTTTGGAGATAAAGGTTGATACGGACAAAATGACCCTTACTCCGCCCAGCTTCCGTCCCGATTTGGAGGGCGAAGCGGATATTGCCGAGGAGGTAGCGCGTTTTTACGGCTATGATAAAATCCCCACCACGCTTTTAAGCGGTGAGGCGACACTGGGCGGCAAAAACAAGGAGCAGCAGCTTTCGGATAAAATAGGCAGTATTCTTTGCGGTTTGGGCATGAACGAGATATATACCATGACCTTTATAAGCCCTTCAAATTTCGATAAGCTGAACTTCCCCGCGGACAGCAAGCTTAGAAATGTGGTTAAAATCAAAAATCCTTTGGGCGAGGACACCTCGGTTATGAGAACCACCACAGTAGGCTCCATGATGGAAATTCTTTCGAGGAATTATAATTACAGAAACCCTGAGGCAAGGCTCTTTGAATTGGGCAAGATATTCATTCCCAAGGAAGGAGAAAAGCTTCCCGATGAGCCGGTTGTTATAACCATGGGAATGTACGGGGAGCAGGAGGATTTCTTCACCTTAAAGGGCGCAGTTGAAACGCTTTTGGAGGAGCTTCATATAGAAAATGCATCCTACAGCGCGGTTTCGGATAACCCAACATATCATCCGGGAAGATGTGCGGCTGTTTTTGCGGGCGACAGGCCAATAGGCATAATCGGAGAAATACATCCGTCCGTAAGCAAAAAATACGGCATTGATGTTCCCTGCTATGTTGCGGAGCTGGCATTTGACGGAGTGATGGAGAGCATAAACGAAGATATTAAGTATAAGCCGCTGCCCAAATTCCCGGCACTTACAAGGGATTTGGCAATGCTTGTAGACAAGGGCGTTGCGGTTAGGCAGATTGAGGAGGTAATAAAGAAGGCTTCGGGAAAGCTTCTGGAGTCCTTAAAGCTCTTTGACGTATACGAGGGTGCGCAGATACCCGAGGGCAAAAAGAGCGTTGCCTACTCAGCGGTATACAGAGCCGCCGACAGGAGCCTTACCGGCGAGGAGGTACAAAACGTATTCGACAAGACCGTTGCCGCTCTTGAGGAAAATTTAGGCGCACAGTTAAGATAATGCATATAATACGGGAGACTGCCAAAAAATCGCAGTCTCCCGTAAATTTATACATATTTTCGCATTTGCTTTAAGGCGTTCTTTTCAAGGCGCGACACCTGTGCCTGGGAAATGCCTATTTCCTCGGCTACCTCCATCTGGGTCTTGCCCCTGAAAAAGCGCAGGTCAAGTATATGCTTTTCACGCTCGTCAAGATGCTGCATTGCTTCGTTTAAGGCAATGTTTTCAAGCCATACCTCATCGGAGTTTTTTGTGTCCTTTACCTGGTCCATGACAAAAATCGCTTCTCCGCCGTCATGGTATACCGGCTCAAAGAGCGAAACCGGGTCGGCGATTGCGTCAAGGGCGAAAACCACGTCCTCCTTGGGCAGGTCAAGCTCCTTTGCGATTTCGGAAATGGTCGGTTCTCTGGAATTGGTATTTACCAGCCTTTCCTTTACCCTTAACGCCTTGTAGGCAATGTCCTTTAAGGAACGGCTCACTCTTATGCTGTTGTTGTCCCTTAAATACCGGCGTATTTCGCCTATAATCATCGGCACCGCATAGGTTGAAAACTGCACGTTTTGGGAAAGGTCAAAATTATCTATTGCCTTTATAAGTCCGATACAGCCTACCTGAAACAGATCGTCGGCATTTTCGCCCCGGTTGTTAAAGCGCTGAATAACGCTTAAAACCAGTCTGAGATTTCCCTGTACAAAGGTTTCGCGGGCTTTTTTATCTCCCGCCTTTATCTTTAAAAACAGCTCCTCCTTTTCCTCCCGCGACAGTACGGGAAGCTTTGAGGTATTTACACCGCATATTTCCACTTTTCCGTTCATATACTTATCCTCCTTGAAGTTCGGCCGCAAAGGTGTTTGCGGCTATGTATACGGAAAAGCGGGGCTGTCAGCTCATGCGTGAGATTTCCTTTTTCAGCCTGCCTATAATGCGCTTTTCAAGGCGCGATATGTAGGATTGGGAGATGCCTAAAACGTCGGCAACCTCCTTTTGGGTCTTTTCTTTTTTATCGCCAAGCCCAAAGCGCATTTCCATAATGGCGCGTTCCCGGCGCGTGAGCTTGGTAAGGGCGGTTTTTAAAAGTGATTTGTCCACCTCATCCTCGATATTTTTGCATATCACATCGTTGTCGGTGCCCAAAATATCCGAGAGAAGCAGCTCGTTTCCGTCCCAGTCAACGTTAAGCGGCTCGTCTATGGACACCTCGGTGCGCATATTCGAGTTTTTCCTAAGATACATGAGTATCTCGTTTTCTATGCATCGGGAGGCGTAAGTGGCAAGCTTTATGTTTTTTGAGGGCTTAAAGGTGTTTATTGCCTTTATAAGTCCTATGGTGCCTATGGATATTAAGTCCTCTACGCATATCCCGGTATTTTCAAACTTGCGGGCAATGTATACCACAAGCCGCAGATTATGCTCTATAAGCTTGGTTTTTACCTCCTTATCTTGGCTCTCCAGTCTTGATGTGAGCATGGCTTCCTCCTCCTTTGAGAGCGGGGCGGGCAGTGTGTCGCTGCCGCCTATGTAGAAAATTCCGTCATCGGCAACACCGCGGAATAATACTTGCGGATTAAGCCTTTTTAATAATTTCATCATATGATTTTCCTCCTATGCGCCGACTAATGCGCCATATTTGAGCCGCTTTGGGCTTATGCCTATATATACCCCGGTATTTATCCGACCGTCTATTGAAACCTCATCCGGCAAAAATGCCGGCATCACTCCCGCGCCGGAAACCGTACTGTAGGGAATGAGCCGCAGACCATGTTTTACCGGGTCATTTAAAATACGGTCTATCCCGCCGGGGAAAAGCGGGGCAAGCAGTGACCTGTCGGTTACTATCACGCTTTTGCCCGACACAGGCTCGGTAAGCAGATTTCCGCTGTCGAAAACCGCCGTTGTTTCGACGGTTTTTTCATTTGCGGTGATTTTTAAGCGGCAGAGCCGTTTTTTTAGCCTTTTGTTAAAAATATTTACCGCCGCCGCGCTTAACGGATACGCAATGCAAAGAGATATGACCATAACGGCGGGATTTAAGCGAAAGTATGCTATACCGTTTCTGATTATACCCGCTCCGAGGGCGGAGCATAACACAGACGCGAAAAATCCGGTCATGATTTTCAGTACAGAAAATACAACAATATTCTGCAAAAAAAATCCTGATTTTATTCCGAATGCCGCGACAAACATGGCAAAGGACGAAAAAATACCCGGATTTACGCCGTATATAAAGCCTGCTGCAGCCGCCGCCGCTCCTAAGGTGGAAGCGGCGCACAGTCTGGGCACGCTTGCTCTTTGGTGAAGAAGCCTTGCGCTTATATACAAAAGCGCATATGCTCCCGCAAAGTTTTCGATAAATATTTCATCAGCGTATATTACCAAATCTTCCTCACCTCGGAATTATTATACTACCACAGCCGGGAAAAGTATGTCGAATCCGCTTGTCGAAGCAAAAAAACTTTTCGACAAAAAAGGAAGAAATTTTATTTTACAAAACCGCATAAATATGTTATAATATAATCTGTGCATAAAATTAAAAAAAGAGGTAATGGAAAATGAAAAAAATGCTATTTACGGCGGTTTTGGTGCTGGCAATGACCGCATCGGCGGCATTTGCCGAGGTTTTGGGAACCGTTAGCGGCGAGGTGTATAACGACATGGGCGCATACAGCGTGTTCCATCGTGTTCAGTTTGACGGCGGGAATGCCGGACGTCAGACGGAAAACTATGTAGAATACAAGCCAAATGCCGAGGCAACTCCGGTAATCGTAAACGGGGCATCGCTTTGGGGAACGCAAAATCTCTTGGAGGCAAAGGATTATCTTGCCGCACAGGGAATAAGAAGCGTTGCGGGCATAAACGCGGATTATTTTTCCTTTAAAACGGGCTTGCAGATGGGATACGGCATTTCCGGAGGCAGGCTTATCTCAAAGGATTTCGGGCCTCAGCCGGCAATAGGCTTTCGTGAGGACGGAACCTCGTTTATAGACAATCTTGAAGTGGAAACTACCGCAATAAAGGGCGAAAGCGCCGTTAGGATTATGTATATAAACAAATGGTGCCAGAGGGGCTTTGACCCGATTTATATGCTTACAAGGGAGTTTGGGGACTCGACCCGCACGGAGGGAAACTGTATATTCGTGCTTTGCAGCGTTGTTGACGGAGATATGAAAATCGGAACGGATATGACCCTTGCGGTTGAGGACAGCTTTATTTATGAGGGAGCCATACAAATCCCCGAAAATCAGATAGTGCTTTTAATGGACACCTCCGGTGATGCGGACTGCTACGCATTTTTATCCTCCCTTGCCAAGGGTGACGAGTTCGTTATAAGAAACGAAGCAATAAATTCCGAGAAAAATCAGTGGGCAACAGCCGTTGAAGCCACAAGCACCACCGGTGCAAGGCTTATAAAGGACGGACAGATATGCTCCGGCTTTGAGGAGGGTGCGGCGCCCAGAACAGCTGTGGGAGTCAAGGAAAACGGCAATTTGATAATGTATACCTTAGACGGCAGACAGTCGGGCTACAGCTACGGTTGCCGCTTGGAAACCCTTGCAAGGCGCATGGCGGAGCTGGGCTGCGTGGACGCGATAAATCTTGACGGCGGCGGCTCAACGACAATCGGCGCGCTTTTGGGCGGTGAGGACAATTTTGAATTAAAAAACAGTCCCTCGGACGGAAGCATGAGAAATGTATCGAATTTCATATTCTTAAGGGATAACCGCACTCCTACGGGAGTTCCCTGGATTGTAAATGCCGCCTTGGATGCCGAGGATTACCTAAGAGGTGCAACGGCGGTTGTCAGCGTTGTGAGTATGTACGATACCGCAAATTATAAAATGGAGTCACAGGACATAAACGCCTCATGCGATATAGGCGAGGGGAACGGAAATACCGTAACCTTTACCACCGGCGGAGTGGCGAATATAACGGTTACGGCAGGAGATACGGCAAGTACGGTATTAAACTGCAACGTTTATGATTCTCCCCAGGAGGTGCGGGTGTACTTAAAGGATAACATGAGCGCGGTTTCAGAAATATACGCAGAGCCTAATGAGCAGCTGGAATTGGATTTGTGCGCGGCGGCGTTTGTTGAGGGCAGACAGCTAAAACTGGGCGAGGACAGCATTGTATGGAGAACCAGCGGAAATATAGGCACGATTTCTTCTAACGGACATTTTGTTTTAAGGGATACGGAGCAGGGCAGCGGCAAAATTGCCGTTTCCATAGGCGATACCGTAAAGGAAATACCTGTTGTAATAGGCGGAGAAATGAATTTTAAGGACCTTGACGGACATTGGGCAAAGGACATTGTTGAAGCCATGGCGGCAGAGGGGATAATTTACGGCGTAACCGGTGATGACGGACGCAGATTTTATCCCGACAATGACATGACCCGCGCCGAGTACGCTGTTATAATGACCCGATTTTTGGGGGTAAACGGCAATGAATACGCCGATGATCCGGCAGTGTTTGCCGATGAGGAGCAAATACCCGATTGGGCGAGAAATTGCGTTAAGGCGATGTATGCAAGGGGGATTATAAACGGTAAGAGTGCCGAGGACGGAGTGGTGTTTGACGCAATGAGCCCCATAACCCGCGCCGAAGCAATGACCATAATAGGCAGGCTCACAGATGAGGATGCCCCGGAGGCGGGCTTTGCCGACAGCGCACAAATACCCGATTGGGCAAGAGAGGGAATAAACAAGCTTGCCGCAAAGGGAGTTATAAACGGCTATGAGGATAATACCATTCATCCGTTAAGCAATGTAAAGCGCGCGGAGGCGGCTTCCATGCTTTATAAATTCCGTTCGGTACAATAATTTAATAAAACGCTTCTTCAGAGCATATACATAGTGTGAAATCTTTTGGGAGGTGACGCTGTGAAAAGGCTTGCGGGGGCGTTTTTATTTATTGTTTTTATAACGGTGCTGCTGCCGCTTGCGGTAGTGTACATAATGGGCGGCTTTGCCGACGAGAAGTCTGCAAAGGGCGAGCTTATAGAGGTGTATTTTCACGAAAGGGACGAGGTTGTTTCCATAAACTCCGAGGAATATTTAAAGGGCGTTGTGGCTGCGGAAATGAGCGCGGGCTTTGACAGGGAGGCACTAAAGGCGCAGGCGGTTGCGGCAAGGACGTATCTTTATAATCATCTTCAAAGCAATACACAGGACGAATACCACAAGGGCGCAAAAATCTGCACAGACTACCGCCACTGCCAGGCATGGGCTGATATTGAAGCAAAGGCGGCGGACTGGGGCGAGCGGGCAAAGGAGTATCGGGATAAGATTGAGAGCGCTGTGGAACAAACGCGGGGAGAGGTGATAAAATACAACGGCGAAATAATTTCGGCACTGTTTCATTCCACCTCCTCCGGCATGACGGAGAACGCAAAGGACGTATGGGGAGAGGAGATACCCTATCTTGTAAGCGTAATCTCCGAGGGCGAGGAGGCTTCGCCCCGTTATGAAAGCGAGGCGGCGTTTGCCCTGGAGGATTACAAGAGCAAAATCAGCGAAAGCGTTGAGGGTGCGGATTTTGAAAAAGGGCTGTTTTCGGACATAGTCCGTTCCGATGCGGGCGGAATAATCGAGCTGAAGGTGGGCGGAGTGCTGATAAGGGGAACGGAGCTTAGAAGGATTTTCGGGCTTAATTCAACCAACGTGAGCCTTACGCTTGACTCGGATACCGTAAAAATGAATGTCAAGGGCTACGGCCACGGTGTGGGAATGAGCCAGTACGGAGCAAACTACCTTGCCCAAAACGGCATGGGCTATAAGGATATTTTGACACATTATTACACCGGAGTAGAAATATCTCAAAAATAATGTAATAAAATATTGACAAAATGAGAAATATAGTTTACAATATATATATAATCCGATTTTTGACACTTAAATAGATAAAAAACTCTTATAAACCGCACAGCTATGCGATTTATAAGAGTTTTTATATGTTTTATCCTGCACGTTGTATTTAACATTTTGAGACAATCCCGGATTTTGTGTAAAGTCTTTACAAAGCCTCCAAAATGATGTATAATAAAAATATCATTTTGGAGGTTTTTAATATGCCAAGGTACAAATTAAGTCCCGAAGAACGGGCAGCAGAACTGGAACGCAAAGA
>JAQXZB010000098.1 GCA_029226975.1 Clostridiales bacterium | reverse complement strand
GGAAAAATTCGGCATTGAGGATATAAACGATATTGTGGGAACATTGACTCTTAATTGACAAAGAGGCTGTTGCAAAACTGCAACAGCCTCTTGGGGGTGCGGCAAAATAGCGCAGAATGAACAAACCGAAGATTTTTAGGCGTTAAGCCTAAAAATCCTTGCCCGAAGGCGTACATGGGTCCGTCGAGTGGTGAGGTTTATTTATAGCATAAAGCGATTTTTAATAAAATTTGTTAGAATAACAAATTTTTACCTTAGAATTAAGCCTGTTATAACTATATTTTGTTCTAAAATCGGCTTATTTGCTATACTTTTTTCGCTTTATGCGGTCTGTGCATTTTGCTACAGCCCCTTTTGTTTTGGATTTTTAGTTTGTTGTTATTATGATTGTTTGTGTTGCTCCGTCCCAGTCTACGTTAAAGCCCGCTATGCTTGCAATATCGCGTATCTGCATATAGGTGCTTTCGTTTATCGTATATGCCGCAAAATCTGTCGGAGCGTCATTTACATAGATTATTCCGCTGTATTCGGAAATATCAAGGCTGTTGGAGTAATCCGGGGACAGCTCGTTTCCTACCACTGTGTATTTGCTTCCGGGCAGAAGCGAAATGCCGTTTTCGTTCCATGCCACCTCAAACTTCGCCGAGGTTGCACGAAGCAGCATCGCTATATCGCGGATTTTATAATAATTGGCATAGTTTACGTTATAGCCGGTTAAATCATAAATATTTCCGTTTACCGAAAGCTTTGCCGTTGAAGGCTCGGCGGTCAGGGTATTTACCTTTTCATAGCTGTCTATGAAGGCACTGATTTTTGTTCTGTTGGGGTAACCGTCGGTGAGGAAGTTTTTGCCCACCATATCCACATACTGCACCGATTCATACGGGCTTACGTCGCTTTTTGAAATCTTTACCGCCTCTAAGGTATTGCCGGTTAAGACAAGCTTATAATAGGCAATTACCGACGAATATCTGGGAACTTCCTTGCCCACAAAGATATAGTTTCCGTTCTTTATGTACACGTCTATATCCGCAAGGCACTCGCCTATTATATTCGATGGCACATCTATTGAGGTTATGGTGTTGCCGGTCATGGTAAAGCCCGCGCTTATTCCGCCGTCAAGACCGTCCCGATAAATAAACGCTTCGGGAATACCGTTTTTATCCAAATCCGTCAATGCCACGCGGTTATAGGACGGATCGGTTGACATCTGCTTCATTATTCTTGTTACAAACGCATCGCGCCAGCTATCGTTTGCCGCCGCTGTGCCGGTTATATTCGCCGTAAAGAGCATTGCCGCTCCTATGGCTATTGATAATATTTTCTTTTTCATTTTCTTCTCCTTTTTATGAGGTAAAATTAAAATCATATATATTATACAATATTTTTTTTAAAATGTCAAATCGGGTTTTTTCAGCCGATCTTTACGGGTATTGCCGCGGTTATCGGGGTCATGGTTTCGAGGGTATTCCACAAGAACACCTTCGCTGTCGACATATCCCCGGTATAGTTAAATACTATATTTACGGTACTGTTGGTAAATACCGCCGGAACGGCTATGTAATCCACCAGCTCGCCGGAGGAATTATATATCGCCGCGTGAACGGTTTTGGTTATTTCATCATCGGGGATATTGGCGGTTATTACCACCTTATTATCCACCCTGGCGGCTGTGGCATCAAATTCGTTTGTGGTTATTATCTGATATTTTATGCCATGAGCCTTTGCGTATTCCAGTGCCGTTGAGCTTGCGGGACAGTATATTACCAAATCCGACGAACAGCCGTCAAAGGCATGCTCCGCTATTGAGGTTACGCTCCTTGGTATGGTTACGGCTTTAAGAGAGGTACAATAGGCAAAGGCGTAATCGTTTATGGCGCCCAGTCCTGCGCCCAAAGTTACTTCACTAAGCGCCGTATATTGTCCCAGAGCAAACCGTCCGACTGCGGTTATATTTCCCATTGTTACAAGCCTTGTTATATCGGCACTGTATGCGCTCCACGGATACAGTCCCGGCATAACCTTTTCTTCCATACTGCCGTTTCCGGAAAATGTGAGTGTTCCGTTTCGGTCATATTCCCAGGTTATATCACCGCTTGTTCCCGATACCGGCTGGGGTGTGGGAGTTTGGGTTGGTGCGGGGGTGGCTGTCGGTATGGGGGTGGCTGTCGGCGCGGGGGTCGGGGTTTGGGTGGTTTCTGTCATGGTCGGATAGCTGTCGCTTCCCTGATACCACTGTTTATTTGTTCCCCTATGCTCGTTCATAAGCGCTGTAAATGCCGCCGCCTTCATTTCGTCATCGGTTTTTAGCGTTATATAGCTTGCTCCCGCGGTTACGCTGTAGCTATTTTTTGCATAACAGTTTATTACTGTGGACGCTACATCATAAGAGCTTGGATCATCATGGAAGTTTATAAATATTCCGTTTTTTTCCACTCCCGAGGTGTTCATCGTATGGGAGGTTGTATAGAAATTATCTATTTTACAGCCTTTTGCAATAACTCCTATAACACCGTATTCCGAGCCGGCATTTACTGTCATATCCGCTTCAAAACGGCAGTTTTCCACCGTTCCGAAAAGCGCTCCCACAACTCCTACGGTATTTTTTACTCCGGCATCGGCTGTTGAGGAAATTTTCGCGTTTTTGACCTCAAGATTTTTTATTGTTCCGCTTGCATTAACGGAATTAAACAGACCCACAACGTTGCCTGCATCTTTTGACCGGGAAATGTTTACTCCGCTTATGGTATGTCCGTTTCCGTCGAAAGTACCGTAAAAATTCATTATTTCGCCGATATTGTTTGCGGTCTGCCCATCAAGCTCGATATCCGCATCAAGAATTACCGTATCACCGTCATAGGTGTTTCCGTTTTGGGTGGCTTGGGCAAAGTCTTTAAGCTCCTGAGCTGTGGAAATTGTATAGGTTATGCTTGTTGACAGGGTCGGACTGCCGTCCGAGCCGATTGACCAGAGCATATTTGAGCCGCGGTTGGTATTCATAAGCGTTGTAAATGCCGCCGCTTTTATTTCGTCCTCGGTTTTTAAGGTTATATAGCTTGCTCCTGCGGTATTTGAGTAGCTTTTCTTTGCGTAGCAGTTTGTTACTGTGGACGCTACATCATAAGAGCTTGGGTCATCATGAAAGTTTATAAATATTCCGTTTTTTTCCACTCCCGAGGTGTTCATCGTATGGGAGGTTGTGTAGAAATTATCTATTTTACAGCCTTTTGCAATAACTCCTATAACACCGTATTCCGAGCCGGCATTTACCGTCATATCCGCTTCAAAACGGCAGTTTTCCACCGTTCCGAAAAGCGCTCCCACAACTCCTACGGTATTTTTTACTCCGGCGGCGGCTGTTGAGGAAATTTTCGCGTTTTTGACCTCAAGATTTTTTATTGTTCCGCTTGCAGTAACAGAGTGAAACAGACCAATAACCTTGCCTGCATCTTTTGACTGAGAAATGTTTACTCCGCTTATGGTATGTCCGTTTCCGTCGAAAATCCCGCGAAAATCCATTATTTCGCTGATATTGTTCTCGGTCCGCTCATCAAGCTCAATATCCGCCATCAAAGAAACCGTTCTGTTTGAAAATTTTGTTGACGCGGTTTGCGCAAAGACTTTAAGTTCATTGGCGTTTGATATGGTATAATGCTTCATTGTCGGATATTCCGAGGAGCTTTCCTGATGCCAGGGGTTATCGCCCGCGGGCAGGTTTGTGTTCATTGTACTTGTAAAGCTACTGCCTTTTAATTCGGAGGCGGTTTTTGCCGTTCCGCCCAGTGCAGAGCTTGTGTAGCCTGTGCTGTTTATATAATAGCTGTTTGTTATACTCGGCTCATGACCTGTGGGGGCGGTCGCAACTATTGCGCTCAGCTTTGCTTGGCTCGGCGAGGAGCAGTAGGTTGTATTAAAGGAATTTATTACCGTGGGCGTTACGCCTGTGGTAAGTTTTTGCGAATATGTAATTGCTCCGCAGTAGCTTGATGAAGAGCTTGCCTTGACGGTAACGTCAAAGCGGCAATTTTCCACCGTTCCGCCCAGTCTGGCAATGGCTCCCACATACTGACGTTCGGATGCTGTTCCCTCTATCGTTCCCTCTATTTCAAGATTTTTTACCGTTCCGTACAGGTTTTGGAAAAGACCGGTAAATCTGCTGCTTTGTGTATCGGAATTGGATATATTTACTCCGCTTATGCGGTGTCCGCCGCCGTCAAACACACCTCTGAAAGTAGAAATCATGGATATATTGTTTGTTACCGAGGAATCCAGTTCTATATCGTTTACAAGTCTTACGGTGGTATCGGCACAGCTGTTGCCGCTTGCCGCAAAATCTATAAGGTCTTGGGCATCCTCGATTATTATTTCCCCGGCGGTCGATGCGCCGAACTGCACCTCGGGGAAGGTCAGCTTTGAGGCGAGAGTTCTTAAATAGATTATCTCGTTATTTTCCATAACCGCATTGGGCAAGGTCATGCTCTTTGCCCTCTCAAGCTCCCCTTCAAATTTTGCGTAGGCGGTGTTGTTTTCGCATAGGTCAAGGTATGCCGACAGCTCGTCAACCGCATACAAAAGCTTTGTAGGCTTTTCATCGGCGGCTTTTGTATATGCGTTTAGGCTTAAATTGCCGTAGCTGTAATTCGTTACCATATCCCATTTATTTAAAAAGCTTTCGCCCTCATGAGCCGTTACCGTATTTGTATCGGAGGGTTTCTCAACGGGCACGCCTATCTCGCCCTTGGGCTGTATTATAACCGCAAATTTTTCGCCCGCGTCAACCGTTATCGGTTTGTCAAGCTTTAAAAGCTCCGTTCCCGTACCTGTCATATCCGAGCTGATTTTTACCGCCGCAGTGCCGCCGAGTATATCCGTTCCGGTTATATCGGTGTACACATACATATCATAGCCCTCGGAGCAGTTATAGAAATATGCGCTTACGGCACTTATTTCTTCATTGGATTTTGCGGTATAGATATTGGCGGCGTAATCGGTTTTGCTTATGGGAAAATATGACGAGGCACTTGCACCGGTATATGTATAGACATAATCATATTCTTCATTGGGCGAAACGTCAAAAATTCCTGCCGAGGTATATGTTCCCGGATTGCTTGCATAGGAAATCCAAAACATTCCGTCACTGCCCCAGCCCTCTCCCCAGCTGTTCTTTGCAAGCCATGCTCCGTCACGGTCGGGAGTGTTTTTGAAATTGGCGGCCGAATAAGTATCGTCCCAACCGACTATTGTTACCATATGATTGCCCTGGGACGTGGTGGGCGGCATATAATATGTATAGCGTCCGCTGCTGTCCTTGGTATAATAGGAGCTGTTTGAATAATACTCATAGGTTACGGCTCCGTAATCCATTATTGCCGATTTTATGGCATTTTCATCGGATATGGAAATTGTACTGTATTTATCGATTATGGTATACGATGCAAAGCGCATATCCTCCGAGGGGGTCATCAGCGCTTCGTTGCCGGCATTATAGGGCAGATGCTCCTCCATCTCCAAGCCCGACCACTTCATCATTGCCGCAGTGCTTCGGCTGTTGTTGCCGCCGCCGAAGGGATTATCCGAAATTACCCCGTCACCGTAGGTGGTGTCATATGAATTATTGGCAAAATATGCAAGATGCGCTTCGGAATAATCCTTAAGCCCCAAGCCCTTTTTAAGCATGGAGCTTTCCGCCGCTCCCACTGCCGCAAATGCCCAGCAGCAGCCCTCAACTCCCTGATTTTTGACGGGGCTGTATTGAGAAACATAGCTTTCGGGAAGCTCGACTGCTTCAAAAAGGGAAGCCCCCAAAACAGGCTTTACCTCATTCCCCTCACTGTCAACCACTCTTTGCGTTACAAGTCCGCCGTCAGAGGGTATTTCCTCCACATACATAATGTTGAGGTCAGGCTTTTCGTCCGCACTGCCCACATTAACGGGCATACACGCACTTATAAGCGCCGCCGCTGTCATAACAGATATAAATTTTTTCATTGCTCTCCTCCGTTAGAAATTTCGTTTTAACTGTTTTACAAGTCCGAATACCCTTATACGGGTTATGTCCCTGCCCTCGAAACGCCGGGGCGGATACATGGGATTTATGGACTGAAGCTCAATAAAGTCTTTTCCGTATATTATGCGCTTTACAACGCCGTCTTCGTTATCTATGGTGACAACCGCATAAGAGCCGCTGTCCACCGAGGTCTGGCATCTTACCAGGATAAGGTCGCCGTCAATGAACATGGGATACATACTGTCTCCGCTTACTCTTAAGTACACATACTGCTCACCGGCTCCAAGCTCATCGGAGCATACCGGCTCATAGCCTATCGCTTCATTATTAAGGCTGTCGGCATGAAGCCCCATGCCCGCCGAAACAGACGCAAGAATGGGAAGTCTGACAATATCTCCGTCGCTCTCCCAGCCCAAAAGATATTCGGGCGTGGTATTTAAAGCTTCGGCAAGCTTTATTATGTTATGCGCCTTTATATTCGTTACGGTGCCGTTTTCGTATTTGGCTACCGCCGCTTTCTTTACGCCCAAAAGCTCGCCCAATTGCTCTTGTGTGAGCGAACGCTCTTTCCTTAAGCGCCGTATTCTATCACCCGTATGCGGCAAAATTATCCCTCCAAACCGTAGGAAATTGTACATAAATATTCACTATAATCATATCACATATTTTGTCAAAAATCAAGCAAAATATCTTTTTAGTCAACTTTCTCTTGACAAACAAACGTTCGTGTGGTATAATTAGGTTAAAGTTAAAAAAGCGGCTGCCGAAATAACAATTTCGGTTGGTATCGCTTATATATTTTTATTTTAAAGTTTCTTAAAAAGATACAAAAAGGAGGAGTTGTCTATGATTTACAACAGCAATGATCCCGGCGCGATACTTGCTATGGAAAGAGCGCGTCTGGACACCCGAGATTTCGGGGCGGACATTTACGACGAGGATTTATGCGAATGTCCTGTGTGCGGCGCACTTTATCCAAGCTACTTTTACATGAACTCCGATGAGGAGTGCATCGGCTGTGAAATGTGCGTTTACACGGTTACGGAGCGGTTTTAGGCGGTGAAGCGTTTGGCAAGAAGAAAAATTGCTACGGAAAAAGAAATTCTTGAGCATTTTACAAGCGTTATGCGAGGCGAAACGGAGGACGCAAAGGTTTCAGACAGAAACCGTGCCGCCGAGTTTCTCGAAAAGTATTACAGCTCAAAGAGGGACAGCGAGGACTTGGGAGGCGGCGTGGTTATAGTTGATGACATCGGCGGAGGGGTTCAAAATGAGGATTGAGCTTTCTTCCCTTATCTCACCCGCATTTTACCACGTTCACGAGGACATCAAGCGCTGCGGTCACACCCATTATTTTTTAAAGGGCGGCAGAGGGTCGGCAAAGTCAAGCTTTGTAAGCCTTGAAATAATAACCGGAATGATTAAAAATCCCGAAAGAAGCTGTGTTGCTATAAGAAAAGTCGGCGCATATTTAAAGGACAGCGTTTTTATGCAGCTGCGCTGGGCAATCGATATTTTAAAAATTTCACAGCTTTGGACCGTAAAATACAGTCCCTTGGAGCTTGTTTATGAGCCTACGGGGCAGAGAATAATTTTTCGGGGTGCGGACGATCCGAAAAAGCTTAAATCCACAAAGGTACAGCAGGGCTACATCGGCTATGTATGGTATGAGGAAGCGGATCAGTTTTTGGGCATGGAGGAAATTCGTTCCATTAACCAATCCCTTTTAAGGGGCGGAACGGTTTATACGGTATTTTATTCCTACAACCCGCCAAAAAGCACCGGCTGTTGGATAAACGCCGAGGTGGAGCGGGAATACCCGGACAGACTGGTACACCATTCGACTTACTTGGACGTTTGCCGGCAATGGCTCGGAGAACAGTTCTTTATTGAGGCAGAGCATCTTAAGCAGTACAATCCGGAGCTTTACCGGCACGAATACTTAGGCGAGGCTGTGGGCGACGGCGGCGAGGTTTTTACAAACGTTAAGATAAGAGAAATTACCGATGAGGAAGTCGAGGGCTTTGAGAAGGTACGCTGCGGTGTGGATTTCGGATATGCCTGTGACCCGTTCGTCTACATAGTCTGTGCCACAAGCAAGCGCCGGCTCTGCATATTTGACGAGATTTTCAAGGTGGGGCTTTCAAACCGCATGGCATATGAGATGATATGCAAAAAGGGAATTTATGCCGCACCGATTATATGCGACAGTGCAGAGCCAAAGAGCATCAGGGAGCTTCGGGATTTGGGGCTTCGGGTTACTGGAGCGAAAAAGGGCTGTGACAGCATAAATTACGGAATAAAGTTTTTACAGTCCTTAGACGAGATTGTAATTGACCCCAAGCGCTGTCCCAACGCCGCAAGGGAGTTTCGGCAATACGAATTGGAGCGGGATTTATACGGAAGTCTGAAGGCTGATTTCCCCGACAAAAACAACCACACCATAGATGCGGTAAGATACGCCCTTGAGGACGAGATAAACATGAAAAAGGCAAGAGTTATTAGCAGGAGTGAACTTAATTTATGATAATTGACGAGGAAATTTTAAAGGACGGAATAACACCCGAAATTCTTTACAGGCTGATTATGCGCCACAGCTCCGGCACAGAGAGGTACAGGAAGCTTATGAATTATTACTTAGGCTATCATGCCATCGGGGACAGGAAAAAGAAAAGCTCCGGTACGGCGAACAACAAAATCCTGTGCAACCATGCAAAGTACATAGTTGACATGGCAATGAGCTATCTGGTGGGCAATCCCATAAGCTACACCTGTTCGGACGGCTTTGACATAGAGGCTGTAAAGAACAGTTATTTGGAGCAGGACATGGCATCTATTGACTGCGAACTGGAAAAGGACATGGCAATATACGGTCACAGCTTTGAGCTGGTATATGTGGACGAGGAGAGCGAACCGAGAAGCGTTAAGCTAAGCCCGATAAACAGCTTTGTGGTTTACGGAGCGCAGGTCACCGAAAAGCCGCTTTTGGGTGTACATTATTACAAGAAGCGTGATATTTATTCAAATGTCACGGGAGTATGCGCACTGGTATGCGACAGTGAAAATATGTATACCTTTGAGAAGGACTCCGACAGCTTCGAGGGCATGGAGCTTTTGGAAAAATCACGGCATTATTTCGGAGCGGTACCCATGCTTGAATTTAAAAACAACAACGAGCGTCAGGGCGATTTTGAGCAGATGATTTCACTTATTGATGCGTACAATTTATTGCAGTCGGACAGAGTCAACGACAAGGAGCAGTTTGTGGAGGCGTTTTTATTCCTGACGGGCATCGAGCTTGATTCACAGCAGGCCAAAAAGCTTCGGGAGGAGCGCATACTCATGGGCTATGAGGGCGCACAGGCACAGTATCTTTCAAAGGTCATGTCCGAGTCGGATATTCAGGTTTTAAGGGATTCCTTAAAGCAGGATATTCACAGATTTTCCATGGTACCGGATTTATCGGACGAAAGCTTCGGAAATAATTTATCGGGTGTGGCAATAAAGTATAAGCTTATGGGCTTCGAGCAGCATATAAGAAATAAGGAGCGTTATTTTTCGGCAGCGTTAAAGAAACGCTTCGTACTCTACAACAATTATCTGTCTCTTAAGGGGAGCATGGGTTGTGTTCCCATTCACCGGGTGGATATTGTATTTACGAGAAATCTGCCGGTAAACGAGCTGGAGGTTTCAAAGATGATAAACAATCTCCACGGTATCGCCACCTCGGAAACGCTGCTGTCGCAGCTATCCTTTGTGTCCGACCCCAAGGAGGAGGCAGAGCTTGCAAGACGAGAAAACAACGGCATTTTGCCGTAAAAAAATATAAAAAGGAGGACCTTTATGCTAAAGGAAAAATTCAAGGGCTGTTCCGATGAGGAGCTTCAAAAGCTTCTGGAGGAAGAGAAAAAGAAGTGGAACAGCGAAATGGAAAAGCGCATTGCCGCAGAAAGAGAGGATGCGGCAAGCATGGCAAGAATGAGCGAAAGCGAAAGAGCCGACGCACAGTTTAAAAAGCAAAGGCAGGCGTTTGACGACGAAAAGAGCCGATACATGAGCGAGAGAATGGAGTTTGAAGCGTCAAGGGCGCTGGCAAAAGAAAATCTCCCCGTTTCATTTGCGGCGATTTTAAAGGGAAAGGACGCCGAGGAAACCGCAAAAAATGTCGCGGCATTTAAGGAAGAATTCCTTGCCGAGGTGGAAAAGGCAGTTTCCGCAAAGCTTAAGGGCGCATCACCCAAGACCGGAAATGCGTCAAAGGACAATGACCCGTTTCTTGCGGGATTTTCAAGATAAGGAGGAAGATAAATGGCTGTAAATTATGCTGTAAAATACGCGTCCAAGATTGACGAGAGATTTGCCTCGGAGGCACTCACTGACAGGGCGGTAAACAAGGATTACGATTTTGTGGGAGTAAAGACCGTAAACGTATACTCCATTCCCACATCACCCATGAACGATTACACCCGCGAGGGAGCGGAGCGTTACGGAACTCCCCAGGAGCTTCAGAACACCGTTCAGGAAATGACCGTTACAAAGGACCGTTCGTTTACATTCTCCATAGACAGGGGGAATTTTGACGACACGCAGATGACCTCGGCGGCAGGGGCGGCTTTACAAAGACAAATTCGCGAGGTGATAATTCCCGAAATCGATGCATACAGATTGAAGAAGATGTATGAGTCGGCATCAAAGGAGGTAAGGGCTGTAGACTCGAGCAGTGCGTATGACGCATTTTTGGACGGCACCGCCGCGCTTATGGACGCAAGAGTTCCCGTAAGCGACTGTATTGCGTTTATTTCCAGCACCTTCTACAAGAGCATAAAATCCGACCCCTCTTTCATCAAAAACGGAGATCTGTCACAGAAGATGCTCATAAAGGGTCAGGTGGGAATGATTGACGGTATTGCGGTTGTTGCGGTGCCGGCGGATTTACTGCCCTCACCGTCAATGAATTTCATGATTGCTTACAAAAACGCCACTGTTGCGCCGGTTAAGCTTTCGGAATACAAAATTCACGACAACCCGCCCGGAATAAACGGCTGGCTTGTTGAGGGCAGAGTGTATTATGACGCGTTCGTACTCTCGAACAAGGCTGCGGGGCTTTATGCAAGCTGCAGCGAATAATAATTTATGTAAAGGTGGAGATGTCTGTGACACAGATGGAAAGAGAACGGATTTTGTCCGATACGAAGCTTCTTTTAGGGCTTGATACCGATGAGAAGGACGCTCTTGTAAGGCTGATTACGGACGATATGATAAACGCGGTTCTGTCGTATTGCAGGATAGAATTTCTGCCCAGACAGCTTTACGGTTTGGTTGCCGCAATGAGCGCTAAGCTTTGCCGCGCAGAGGTATTTGACGAGCGCGAGATTGTGTCCGTTGAGGAGGGAGAGCGAAAGGTGGTTTTTGCTTCCTCCTCCCCGGAGGACGTTATTACGGTTTTTGCCGAAAGGCTAAAGCCCTTTGTAAACCGCCGCGGCAGGCTTGTTTCGGAGGTGGGAAATGAAAGCTGCTGATGCTTTTTTACGAATGTACCGTTTTGAGGTTCCCATTTACATAAACAAAGAAAGAGTCTGCTCTGCTCTTGCCGATGTGCAACACATAAGCGGCTCGCTTGAAAGAGCGGACTTTGGATTTTTTAAGGAACGGCGGCTTAAAATGTTTTGCGCGCCCAACGAATTTATACGCCCCGGCGCGGAGGCGGAATTTAAGGGAGAGAGATACATTATCGAGGACGCGCATGAGGACAGCTTGGGAATGTGCGCCGTTATGCGGCTTTTGGGAGGATATGATGAGGATTGACACAGGATTTTTAAAAAATGACGGGCTTTTGGAATTTAGTGCGGCTTTTATGGAGCAGTTCTCCTTTGCCGCAAAAAAGGCCGCCCAAGAAATCGGAGCGGATTTTGACGAAGAGTCCGAAAAGGTGATTATTTCCTCAGACGCGGGGACGGAGTTTGGAACGCTCACTTCCCCGCCCCGCCCCGTCCTCCTTGACAAAGCCCGCTGTGTCGCCGAAAAGATAAGGGAGGAAATGCCAAATGATTGACGCAAACGCAGACGCCGCGAAAATTCTCGGCGATATGGACATAAGCGTTGTTTATATAAGACCGGACAGCTTCACCCGCCTGCCCGCCGTAAGCTACTACGCTCTTACGGAACAGGGCGGCTTCTACTGCGATAACGAGGAATGGATCCAGGACTGCACCATACAGCTCGACATATGGGCAAAGAGCCCCGAAGAGTGCGGTGCGCTTGCCTGCCGGGTCAACGACAGAATGGAAAAAAACGGTTATCACAGGCGGATGTCAATGGACGTTCCGTCCGGGCGGGACGGAGTTTGTCACAAAACCATGAGATTTATAAAGCAATTTGTATTATAAGGAGGAAAATGAATGAAAAAGCCATTACCAACCATAGGGGTGGACAAGTATACCTTTTTTGCCGTCACTGAAGACGAAAACGGCACCATTACCTACGGCAATCCCTATGAGCTTAAGGGCGTTGTTGAGGTTACGCCCACAGACGCCGGCGGTTCGGACGTTTTTGATGCGGACAACGGCGCATATGATGTATACACCTACATTGAAAAGATAGGGCATGAGATTGTAAATGCGGATATTCCGTCCGAGGTGGAGCTTATGTGGCGCGGACTGAAGAGAAAATATTCGGTTGTGGACGTTGGCACGAATATGTCGCCGGTTTATTTCGGGGTAACATGGAGAGTGCTTAAATCGGACGGTACATACCGTTATGTACGCTATTACAAGGGCTCCTACAGCTTCCCGTCAAACGTGGGCGGAAAGACAAAGCCCTCCTCCGGCGCACCCAACAGGCAGACCGCAAAGGCTACCTTTACCGCTGTGCAAAGACCGAGTGACGGGTTATATTATTCATTTGTGGACGAGGGGGATTTTTCAATGGACAGAGAGGTTTTTGAAAGAAACTGGTTCTCGAACATGACTTATTATCCCGGCGACGAAATTAGTTCCGGCAGTTGGGAAGCTTAATTTACAGGAGGGAAAAATATGCAGCATGTTTTAAGTTTTAAGGTCGGGGACAATAAATATGTTTCAAAGACCTTTGATTTTGAGGCTTTGTGCCTTATAAACGACGCGCATATATGCGGCAGCGGACAAGGTCCCATGCGCATTTGCTCGGCTGCTGTCGATTATATGTTTGAGGGCACCGACGCCACGCCGGAGATTATTGCGGGGCTTGATGCTTTTGAAAGAGCAAGGCTTTGTTCAAGGCTGTGGGATTTTTATACGGAGGCAATTTCTCAAAAAAAAGAGTAGGGTCGGGCGCGGGCGGCTCCTTTAGAGATTTATACGGGGTTTTATTCCGCGCCATGCATATAATGCCCGATGTGCTTGCGCGGCAAAACCCGTGTATTCTCTTTAGGGCGCTCGATTACGAGGACGAGCCTTCGTATGAGCAGGAAGAAAACGAATATATTAAAATGTTTTACGGAGGTTAATGAGAATGAATGAAATCGGAAGCGTATATGTCACAATAGGCGGTAATTCGTCACAGCTTATAAATGCGGCGCGTTCGGCAAAAAGGGAGATTGACTTACTTTCAAAGTCGGTTTCGGAGCTTAAGCAAAACAGCGAACAGCTGCCCGACTTTGCCCTAAAATTCAAAAACGATTATTTTAACTGGGACAGTGCGAAATTAAAGCACACGCAGGAAATTCTGCCCATGTCATTGACGGAGCAGATGCAGGAGTGGCAGTCGCTTAGAGGGAAATATTCATACGACCCTTATGCCGTTATGAATATTGACGAAAGAATTGCAAAGCTTATGCAGACAATGGCTGAGAATATAAATTCTTCGTTTATAAAATATACCTCGCAGCGCAACCGCTTAAACGACTGGGACAGCTTCGGCGACAGTGCGATAAGTGCATTTAATCGGTTTAAGGACACAAATTACGGCTTTGCCTCCGATGGGCTTATAAGCGAGGAGGAATACTTTGAAAATGTTTCTGCTTTAGGTGAGCAGATGTATGCCGAAAGAGTACGCCAATCGCGCCAATGGTTAGAGCAGGAGTACAAATACAACGACCTTTCCGTTGAGGACTACATAGCCGGTCTTGACAGAATGAGTGCGTATACGGAGGAATATTATGACAACGGGCTTATCTCCTACAGCACCTTCCTTGACGGAAAGCGCCAAATATCAAACAGCCGCGCGGACATGGAGAATGTCTTAAAGCAGCAGCAGGACGAGAAAAACGCAAAAATCTATACAGACTGGCTATCAAGCGCACAGGGGTATTACAAGCAGCGGGAGGTTTACGGCGACTGGGACAAATACAACGACAGCCCTGCCGAGTTCTTTGAAAGAAGCAAGCAGAGAGTATCTGAATTTTTCGAGGCGGGAATAATCGACTGGGACACCTTTAACAGTTCATCAATAGAATATTCGATGAAGGCATATCAGGCAAGATACGATGAGCTGGAAGGACTTGTGGACGGCATAATCGAGGAGCAGAAAAACTACATTGCCCGCGTAAAGGACAAGCTTGATGATGAGATTGCTAAGATGGAGTCCCAATGGAAGCTGCAAAGCCTTAAAAAAGAGATAGGCGAGGCTGCGGCAATGGAGGCGGCATACCGCGGAGCGGTTACACAAAAGGGAAAGAACAAGTACCTTGATTACCGCGACAGGCTTGATGAGTTAGGGCATGAGCAGGACATCTACACCGCACAGCTTGAGAGAGACAAAACCCTTGAAACCATAAAGGAGCAATACACCGTAACCGAAAGCGAGAAGCAGCAAATCCTAAAGGAGATAATGAGTGGCAATATAGATTTATCCGAAACGGCACAGCTTTTTGCAAACAGCGCCATAAGTGAAAGCACCGACATAAAGGGACTGCTTACGCAAATACTTTCGGCTCTGCAAAACAGACGTACGGCTTCAAACACATACAACATAAGCGGAGTGGACACGAGCGCCTTTAAGGGCTTTGTTTTAAGAGCCGCCTCCTCGCTGTCCTCCGCTATGGATTAAGGAGGAATTGCATGAGGAACGGATTTTCCTTTAAGGGGCAGCACTGCTCAAAATTCGGGATAATTCCCAAAACCAAAGCCGCTGTTATTTTTCCCTCGCCAAAGCTTTACAGTTATTCGCCGCTTCTTTATGACGGAAGCTATGATTTTTCGGAGTGTAACAGCTTTGGGAGGACCTTTTACGGCGACCGCGTATTCGAGCTTGAGATGCAGCTTGGTGCGGCAGATTATTTTGAGCTTAGACAAAAAGCCGCAAAAATTGCCGCCTGGCTTTGCGGCAGCGGCGAGCTTATCTTTGACGAGGCAAACTCGGTGCAGTGGACGGCGCGGGTGGCTTCGGAAATGTCCTTTTCACCCGAAAGGGGCGGCAAAAAGGCGGTTATCGGCGTGATTTTTTCCGTCGGTGCGATGGGGCATGCCGGCTTTGACACAAGCGAAGGACCCCGGCTTTATGACGGTGCGGTTTTGGGCAGTGCACTGCCCTTGGACATGAGCGGATATTTTTCGGGCATTAAATTAAATGCCCGAAACAACAAAATTACCTTTATAAATATCGGGGATTTTTACGCAAGGCCGGTATTTAAAATAAGCGGTGCGGACATGGTTGTTATCGGCAACGGCACCGATTCGGTGAGCGTAAGCTCCGCAGGCGGCAATGCGGTCATTGACTTTGAGCATCACACAGCGACAGATTTTTTGGGCAATAGCCTTATGAATACGCTTGAGGGAGAGTTTTTTGAGCTTGGTGCCGGGAAAACGGAGCTTAACATATACTGTGATGGGGAGTCGGTGATGGATATTTGTTACACACCCAGGTGTATGTTTGATTTTAGCTTTGAGGATATTGAATGGGAGGAAGAAAATGCTCAAACTTTATGAATTTGACGATTTAAAGCTTGAAAGACTTACGGCGCATTTGGAGAACGCGTCACAGGTCAAGGTGGTGCATGAAATCAACGGTGTGCATGAGCTGAGCTTTTACTATCCCCCGGACGAGAAAAGCCGGCTTATAAAAGAAAACGCCCTTGTGGTATGCGAGGGACAGGCGTTTCGGATAATGCGTGTAAGCAGTGAAAACGCAAAAGTCGGTCAGATAAGCGTTAAGGCCATGCACGTTTACAACGCGGATGCGGCCGCGGTGCATTTACAGAATGTTCCCGACTGCATCGGCGTTAAGCCGACGGAGGTTTTGCGGCTTGCGTTTTCAAACACGCCCTTTACTCTGCTTAGCGACAGCGAAATTGCGGCGCTGGGCATGACCTCCGTTGACAGCGACGGGTTTTTGATTGACTTTTTCTCGGCGGATAAGACAACGCCCTATGATGTTATGAACGAGGTTATAAAAAACTGCGGCAAGGGCGAGATATACACTGACAATTACAAAATCGCACTGGTGGAGAGGCTCGGCAATGACAACGGAGTACGGTTAAGCCTTGAGGATAATATGTCAAATATAAATGTGGAGCGGGATATGAGTTCTCTTATAACCCGGCTTTATCCCTACGGCTTTGAGGATATGCACATAGGCAGTGTAAATTCCTCCGTTCAGTACATCGACAGCCCCAACATTAAAAAATACGGCATACGCGAGGGATTTAAGGATTATTCGGATTACCGGGATCCGGCGGATATTTTAAGCCGCGGACAATGGGAGTTTGACCCGCGAAACGAGGAACGCATCGATATTCCCTCGATAAACATTACCGCATCGGTTATTGACCTGTCGCGTATTTCGGGATATGACTTCTTTAAGCTTGGCTTAGGCGACAGAGTGAGGGTCATATACGGTGATGACACATATTATGAGAGGGTTATAAAAACTGAATATTATCCCTTTGAGCCGCTTGAGGGCGAGGTTTCCATCGGCAGAGTGAAAAAGGATTTATTCTTTTATCTTAATCAGATAGGCGCGGTAAAAAAGCAGTACAACAGGGTTTCCACCTCCAACGGCAAGGTGGCGGCTTCGGCAATTTCGGGCATTGTCAGCGCCGACGGCGTTAAGGTCAAGGACAGCAGCGGAAATGTTACGATAATGACGGATATGCTGTCAATGTCAGACAGCTCCGGGCTTCGCTTCCGCTGTGGGCTTTCCTCGGGAAGCTTTGTGTTTGACCTGTACTGCGGCTCGGAGAGGGTGCTTTATGTTTCGGGGTCTGAGCTTTACATTAAGGCTGCCGGCATAAACATCAAAAACGCGTCCTTGACGGCGGATTCGGAGGGACATTTACTTGTAAACGGAAACAAGGTGGGATAAAATGAAGCTTGATTTTAATTTTAACGAAAAAACACATCTGCGGCAATGGTGGAAGCAGGTATACGGCAATTTTGCCGAGATTGAAAAGGAATTTAACCAAAACGAGGACATATGGCTCAACGCCTGCACAAAGGATCAGGCGCGGGAGTACATAAGCGAGCTTGCCGGAGGGAGTGCGCAGCTTACGGCGGCTTTGGAGGAGTTTAAGGCTGCCTTGGAGGAAAACGGTGAAGCCGCCGCCGGGATTAACACAATCATGAACAAGCGGCTGCCCTTTGAAAACAGCATTACGGACGTAAACAGTCCGGATTTGTCCGTTGCCGGAGTTTATACGGGCGTTTTTGAAAATACGCCCGGCGGACTTTCGGGCAGTGTGGTTACGCTTAATGACACACAGCTTTTTATTCCCGACGGGGACAGCAAAAAGGTTTACCGCAGAAGCGGATATTCCCCGGCGAGAGAGGAATGGGCATCGGACTGGATGGCCATCGACGCGGATTTATGGGCACAGCTTGGCGAGGACCGCTCGGACATTGAAAAGAAGCAGGACAAGGTTGTATTCGGCACATACAACGGTGACGGAACTACGGACAGATTTTTCGACTTGGGCTTTACGCCCAGAGCGGTGGAGGTTTTTAAAAAGGACGGCTCACAGGTTATTGTATGGGCGGATCAATACTACCATTACGGCGGCTTTGCCGTTTCGGGCGGCAACTGCGAAACCTATGCGGGTGTACTTTTAAGCATAAGTGAGGGCGGCTTTAATGTTCATTCCGGCACCGGCAAGGACGCGTCCGTACTGCACGTAAACTGCGCAAACAACAACGGTGCGGTTTATTATTACAAGGCATACGCATAAAAAGGAGCGGCTATGGAGGAATACATGAAAGAGGTGTACGAGCGTCTGACCGCGGCGGCAGCTTCGGCAAAAAGCGCGCACCACCGCATAGACAACATGGAGCAGCTTGTACAGAGCATAAATACCATAGCGGTGGAAATACGGGCTATGCGCGAGGATGTAAACGAGATTTACGAACGCCTTTCCGAATTGGAGGACAGACCAAGACGCCGGTTTGACATGATTTTGGACAAGGTTATCGTTTCTCTTGCGGGAGTTCTGTTGGGAATTTTATTCGGAAGCTCGGCATTGTGATAAGGGAGGTTTATATGGAAACAATAAAGCAAAGACTAAAAAGCCCCATCGTATGGACGGCTATAATCGCACAAGCGGTAATTATAGCGGGGGTGTTCTGCGAGGGACTTGGCGACAACATAAAGATTATCGGAGCTGCGGCGGTGGAAATACTTACGGTTTTGGGTATTTTGAACAATCCGACAGACAGCGAGAAGTTTTAGGAGGGAGTGAGCATATGGGAGCTGACGAGGTACTTCGTGAAGCGAAAAAGTGGGTCGGTTATCTGGAAAAGAAAAGCGATTATAAACTGGAGGATTTTACGGCTAACGCGGGCAGCGCAAATTACACAATCTTTGCCAAAAAATACTGCGATTACGGCTTCGGCGCCTACAGCGTGTATCAGGGTGCGCCCTGGTGCGCAATGGCGGTTACGGTCATTTTTTATGACGCGCTGGGCTTTGATCGGGCAAAGAAAATAATAGACCCGTATGCTTACTGCCCAAGCGGCGTAAACCACTGGAAAAGCAGGGGCAGATGGCATTCGGGCGCAAGCGGTTATGTACCCAAGCCCGGAGATGTTATATTCTTCTCCGATGGCTCGGTGGCATCACACACCGGAATTGTTTACAAAACGGCGGGGGGCATGGTTTACACCTACGAGGGCAACACCTCCTCCGCCTCCGGCGTTGTGGCAAACGGCGGAAGCTTTGAAGCTAAATGCTACGCCATCGGTGCCAAGAGAATTTTAGGCTACGGAAATCCCGACTGGGAGAGCATTGAGGAGGTAAACATGGAGGAATTAAACGCTTTAAAGACAAGGGTTGCGGCGCTTGAGCAGAAGGTTTGCAACCCTATGATTTACAATTATGTGGACAAGAATATGCCCGAATGGGCAAGGGACGCGGTAAGCTGGTGCATGGACAAGGGTATTGTCGAGGGTACCGGCGAGGGGCTTGATTTAGACGATACAAAGCTTTGGTGCTGCACAGTGCTTTACCGTCTTGCAAAAGAGCTTAAAAACTGAAAAAAACGGGGGAATGTCCCCGTTTTTTTGGTTAAAACTTATTTAATGTGCGAATCACCTTCATTGAGAACAACACAGGACGCTTTTTCTTTGTTTTTGCATCGTCTATGCCAAATACCCGGTGAACTGCGGTTTTCGCGCTTTTTGCCCGATATTCCAAGGTTGCGCCCACGCCGTCACACAAAGCAAAATCTCCTATTACGGCAAGGTTTTTGCACTCGCCCTCAAGGGTTTGGCAAAGCGCCCCGGGCTCAAGATTTAATCTCGATTTTCCGTAGGGCAAAAGTGTGGGGATTACGTTTATTATGCTGTCCTTTATCGTTACCCATTCATCGGCTATTCCAAGCTGGCTTACAAGCTCAAACAATATCTCTGCACCGCTTGCGTTTGCCGCCGCCTTATCCACATAATCGCCCTCGATATAGGGACGCAGAATTTCGCCGCGGATTACATAAGTTTCATCCGTTTGGAAACGGAAATATTTATCCGCGGGACACACAATCGATATATCCCAGCTTGAGTCCTTAAAGGTCAGAAGCGTTCCGGGGGAATTTAGGGTTATATCATAAATCCGCGAGCGCAGATAATCGTTTTTCATGGTTACGGTAAACGCTACTGTGGGGTTTTCCTCTACCTTAAAGGGACTGCCAAATCCCGCCTTTTTGGCGCATATGCTTTTCCAAAGCTCTGCCGCGCCCTCATCGCACACCGGTGCGGGGGAATTGAAATCTCCCGTTGTCATATTATCATACACGCTCATCGGGGTCATGAAGCACACATCGCCCTCGTTAAGATAAAAGGTTTTTACGGTATTGCGGTCGATTATATGCACCGCTTTTACGTTTTTATCCTCATCGTCAAAATCCACATCGGTTACAACGGTATTGTCCTGGAAATCAACGCCCTGCTTCTCCAAATAAGCGCGCATGGGCAGATATATTTCCTCATAATGATTATATACCGTATCAATTATATCCTCGCAGGTACCGGGGGCGCAGTCATTTTCAAACAACGCATCAAGAAGCGTTTTTAACTGCACAAGGGGTGCGGTGCGGTCGATTTTGAACATGGAATGAAGCAGGTCAAAAAAGTCCGTACCGAAAAACGAAGCGTCAAAATACTCGCACAGCGCACTGCCCGGACAGGTCTTTGACCGTACAAGGGAAAGAATAAGCTTTTTGTCCCGGGCGGAAAGCTTTACATACTTCTCTTTGGGAGAATACAGTCTGCCGGTCGGCGAGAGGGGATATGCGGTGTTATAATTCTCTATCTCGCATTTTACCGAAATATCCTCTATATCGGAAGATGGAATTTTATCCAAAGCGTCAAAAAGCGTTTGGCAGTCGCGGGCGCAGATAAAGGAAGTATCATGGCAGACAAAGCCCTCTTCCCCGCTGCCGCAGTTATTTATGGGGAATTTGCCCAGAACGTGTATCGACTCGCCCGAAAAGCCCCAATCGTTTATCAGATACACCGCGCAAAACAGTGACGGGTAGCTGTTTGAGAGCATATATATCTCCCTGCCCTTGGGAAGCGCGGCAATTGTGCGTTCGCGAAGGCGCTTTTTATGCTTTGACGCGGCAACAGCTCCGGCAGCGGCTGCCGCACCCAGGGCTGCGCCCAAAGCCAAAAGTTTTGTCATATTCTTCTTTTTCATCGTATTTTCCTCCAATCTCTTTTACCGTTAATTTTATCAAAAAATCACATAAATGTCAATCAGATAAAGCAAAAATCGGAACAAGCTTTATTTGCTCCGATTTGTAAATAAATTTTATTTTTACGGTAGTAATAATTTTTTCTCTAAATTATTTTGCACATTTAGAGCAAGGGGAAAGACCGGCAATATTTGTCGTTCTATAACTGTTTTTGCCGCCGCAATTCGGGTCTAAATGATATTTTTTTCCGGTTGGTGTTCTGTAATAATATCCATCCGCAGAGGGATTGTTTGAAGTTGATGAGTTTTTTGCAGGTTGGTTAGCCGCTTGTGCTTCGGATTGAGTTTCATACCAGCCGACATTCTTATAAGCCGGAACTTCCGATTTAAAAACAGCTATGGTTCTTCCGTCAGGAGCGTACATTGTCTGTTGTGTTTCCGCTAATGTCCTGTACCAGCCTACATTTAAATATGCTTCAACTTCACTTTCCAAAACTTCTATTGTTCTGCCGTCCAACGAGTATAACGTAACCTTTATCGTTTCCGCTAATGTTCTGTACCAGCCTACATTTAGGTATGCCTCAACTTCACTTTCCAGAACTTCTATTGTTCTGCCGTCCAATGAGTATAATGTAACCTTATTCTCTGTCGTTTCCGCAGCTTTTTTTATCGGTATCTTGACAACAAAAATCATATTGTGATTTTCGTCATAACTTCCATATATATAATATCTTGGAACAGTGTTACCCTTCTTTGTGTATGCAATCATTACTGTGCCGTTTGTTGTATCAATTGCTTCTTCCTTATATTCGCCCAAAATCAAAGCTGAGTTATCATATAAATAACTATAATAATCGTCATTTTCCATATCTGAATATAAATAGGTGAATATTTTGTATCCGTCCTGATTATCTTCACTTAACAACGGAATATTGTAGCACTTTCCCAAGTCCGGAATATCCGGATAATCAGCATAAGCATAAACATCTTTTGAGCAAATAACAACAGTATTGTTATTTTGGCTCCATTGAACATCTGCACCAAACGCTTCTGCGGCATATCGGGCGGGGGCAAGCGTTCTGCCGTCAATGACAACGGGAGAAATATCCATTTTAGTTAATTGATCATTGACATACATATCTGTACTGTCAACCGTCATTTTAACAACAGTATCACCTTTAGTACAAATGGCGGTGCTTGTATCTTCGTTCCATTCTACCACAGCACCCATTTTTTCAAAAATTGCACGAATAGGCACCATTGTTCTGCCGTCAATAATTTGAGGTTTTACATCAAATTCAACATGATTTCCGTCAAGTGTTACGTTGATAGTGTCATCTGCAAGAGCTGTAATGTTAAACGAAAGCAACAGCGCTATTGCGAATAACAAGCTTAAAAATTTTTTCATAATAGTAAATCTCCTATCTTGTAAAAATTAAAAAATGCGCAACCCCATTTCAGAGTCACGCACGAAAAACATACGGCTCTGACAATAAGGTTGCTACACTCTTATATAACTTGCATCTATTTCGAGAAGTCGTCAGAGAGTACGCTTTTACCTATAGCGTACATTCTCGAAATAAAAATTATACAAAGTTATACATTTAACATATTATAATTAAGAGTGTAGCATAATCAGTATAACATAAATGATTTGTTTTGTCAATGACTTTCTTGAAATGAAATTTATTTTCCCGAATGCAAAAATCGGAACAAGCAAAGCTTGTTCCGATTTGGTGGGCGAGGATGGATTCGAACCATCGAAGTCGAAGACAACAGATTTACAGTCTGCCCCCTTTGGCCGCTCGGGAACTCGCCCGTATGTAAGAGGCATTTTTGCCTCTTTTGTGGAGCTGGTGATGGGACTCGAACCCGCGACCTGCTGATTACAAATCAGCTGCTCTACCAATTGAGCTACACCAGCACGGTATTACAGAACTTGTCCTGCAATACATGGTGGGAGTAACAGGGCTCGAACCTGTGACATCCTGCTTGTAAGGCAGACGCTCTCCCAGCTGAGCTATACTCCCGTTTATCGGCATTTGACTGGTCGGGATGACAGGATTTGAACCTGCGGCCCTCTGGTCCCAAACCAGATGCGCTACCAAACTGCGCTACATCCCGTCGAACCACTCAATCAAACGACTTGATAATGATACCATAAAACTAAAGTTTTCGCAACTTAAAAATACGGCTTTTTCAGACTTTTACGGCGGTTTTTTGGCGGTTTTTCCGTTAAATACTCTTGATTTCTTCGTTTTTTGCCGTATTTCGCTTTATTACAGATAAAATTATAAAAATTGCAATTAAAATCATTCCTACATAGCCCATTGTGCGGTAAACGCTTCCTATCAGCCTTGCAAAACCGGCATTTGAAACGATAAGCGCAAGCGCACTCATCAGAAAAAGACAGTATTTTCTGCCTATATGGCGCGAGGCTATGTCCATAACGCTTATTCCGCCTGCCACAGCCGTTGTTACAAGGGCGGATATTAACATCAGCGAATATATAACCGTTACCGCCCTGCCCGAACGCATTGCCATTGTAAGCATGGGCAGAGAGCCTAAGGGTATTCGGTTATTGTACATTGAAAGCAGCAAAAACGCGCCCGACATCATAACAAACATCAAAAGCCCCGACGCCGCACCCACCAATGCCGCATCGAATTTGCCGCGCATATCCTTGGCAAGGCGGCAAAGCAGCACCCCCGCGCCCAGAACATTATACCCGGCATATGCGCCGCTTTCCATAACAGCCCTTGCGCCGTTTAAAAAGGTCTGCTGTTCCCTTGTGGCAAGCATATAAAAGGTTGCGCCGATTATTCCCGCCGCGGTCACAAGCCCCAGTGCGCCGTTTATGCGAAGCACCCGCGATTCGCGGCACAGCAAAAGCAGCGCCGCAATTGCGGTCATGACCGCCGCGCCAACGGAGCTTCTCCAGCCGAACAGCTCCTTTGCCAGTTCGCCGAAGCAGGACATCATAACAACATAAACCCCTAAAGAAAACAGTGCCGTTACCCACTTAAGTGCCGCCGCCATGCGCGCTGAGGTAAGCTTTTTTATAAGCTCTCCGTAATCATAGCAGTCGTTTTTTCGGGCAAGGTCTGTTATATAATAGGCAAAAAGCCCGAAAATTGCCGAAGCAACCGCCACTCCGGCTCCGCCCCATTTCCCGTACCTGACAAAAAACGTTAAAATTTCCTGGCCGGAGGCAAAGCCCGCACCGATAAGCGCGCCGATATAGTTATAAACCGCAATAAGCACCGCCATAAAATCCCCTCCCTGCTTAATAAATATGTCCTCTTTTCTGCATTTATTACCAAAAAGCGTGAATAACCCTTGATATTATCGGCGGTTTCGGTTATAATATTAAATAGGTTATAAAGTGAGGTAATTGTTATGTATATTAAGGATATTTTTAACGAAAAGAAAAATGTATTGTCTTTTGAGATTTTTCCGCCGAAAAAGAGCAGCGGTATTGAAGCGGTAACCGCCGCCGTTGACGAAATGGTCAAGCTGCCGGTGGATTATATAAGCGTAACCTACGGCGCAGGCGGCTCTACCTCCAAAAAAACCGCCGATATTGCGCAATATATAATGGAAGAAAAGAACATGACCTCCCTGGCGCATCTGACTTGTCTTACCTCAAAAAGGGAGGAGATACAAAAAACTCTTGAGGACCTTAAGGCACGCAAAATAGAGAATATTTTAGCTCTTCGGGGCGACAAGCCCGCTGACGGCTCCGTACCCGTCAGAGAGGATTACAAGTATGCAAGCGAGCTGGTAGAGGAAATAAAGAACTTCGGCGGCTTCTGCGTGGGCGGAGCGTGTTATCCCGAATGTCACCCGGACTGCGCAAGCCTTGAAGCGGATATTGACAATCTGCGCCGCAAAACGGACGCGGGCTGTGATTTTTTGGTAACACAGATGTTTTTTGACAACGATAAATTCTATCGTTTCCGGGATATGGCTTTAAAAAAGGGCATAGACAAGCCCATTACCGCCGGAATAATGCCCCTTACAAGCGCAAGCCAGATAGAAAAAATGGTGATTTTATCCGGCGGAGCATCAATGCCGTCCCGATTCCTTAAAATGTATTCAAAATACAGCGACAATGACGCCGCCTTAAAGCAGGCGGGCATTGCCTATGCGGTGGAGCAGATAATCGATTTGCTTTCAAACGATGTTGGGGGTATTCACATTTATACCATGAACAAGCCCGACGTTGCCGAAAAAATCGTCAGCGTTATAAATAATCTGTTTATATAGGAGTCACAACATGAATATAAAAGAACTTCTCGGTAAAAAACTGCTCTTTTTTGACGGCGGAATGGGGACAATGCTCCAAAAGCACGGTTTAGGGGGCGGAGAAATACCTGAGCATTTAAACATAACAAACAGTGATTTGATATATTCCATACACGAGGAATATCTGCGTGCGGGCGCGGACATAATCACAACCAACAGCTTCGGCGCAAATCCCTTAAAAATAAGCGACGCGCCGGTTTTGGCTGCCGCCGCGGCAGGCATTGCAAGGCGTGCTGCCGACGCGTATTCCACGCCCGAAAAACCCCGGTTTGTGGCTCTCGATTTGGGACCGTCTGGGCGGCTTTTGGAGCCGTCGGGGGATCTTAGCTTTGACGAGTGCTATGAGGGCTTTAAAAGCACAGTCAAGGCCGCCGGGGCTTGCTGTGATTTGGCGATAATAGAAACCATGTCCGACACCTTAGAAGCAAAGGCGGCAATTTTGGCGGTTAAGGAAAACAGCGATTTGCCGATATTCTGCACAATGACCTTTGACGAAACGCAAAAAACCCTTACCGGCGCGGACGTTGACGTTATGTGCGCGGTTTTGGAGGGCCTGGGTGCGGACTGTATCGGTATAAACTGCGGTCTGGGTCCTGAGCAGATATATAAAATCATGGAACGGCTCTCTAAAATTGCTTCCGTACCGATTATGGCACAGCCCAATGCCGGGCTGCCAAAGCTTGTGGGACACAATACCGTTTATGATGTTACACCCAAGCTATTTGCCGAGCAATGCGAAAAAATCGCGGCTTTGGGTGCTTCGGTTCTGGGCGGCTGCTGCGGAACTACGCCGGAGCATATTTCCGAGCTTGTAAAGGTCTGCGAAAAATACAGACCGAAGGTTGAGGAAAAAAATCTGACTGTTGTCGCTTCCTATTCAAAGGCGGTTTATCTAAACGACCGTCCGGCAATAATCGGCGAGAGAATAAACCCCACCGGCAAGAAAAAGTTTCAGCAGGCGCTTCGGGAGGAAAATATAGATTATATCCTAAACGAAGCGTTTTCACAGCGTGACGCGGGCGCGGATATTCTCGATGTAAACGTGGGGCTGCCGGAGGTTGACGAATGTGCGCTTATGGAAAAGACCGTAAAGGCGGTGAGCGCGGCGGTTAATCTGCCGCTGCAGCTTGACAGCTCCGACCCGGCAACCATCGAGCGGGCGCTTAGGATTTACAACGGAAAGCCAATGATAAATTCCGTAAACGGAAAAAAAGAGAGCATGGACGCAATTTTGCCCATTGTGCAGAAATACGGCGGCGTACTTGTGGGGCTGTGCCTTGACGAGGACGGAATACCCTCCGAAGCCGAGGGCAGATTTGACGTTGCAAAAAAGATTGCCGAAGAAGCCAAAAAATACGGAATACATAAGAAAAATCTCGTAATGGACGCGCTGACGCTTACCATCTCCGCACAGCAAAGGGAGTCGGCAAACACAATAAAGGCGCTTTGTCGGATTAAAAACGAGCTTGGAATACGCACAATACTCGGCGTTTCCAACATTTCCTTCGGACTGCCGCGGCGGGAGCTGGTAAATGGAACGTTTTTTGCTTTGGCTTTGCAAAGCGGGCTTGACGCGTGTATTATAAACCCCTGCGCCGATTCGATGATGAACGTATACCGCTCATATTTAGCGCTTTCGGGACTTGACGAGGGCTGCGCAGAATATGTAAAAACCTATGCCGGAACCAAGGCGCAGACCACAGTTACCTCAGCGGTGCAAAGCGCGGCAAAGGAGGAACAAAACCCCCTTTGCGACGCGGTTATAAAGGGACTTAAGGATCAGTCCTATAACATTACGCTTGAGCTTTTAAAGACCACAGAGCCGATGGATATAATAAACAACATAATTATTCCGGCACTTGACAAGGTGGGCAAGGAATTTGAAAAGGGAACCATGTTTTTGCCCCAGCTTATGATGAGCGCGGAAACCACAAAAAATTCCTTTGCCGCCATAAAGGAGTTTCTTGACGCAAGCGGCGAAAAGCGCGAAAGCCGCGGAAAAATTCTGCTTGCCACAGTAAAGGGCGATATACATGATATAGGAAAAAACATAGTCTGCACACTTTTGGAAAATTACGGATACACAGTCTATGATTTGGGCAGGGACGTTGCGCCGGAGGTTATTGTTGAAACGCTGATTAAAGAGGATATATGCATATGCGGACTGTCCGCGCTCATGACTACCACAGTTGTGAGCATGGAGGAAACAATAAAGCTGATACGTCAAAAGAAGCCCGATGTTCGGGTATGGGTCGGCGGCGCGGTGCTTACCCAAGAATATGCGGACATGATAGGCGCGGACAAATACTGCAAGGACGCGCTCTCCTCTGTAACCTACGCCAACGAATTTTTCGGCTCAGACCGTCGATAAATTGGTCAGACCGTGCGGGATTTTAAATCAAAAACAAAAATATAATATCTTACATTACCAAAGGCATTCCATCGAGGAATGCCTTTGGTATGCACTTTCCGCGAAAATAAACTCTACCGTACCCTCGTACGCCTACGAGTTCATTTTCGCGAAATCTGACTCAATTTCTCGCAGTCTGAGGGTACAAGTTTGTCTACACGCTGTATCAAAAATGGTAATAATTCTCAATCTCCCATGCGTCCCATTCTTCTTCGGGGACTGCGTTCTTCTCCTCAAAATAGTCCGGGTCGCCGGAATTGGGACTTAACATATCAAACCACAAATCTCCGATTTTATAATATATAATATTCCCGCCCCGCTCAATGGATTTTGAAATACTATCGGGCGTGTAATCGCTGCAACCTATGTCATAAATATCGTTGCCTATTCTGATTGCGTTGTTGGCTATATTGTAAATCCGGGAGGGTATCTCCCGAAGCGTTCCCTCCTGTGAGAGCATCGTTCCCCCCTGAAGCTTTAGCACATAGGGCGATTTTGAAAACCGTTCGTTTATCTGAAAACGATAATAAAACACTCCGTTGTTTCCCAGGGGCTGTTGGTCTATGTACATTATATGCTCCGTTAAATCGCCGCTTAAATTCCCCAAATCCGCGCCGTCATACATCAGCATCGGTACGCCCCAGGGTGCGTCGGATTCGTCAAAATAACCGATAATTTCCGCCTTTCCCGTAGAGTCCACATAAAAGCTTGTTATCTCTCCTTCGGTTTGACCAAAAGCATTTATACCCAATATCATAAATACAGCCAAAGCCGCCGCAAAAATTCTATTCCTCATTTTCCCGCTCCTCTCTTACATACTTCCTCTGCGCCTTTATCATAAGCTTTCCGTTTTCGCCAAATTCAGCCTCCGCCGCCTTGTCACCTCTTACATACATATCCAAAGACAGCCTTGATTTTTCCGATACCACAGCGGGATATGTGACGATTTTACCCTCCGGAAGAAGCGCCTTTCCCACCTCCATGCCGTTTAGCTTTAATACTACAATATCGGGCGTAAACTCCGCCGGTGTTTTCATTGTTATCTGCGAGCGGTATTCGGAGGAATTCAAAATCCCATAGCTGCCCTCAACGTCCGTTGTTTGACCGATAATTGCGCCTGACACTGCCGCTCCTGCGGCAATTGTTGCCGCCGCCGCTGCCGTAATTGCCTTTTTATTTGTCATATTATCATATCCTTTCCATTCTGCCGATTTTTCTGCCTGATATTTCAATAACGTTTAATTTTACCGTACTGATTTGTACACCGTCTGCCGCATACAGTCTTACGGTTATATTACTGCCCTCAAAGCCACCCTTTGCGGTGACGGTCGGTTCCGTTACGCTGATGCTTTCGGCGGTAAACGGCGTGTCCCCTGCATATACGCAGTATTTATCCGCCGCCCATGCGCGTTTTATAACGATCTGCTCGGTTATGCCGTCTGCGGCGGGCAATATTTCAAAATCACCCAAAAGGTCAAGAACGGCTTCAAACAGGTGTGATTTCAAAAATCCCCCCACTTCACACAGTATTTCACCGGCAAGATAGCCTGTAGGTCTGCCGTTGGTATCATTGACAGCATCCGTATATCCAACCTTATCCTCAGCCTTTGCGGTTTCATCTACAATTTTCTGCCATAAAACGTCGGTTTGTCCGTTCGAGGTTTGATATATACCGCTCTTGCTGACATAATCCCCGGCAAACTCATCGGCTTTTTCCGATAGGGAATTGATTTTTTGATTAAGCTCGTTTACGTCACTGCACCGTGCTGCTTCCTCGCTCTCAACCGCCGCCTTGCGTTCCTTGGTTTCATCTGCCAGCTGCCTCAGTATTTCACTGTCCACGCCCGCCCTTTGCTGGGCTTCCACCGAAACGGCATTGTCCGCTTCCGATATTCGTCCCAAAAGCTGTTCGTATACCGTAGGCGTCGGCGGCTTCGGGGTTTCCCCCTCGCGACATCCGGTTTTTACCACCGTTACATATGCCCTGTCCGTTGTAATGCGCATATCGTCCCGAAAACAGTACACCGATACCTTAAACTGCCCCTCCGCTATAACCTCATGAGGTACGATACATTCATCATTTTTCAAAACCGCGCAATAAGGCGTATCTCCCTCAAAAACCGCCGTTTTCTCCGCGCCGTCCCAATCCTCCGAAAAGAAAAAGCGCGCCGTTAAATAATTCATGCTTTCTGCCGCAATTACACGGTCATTTAACTGTGTAATATGCTGATTTTCAATATTGAATAGTAATTTCATTCCTGTTCCTCCTTTTGCTTTATGCTTTTCGTCCCATTTTTGGTACGGCTATAGTATAACACAAAATTTTCCTTTTGTCAACCCTTTTTTGGGACGATTTTTATATTTTTTGAAAAAAGTCTTGATTTTTTGGGACGATTATGTTATATTGTAGTCAGGAGGTATGAATTATGAGTATACAATCGGAACGAATTTCGGCGCTTATGCAGGAAAAGGGCATTTCCTACGGCAAGCTGTCAAATGCAACAGGCATACCCAAATCGGCATTGCAAAGATATGCCACGGGAGAAACGAAAAAAATACCGTTGGATCGTCTTGAAAGCATAGCAAAGGCTTTGGACGCGTCTCCGGCGTATTTAATGGGCTTAAACAGCTCTCTTGCAGACGAGCTGCCCGAGGGCGCAAGCCCATATAATCCGGTTGTGCGCCGGATACCCATACTCGGATACATTTCGGCAGGGCTGCCCTTATATGCCCAGGAGCATATCGAGGGCTGTACTTACACAGACTGCAGCGGCGGGGGCGAATATTTCGCGCTGCGCGTCAAGGGTGACAGCATGAACGCCGCCAAAATCAACGACGGTGATTTGCTTATCGTAAGACGGCAGGAAACCGTAGAAAACGGCGAAATAGCGGTTGTGATGGTCGGCTTGGACGAAGCCACCGTAAAGCGTTTCAAGCGTGACGGAAACACCGTTCAGCTTATTCCCCAGTCCTACAACCCCATACACCAGATACAGCTTTACGATTTGAAAAAAACAAGAGTAAAAATCATCGGCA
>JAQXZB010000097.1 GCA_029226975.1 Clostridiales bacterium | reverse complement strand
TTTTCGCCCACTTTAAACTCAAGCAAGAATACAATGCCTTTATATAAAATCACATTATCAATGCGATTTCCTATTCTTGGAATGGTATACTCAAAAAGCAAATATCCATCCGAAAAATCTGCAAGCTCTCTTTTTAAAATTTCAATTTCCTTTTTCCATGTGTTTTTTTGCAAATCCTCGGCCGAAAATTGATCATTGCTTGTAATTTCGCCGAAAATTTCATATTCACTTTTATGAATAAATTCATTGATATTGCTTGAATAATATGCTCGTTTCATCAACTTTTCTCTCCTTAACATCAATTTTACTGTCCAATTTTGCCCGAAGTCACGAGTTGCCGGATTTATTGCCACTTCTGAAAATCCACTCAAAAATCCTGACATCTAATCCACACACTCAATTTGCGTTATCTAATCCGAGGTTACAACCTTTCACAGATTATTCATCTCGACCTGTTTCCATAGAGCAATTTTAAGCAGTGTTCGATATAGATGTCATAAGCTGAAATTGCCGGAAAAGGCTTAAAATAAGGCTTTTTTCACGCTTACTTCTCAATCCTTGACATCAAGCAGACCGTCTCCACGTGAACAGTATTGGGGAACATATCAAAGCCGCAGGCAGAGATTAGGATATAGCCGTTTTCATGCAAAAATTTAACGTCGCGTGCAAGGGTCGCAGGATTGCAGGACACATAAACTATACGCTCCGGTTTTGCCGTTACAACGGCAGACAGCGTCTTTTCATCAGAACCTTTCCGCGGTGGGTCAAGAATAACAACATCCGGTTTCTCACCGCTTTCTATCAGCTTTGGTACTATATCTTCCGCAGATGACGCATAAAAATCTGCATTATTTATGCCATTTGCGGCTGCGTTTTCGCGTGCGTCCTCTATAGCTCTTTCGACTATTTCAACACCTGTAACGTGTTTTGCCATTTTTGCGGCGCAAAGGGAAATAGTACCTATTCCGCAGTATATATCCATAACATTTTCATTTCCGCCGAGATTTGCATATTCCAGCGCCTTTGCATACAGCTTTTCCGTCATGGCAGGATTTATCTGATAAAAGCTGTGCGGCGAAATCTTAAAATCCAGTCCCAGCAGGCTGTCGGTTATGGTATCGCAGCCCCATATGGTTATATTTTCATCACCCAGAACCAGATTTGTATTTTTTGTGTTTATATTCAATATAATGCCTGTTATTTTGCCGGATTTTTCTCTGAGCTTTGAAATCAGCGCTTCACGATTGGGAATATTCCTTCCGTTTACCGAAATAACAACCATTATATCGCCGTATTTTCGTGAAACGCGTGTAAATATCCTGCGGACAAGTCCGCTGTGCGTATTTTCGTCATAAGTGCTCACATTATTTTCAAGCATATACTCCTTTACGGCACAGATAATTTCTGCATTGAATTTTACGCCTGCAAAGCAGTCGTCAAGCGGCATTATATCATGCGAGCGCTGCGCATAAAATCCGCACATTATACCGCCGTTCTTATCTGCTCCTACCGGAAAAATCATTTTATTTCTGTATCTGTACGGATTTTCCGCTCCAACCATATCTGAAACCGTAAAATCTTTCATTCCGCCTATGCGCCGCATAGCGTTTTCTATTATATCCGCCTTGACCTTAAGCTGATACGTATAATCCATATGCATAAGCTGGCAGCCGCCGCAGCGCTTATACGATTTACATACCGGTTCTGTTCTGTCAGGTGACGGCGTTATAACCTCAATCAGCTTGCCGTAACCGTATCCCTTATTGGCTTTCACAATCAGAATCCGTACTTTATCGCCCGTTACTGTCTGCGGAACGAAAACCGTATAGCCGTCTATACGGCAGATTCCGTTTCCGTCAGATGAAACAGCGGTAATTTCCGCAATGTATTCCTCATTTTTTTTTACAGGTATCATTTGCTCTCCTTGCATAATGCAATAAGTTCGTCTTTATACGCCGTTGCGAGACACTCAACCGTATCCGACGCGCCGTAATATATTTTTACTGTTCCGTCGCCCTCGTCTATCATGCCGCCGGGGAAAATAACGTGCTGCCTGAAGCCCTCGTCAGTTTCGTATACCTCCTCGGGCGCTATGAGCGGCTCGTTCGACATGGCAACAACCTTTGACGGCTCGTTAAGGTCAAGAAGCATAATTCCCGCCGTATAACGCTTTGTCCACTTATCCTCCCAGCCGTGCTTTCCGCGGGATTCATCACGGTCAACTGCATGGAACAGTGTAAGCCAGCCTTTATCTGTCTTAATCGGCGGTGCCGCAGGACCTATTTTGTCATTTGCATACGGCACATTTTCCACTGCCAGCAGAAGCTCGCTTTCGCCCCAGTATTTCAAATCGGGAGATTTTGAAATCCACATATCAAATCTGTCCGTACCTCCTCTGCTGTACACAGGGAACGGGCGCTCAAGCCTTACATATTTTCCATCTATTTTTTCGGGAAACAGTACCATATTTCTGTTATCGGGAACGCTGAGGCTTATTATTTCAAGATTTTGCAAATCATCGCTTATTCTGCCTATTCCCCCGCGTACGCCGTGGCGCGTGTCCATGGCAAAGCATATGAAAAGCTCGCCGTCAATAACGGTAAGACGAGGATCATATAACCGGAGAACATCCGAATCGTCCATCATATCCATAGAGAAAAACGGCTTGTCCTGTACGTTCCATTTCACACCGTCATCACTCAGGGCAAGACCGAGATTTGTACCCTCAAAGCCCTTTCCGTCTTCATATCCGTAATCATTGCGGAAGACCATGACATATCGTCCGTTAAATTTTGCCACACCCGCGTTAAATATCAGATTTGCCGGATAAGGTATATCCTTATCCGATAAAATCGGATTATGTTCGTATCTTTTTATTACACTGCTTGATTTCAGTTTCGGTTCCATAGATATTCCTCCTGTAACAATTAGTCATTATACACATTATACGATATACAAAAATATAATTCAAGGGGGTTTTCTTTACTTTTCGGCAAATATATGATAGAATAAATTAAAACCACACCGGAGGTATTTACATGAATTCCATACAAAAGTATCTGCTGCATTTATTAAAATGCGCCGTTCATAATAAAAAGGCTGATAATATACCCGATAATATCAGCTTAGCCGGGTTATTTGCCTATGCCAAGGAGGAGCAGGTTGAAAACCTTGCTTACACAGCTCTTCCTCATACAGAACGGGAGCCGGAAACAATGCATAAATTCAGGCAGTGCTATGAAAAGGCAATAGTACGGGAATCAAAGCAGGAGCTTGAATTGTCCATGATTTCCGAAGCACTCACTGCTGCCGGAATAAAGCATGTTCCTCTTAAGGGAAGCGTAGTAAAATATATGTATCCATCTCCCGATTTACGCCAGTCGGGCGATATTGATATTCTGACCTCCGCATTGATGAATCTGTTGTTATTATATTGGGCTATTATAATATGACAAGAATCAGGCATAGCGGTTAATTTCACGGTGCCTGTTGAGTAATTGCCGTATTTTTGCACTGCCGTTTTTACGGTCGGAACCGCATCTTTCTCCCGTAAAACAGCAGTTTGTGCCGATACTGCATATGTGTTTAACAATACGGTAAAAAGTATCATCAAAACAAAAGGTATCTTTTTCACTTTTCATACCCCCTTTAAAGTTCTTATTTATCTTTCCTTGACATCAAACATACCGTCTCCACATGCATACTTTGCGGAAACATATCAACGGCACAGCACTTTTTTACGACATATCCGCAATTACGCAGAATTTTAACATCTCTTGCAAGGGTGCTGCTGTTGCACGAAACATAAACCACCCTACTCGGCGAAATTTCTTTTATTAAATCAAGCGTTCGTTCATCGCAGCCTTTTCTGGGAGGGTCAACAACAACGACATCTGCACGCAACCCATCGGAAACAAGTTTTGAAACGACCTGAGGACAATCTCCGCAATAAAACTTTGCGTTAGTTATACCGTTGAGTTTTGCATTAAGAACGGCATTTTTCACGGCAGGTTCAACAATTTCAACGCCAATAACCTCGGCGGCGCAATCTGCCATGAAAAGAGATATGCTGCCGACTCCGCAATAAAGGTCAAAAATGGTTTCCGTTCCGGTGAGGGCGGCGTATTCCTTAGCCTTTGAATAAAGTTTATACATCTGTTCGTAGTTCACCTGAAAAAAACTGTTTGGCGACATGACATACTCAATATTTCCGACAGACGCAGTTATGTTTTGCTCACCCCAAAGTAAAATGTTTTCTTTTCCCAATATAACATTACCTTTTGCAGTGTTCACATTCTGCACAAGACTTTTGAGATTGACTTCACGCAAAAGCATTTGCGCAAGTTCATAGGCATGCTCTATTTTTGTGCGGCTGTTTGTCACAATAACAGCCATTACAGAATTGTCCGCACCGGTTCTTACATATATGTGGCGAACAATGCCGGAATGTTTTTTCTCGTTATACACTGTGAGCGAATATTTATTTACAAAATCCATAATTATGCGTGCGGTGATATTTATTGCTTCATCCTGAATAAGACACTCTGTGCATGGCACAAGATTATGACTGGATTTTTCATAAAAACCGCAAACCGCTCTACCGCTAGTCCCCACGGGAAACTGAGCCTTATTTCTGTAACCGAAAATTTTGTCTGCACCGACAATACCTTCATAGTCATACGAACCAACCTCATAGCCGCCTATTTTTGCAAGATTTGACGACACAAGGTTTTTCTTGATTTCAAGCTGAAGTTCATAATCGGCGTGCATTATTGAACAGCCGCCGCATTTTTCAAAAAAAGCGCACTTCGGCACAGTTCTGCGTTCCGATGGTGTTATGATTCTTTTTATCTTTGCAAAGCCATATGTTTTGTTAATCTTTGTGATTTGTGCACTGACAACATCTCCGGGCACAGCCCCGCCGACAAAAAAAGGATATCCCTCGTCCGTCTTTCCTATG
>JAQXZB010000096.1 GCA_029226975.1 Clostridiales bacterium | reverse complement strand
ACAGACCAATTAAAGGCAATAAATTTGGAAGAACTGAAGAATACTATCAATGTGAAGATTGCAGTGGATGTGAATATCGAAGTCAATGTCATAAAAGTGAGAAAAACAGAATTATCCGTATGAATGAAGAATTAACAAGTTTTCACATAGAAGTTTTAAATAACTTAAACTGTATCCACGGGGCACTGCTCAGAATGAATAGAAGTATTCAATCCGAAGGAACATATGGAGTAATCAAAAGTGATAGAGGGTACGAACGGATACACAGACGTGGGTTAAAATCTGTAAATTTTGAGTTTATGACAATTTGTTGTGGTTTTAACCTATACAAATACCATATGAAAAAACAACGGCTTGCAAAAACAGCAGCCTAAACTATCAATATTTTTTAAAATTTGAGTCCTTAAAACGATGGGCTTTGTTTTGATTTCAAAAAACCATATTCTATATAGATTTAAAGAAATATGCAGAAAAGGAATCCCATTTTGAGATTCCTTTTCACTATTTGGGGACTTTTTTAACAGCCCCTTTTATTTTTTTTTGATTATTTATCTGTTTTTTTAAGGAATTTTTCGTGAGCTGCTCTTAGCTCCTTAGCCTTTTCCTCAGGTGCGGTCGGGTTGCAGTGAGCCCATGCTCCGGTTTCCGATGACGCATTGAACTTAACCTTGTCCGCGCTTCTCATGGGCGGATAGAAGGCTATATGGAAATGGTAATACTCCGAGGTATCCTCGCCGTTTACCGGGTTTTGGTACATACACATCATATACGGGAACGCATAGTCAAAGAGCGAATCCAGTGTACCTGCCGCCTCTTTAAGAGTTTTTGCAAGGCTGTTCTTTTCCTTGTCGGTCATTTCGGTAAGATTTTGAATATGACGCTTTGCGGCTATGTAGATACCATAGGGGTATTCGCAGTAGAAAGGCAAAAATACAACAAAATCGTCATTTTCAAAAATAATTCTGTCCCCTGATTGCTTTTCGTCCTCTATCATATCGCAGATAAGGCATCTGCCGGTTTCCTCTTTATGCTCCCTGCATGAGTCAAGCTCTAACTCGATCTTCTTGGGGATTACGGAATAGCCGTAAATCTGTCCATGAGGATGCGGCATTGTTACGCCCACAACATCGCCTCGGTTTTCAAATATGAACACATACTTAATGTTTTCATCCTTTGAGATTTCAACAAATCTTTCCGTCCACAAATCCACAAGCTCTCTTATATGGTCAACAGGCAGCTCCGGCAGCGTTACCGTATGCTCCGGCGAGTATAATATTACCTCGCATTTGCCGTATGAGGGCTTTGTCTTGTATAATCTTGTTTCAACATCATCGGGCTTTGGCGGGTCCTGGGACAATGCCGGGAAGTCATTATCGTATTTATATACCGTAAAATTATCCGGCACCTTGCCCGAGCCGGGGCAAAACGGACACCAGTCCTTGGGCATCTGGGGTCTGTTTTGTCTGTGTGATGCAATCATAACCCAATCCTTTATAAGCGGGTTCCAACGTAGTTCTGCCATGAGAATACCTCCTAAATGTGTTTATCTTAATATATTTTACACCCATTACGGGTCTTAGTCAATAGTTTTTTAAGCTTTTTCCAAAGTAAAAGTAAATTTTGTATATTTTGCATTGGAGCCTTCCTTTGTATCCACACTCTCAACCCAGATGGACTGCTTATGCAGTACGAGTATGTTTTTAACCATGGACAGCCCCAGTCCCGCGCCGCTCTTTTCGTTTTTTCTGGACCTGTCGGTTTTATAATATCTCTCGAATACATTGCTCAAATCCGCGCTGTCTATACCGTCGCCGAAGTTGCCTATGCAAACATATGCCTTTCCCCTCTCCGTCCATACGGATATTCCGATGGTTGTATTGGGATAACTGAATTTTATTGCATTGTCCATAATATTTAGGATTACCCGCTTTATGGAGTCCTTATCCGCAAGAACATTTAACACCTCATGCTTAAAATCCACGTTAAGCTCTAAATTTTTTTCCTCAATGCGGCTTTCTAAAGATATTATGCAGGTTCTTACAAGCTCATTTATATCAAACTGGTCAATATCGAGCTGATAGTTCTTTGTGGACATCTTGGACATTTCCAATGTATCATTTACAAACTTTGTAAGACGCCTTGTTTCGTCGAGGACTATTTTTAAATAATACTCCTCCTTGTCCTTGGGTATCGTTCCGTCCAAAATACCCTCTATAAAGCCCGATATACTCGTCATCGGAGTACGAAGCTCATGGGAAACATCGCTTACGAAGGTGTTGTTTTTCTCTTCCATCTTTCCTAAGTTTTCCGCCATGAAATTAAAGCTTGACGCAAGCTGTCCTATCTCGTCATTTGACTCCACAGGCACTCTCTCCGAGAAATTCCCCGCCGCAATATCCCTTACGGCATCGTTTATCATTATTATCGGTCTTGAAATTTTCTTTGACTGAGTGTATACCATCACAGCCGCAAGAGCAAGCGTAATCAAGCCGGCTATAATGAACATTACCGTCAGTTCCGTTGCGGTTTTATATATAACCGGTATGCCGCTTACATAGAAGGACGAGCCTATTATGGTGTTTTGATAATATATGGGCATCCCTATAAGAAGATACATCTTGTCATCATCAAGACCGTCTATATGACATATGGTCTTTACAACCTTGCCCTCGCTTACGCTTTTTAGGTACTGCTCTGATATGCCGCTTATATCGGCGGTTGCCTCGGTGCGCTGTCCGTTGTTGTTAAAAATCACAATATCCGCATGAAGCAGGTCCTTCCACTCATTAAGCGTCATTTTAAAAGCAGTCCGCGCCCTTATGTCATTTTCCTCAATATGCATACCGCCCGTCCAGCGTTCAACCGCACTTGCCGCGGCTCTGACCATATCCGCCTGGGTGTTAATGGTATAGTACCTAAGGTAAAACGAAAACATCGTTGCAAATACGGCAACAAGCACAGCTGTAATTATGATATACGAGCGGCGCAGCCTTTTAAAAATACCCATTATCTGACCTCAAACTTATAGCCTACACCCCAAACGGTCTTAAGCTGCCAGTTTGCCTCAACGCCCTCAAGCTTTTCTCTGAGTCGCTTTATATGCACGTCAACGGTACGGGAGTCGCCGAAATAATCAAAGCCCCATACCTCCTCCAACAGCTGTTCTCTTGTAAACACCCTGTTGGGATTTGACGCAAGAAAATACAAAAGCTCCAGCTCCTTGGGCGGTATTTCGATTATTTTGCCCTCAATTTTAAGCTCATAATTGGAAAGATTTATTGTAAGCTTGGGGAAAACTATCTCCTTGTCGGAATTGGTTTCCTTGGTTTCGGTTCTTCTAAGCACCGCCTTTACTCTTGCCACAAGCTCCTTTGTTTCAAAGGGCTTTACCATATAGTCATCGGCGCCCATTTCAAGTCCCAGTACCTTATCAAAGGTTTCACCCTTTGCGGTAAGCATGATTATGGGAATATTGCTCACGCGCCGTATTTCCCTGCACACCTGCATACCGTCCATCTCCGGCATCATCACGTCCAGTATGACAATTGACGGTGCTTCGGACTTGAATTTCTCCACCGCCTGCACTCCGTTATAAGCCGCCGCGGTCGCAAAGCCCTCCTTTTCCAGATACAGCTTTATAAGCTCCACGATATGCTCATCATCATCAACTATTAAAACCTTATTGTTAGCCATGGCTATTACCTCCTTTTTTTGTATTATAACACATTTAAAAAAAATTTTAAAGACTATTGCGAAATTTTTTTAATTGTTGTATAATGTAATATGTGATATTTTACAAAGCGTTCATAATTTGGAAAAGTTTGTTTAATATTTCAGTATTAACCGAAAGGACGAATCATAATGAAACTCGGAATTGTAGGATTGCCCAATGTAGGCAAATCAACTTTATTCAACGCCATAACTCAGGCGGGCGCAGAATCGGCCAATTACCCGTTCTGCACAATAGAGCCCAATGTCGGAATAGTGGATGTTCCCGACGAAAGGCTTGACACACTTGCAAAAATGTATAATCCCAAAAAGGTTACTCATGCCTATATTGAATTTGTGGATATTGCGGGTCTTGTAAAGGGCGCGTCAAAGGGCGAGGGACTGGGAAACAAATTCCTCTCGCATATAAGAGAGGTGGACGCCATAGTTCATGTTGTACGCTGCTTTGAGGACACCAACATAACCCATGTTGACGGTTCCATAGACCCCATACGCGACATCGAAACAATCAATTTAGAGCTTATCTTCTCCGATCTTGAAATGCTCGAAAGACGCATTGACAGAACGAAAAAGGCAATGAAGGGTGACAAATCCCTTGCCGCAGAACTTGAGCTGTTCGAGCGCGTAAAGGCGCATATGGAGGAGGGCAAGCCCGCCAGAACAGCCGGCTACAGCGAGGACGAGCTTGCGGTTATGAAGGACGTTTTCTTAATAACCATGAAGCCCGTAATTTACGCGGCAAACGTTGCGGAGGACGATTTTTCAAAGGGCATAGAAAACAACGAATTTGTAAACCGGGTAAAGGAATTTGCTGCCGGTGAAAATTCTCAGGTAATGCCCGTTTCGGCAAAAATCGAGGAGGAAATCTCACAGCTTGAGGGCGAGGAGCGCGAAATGTTCTTAGAGGAACTGGGCATGAGCGAATCCGGGCTTGACAGGCTTATTAAAGCAAGCTACACTCTCCTTGGGCTTATAAGCTATCTTACCGCCGGAGAGCCGGAGGTAAGGGCCTGGACAATAACCAAGGGCACAAAGGCTCCCCAGGCTGCCGGAAAGATACACACCGACTTTGAGCGGGGCTTTATCCGCGCGGAGGTAGTTCATTACAATGACCTCATAGACTGCGGCTCAATGGCGGCGGCAAAGGAAAAGGGTCTTGTAAGAAGCGAGGGCAAGGAATATGTCATGGAGGACGGAGATGTTGTTCTCTTTAGGTTCAACGTATGATGAAAAAGTCAAAATACGCCGAATTTTCCCTTTACGCGGCGGCAGTGCTTATAACGGCGGTGCTTTTTGTTATAATATGGTCGCGCACCGGGCAGTGGTTTTGGAGTCAAAATCCGTATAATTCCTATATGCTTCAGGCAAAGTCATGGCTTGAGGGTCGGTTGGATTTGGGCAGAAATTATGAGTATTTGGAGCTTGCCATATTTGGCGGCAAATATTATGTAAGCTTTCCGCCCTTTCCCTCATACCTTATGCTGCCCTTTGCCCTTTTGGGCATTGACCGGGGCGACGGCTTTATAGCCTTTGCCTCCTCGCTTACGGGCGTGGTCTTTGCCCTTATGACAGCAAGGCATTTTATAAAAAGCCGTCCCATTGCCCTGCTCATGGCTTTATTTGTGACAATCGGCTCAAACTGGCTTTTTTGCGCCGCAAACGCATGGGTATGGTTTATTGCGCAAAATCTTGCCTTTACCCTTTCCATGGCGGCACTTTACTTCGCCGTAAAGGGAAAGGCGGGGCTTTCGCTTACCTTTTGGGCATGTGCGGTCGGATGCAGACCCTTTCAGGCGATTTATATTGTGCTGCTTCTGTATCTGATTTATCGTGAAAAAAAGGCGCTCTCCCCCGAGGATACGCCCATGGAAATGCTTAAAAAGAATATAAAGTGTCTGATTGCACCGTTTTTGATTGCGGTATCGTATATGGTCTTAAATTACGCCCGTTTCGGCTCAATAACGGAATTCGGACACAATTATCTTCCGGAATTTACGCGGGTTTCGACCGGGCAGTTTAATATTGCTTATTTTAAAACCAACTTCCCGCATTTTTGGCGGCTGCCCTTTGAAAACGGAAAAATCAACTTTTTCACCGCCGAGGGCTTCTGCATATTTATTGCAAGCCCCATATTCATATCCTATGTCTGCTATACCCTAAAGGGCTTTATAAAGGGCAAAGACAGGGCAATGCTTTCAATAATATTGATATGCTTTATATGCCACCTGGTTTTTATTGCCCTGCACAAGACCATGGGCGGCTCCCACATAGGCAACCGCTATACAAATGACATACTGCCCTTTATTTATCTTGCTGTTGTTTTTGGGGCAAAGGGCAAAATATCATACCTAAACGCACTGCCCTTTGCGGCAGGCGCGGGACTTAATATTTGGTGGAATATTGCCTATTACACCAATAATATACCCTGGTGAAACAAAAAACTCTTGAAATCGGTTTGTTTCAAGAGTTTTTTCTGTTTTTATTCCCGTATCTGTCCGTTTCCCGTAATACTGTATTTTACCGAGGTCAGGGCTTCAAGACCCATGGGACCTCTTGCGTGCATTTTCTGGGTGCTTATTCCTATTTCCGCACCAAATCCGAACTCAAAGCCATCGGTAAATCGGGTGGAAGCGTTTACATATACCGCCGCCGCGTCAACTTCATTAAGGAATCGCTTTGCCGTTTCCTTGTTCTCGGTTACGATTGCTTCGGAATGCTTTGTATTGTACTTGTTTATATGGGCAATTGCTTCACAAACGCCGTCAACTATTTTCACAGCCATGATATAATCATTGTATTCCGTATAGTAGTCCTCATCGCTTGCGGTCTTTGCACTGCCGTATATGCTCCTGCTTTCCTCGTCCGCTCTTATCTCCACTCCCTTGTCCTCAAGAGCCGCAAATATTTCAGGCACAAATACCTTTGCGATTTTTCTGTCTATAAGCAGCGTTTCCGCGGCATTGCACACAGACGGTCTTTGCACCTTGGCGTTTAGGACAATTTTCTTTGCCATTTCCAAATCCGCGTCCCCATCAACGTAAACATGGCAGTTTCCCGCCGCCGTTTCAACCACCGGCACAGTTGCATTTTCGACAACACTTCTTATAAGCCCCTTTCCCCCTCTGGGTATGAGCAAATCGATATAGCCGTTCATTTTCATAAGCTCGGCTGCCGTTTCGCGGCTTGTGTCTTCAATTATATTAAGCGTTCCCTCGGGTATTCCCTCGGCATATGCCGCTTCCTGCATAATTTTCATAATCGCAAGATTGGAATTTAAAGCGTCGCTTCCGCCACGCAGTATACACGCGTTTGACGCTTTTAAACACAGCACCGCCGCGTCAACCGTCACATTGGGACGGGCTTCATATATTATTGCAATAACGCCCATAGGCACTCTGACCTGCGAAATTTCAAGACCGTTGGGGCGCGTCCACTTCCCCACCGTTTTGCCTATGGGATCATCAAGCTCACGCACCTGCCTTACGCCCTCGGCAATGCCCCTTATTCTGTCCTCGTCAAGACGAAGCCTGTCTATCATTGCCTGTCTTGTTCCGTTTTTTACGGCATTTTCTATATCCGTCCTGTTTGCCGCCATAATTTCGGCAGAGTGTTCAACCAAAGCCTTTTCAATAGCTTCGAGGGCTTTGTTTTTCACCTCGGTCGAAACGCTCATCATTCCAAATGCCGCATTGCGGGCAAGCTCACCCTTTTTTATAAGCTCCTCTCGCATATTTACCACCTCTTTAATCGATATTTCTGAAATTCTTTGATACAAACAGCGTACCCCTTATTTCCTTTGCCTCCAAAATGTCATACATAATGTCCATGTCCGCGCCGTTTGCTATTATCATGTGTATTCCAGCTTCCGAGGCAATCTGCGCCGCGTCAAGCTTTGTAACCATGCCGCCGGTGCCCATTGACGTTCCCGCATCGCCCGCGCTTTGGCGCACCGAGTCTATATCGTATACAATCGGCAAAAGCCGCGCGTCACGATTTTTTCTGGGGTCTGCGGAAAACAAGCCGTCAATATCCGAAAACAGCACCAGCAAATCCGCGTCCACCAGCTCCGCCACATGAGCCGAAAGCGTATCGTTATCGCCTATCTCAATCTCGTCAACCGCCACCGTATCATTTTCATTAACGACCGGAATTATTCCCATATCCAACAGTGCATTTATGGTGTTTTGCGTATTTCTCTTACGCCTGGGAATATCTATATCATCCTTAGTCAAAAGAATTTGAGCCACAGTATTGTTGTACTCCGAAAACATTTTATCGTAAAGATACATAAGCTCACACTGTCCTACCGCCGCAGCCGCCTGCTTACCCTTTGTGTCCTCAGGCTTTTTTGAAAGACCAAGCTTTCCCACCGCCACGCCTATTGCTCCGGAGGAAACGAGAATTATTTCCTTTCCCCTGTTTCTCAAATCACTTAAAATCATTGCCATACGGTCTATGCGCTTAAGGTTAAGCTTTCCCGTATCGTATGTGAGGGTTGAAGTTCCCACCTTAACCACTATTCTGTGCGCCATAGACACATCCTTTAATATTTTATCCATACTTATGACAAATTAACTCCTTTCCAAAAAATCACAGCTATACTTATTATATACCCTTTTTGTGAGTTTGTAAAGAAAAATATGCACACAAAATCCTCCGATACCAAAAAAAATACGAACATTTTATTACAATTTAATAACTACAGTTGAATTTTTACACTTTCTATGCTATAATGTACTTTAAGAAATTAAACTGGAGGTATATACTATGTGCGGTATTGTTGGTTATATAGGACAAAAGCAGGCTGCGCCCATTCTTCTTGACGGATTGGCAAAGCTTGAATACAGAGGCTATGACAGTGCGGGAATTGCCACCCTAAACGACGGAAAGATTGACGTTGCAAAGGCTAAGGGCCGTCTTGCCGTATTGTCGGAGCTTACAGATGAGGGTAAAAATGTTCCCGGAACGGTCGGAATAGGTCACACCAGATGGGCAACTCACGGCGAGCCGTCGGACATTAACTCCCACCCCCATGTTTCCATGGACGGACGCTTCAGCGTTGTACATAACGGAATTATAGAAAATTACATTTCCCTTAAGGAAAAGCTTATAAGCAAGGGCTTTGAGTTTAAATCGGAAACCGATACGGAGGTCATTGCTCATTTGTTTGAATATTACTATAACGGGGATATTATAGACGCGATGATTAAGGTAATAAACCGGGTTGAAGGCTCATATGCCATAGGTGTGCTGTGCGCGGATTACCCGGATCAGTTTGTTGCGGTAAGAAAGGCAAGCCCCATGATTATCGGTCTTGGCGAGGGCGAGAATTTTATCGCTTCGGATGTTACCGCCATACTTAATCATACAAGAAATATATATTATCTTGAGGATAATGAAATAGTCATATTAAAAAGCGACGGCGTAAAGGTGTACAACACCGACAAGGAAGAGGTTGAAAAGGAAGTATTCACCGTAAACTGGGACGTAAGCGCTGCGGAAAAGGGCGGTTACGAGCATTTTATGATGAAAGAAATCGAGGAACAGCCCAAGGCGTTAAGAGATACCATCAGTCCGAGAATTAAGGACGGAAGAATTGTTCTTGACGATATTTCCCTGACAGCCGCCGATATAAAAGCAATCAAAAAGATTTTTATAGTTGCCTGCGGAAGTGCCTACCATGTGGGAGTTGTGGGCAAATATGCAATTGAGAAAATGTGCCGAATTCCCGTTGAGGTGCAGGTGGCTTCGGAATTTCGTTACTGTGATCCCATAGTGGGCAAAAACGACCTTGTTATCGTTATTTCCCAGTCCGGAGAAACCGCGGACACACTGGCGGCTTTAAAGGAGGCAAAGAGCAAGGGCGCAAGAATACTTTCCATAGTAAACGTTGTGGGCAGCGCAATAGCCAATGCCTCAGATGATGTTATATACACCTGGGCAGGTCCCGAAATCGCCGTTGCAACAACAAAGGCTTACAGCACTCAGCTTGCGGTTATGTATTTAATATCGCTGTACATGGCGGATAAACTGGGCATGGTAACCTCGGGTCAGTATAAAAAGCTTATAGAACAGATAGAAGCCCTTCCCGACCAGGTAGCGGAAATTATAAAGCAGAAGGATAAGGTACAGTACCTTGCATCGCTGTTCTTTAATTCACAGTCGATATTCTTTATAGGAAGAAACCTTGATTATGCGGTTTCATTAGAGGGCTCCTTAAAGCTTAAGGAAATATCATACATTCACTCCGAGGCATACGCCGCGGGCGAGCTTAAGCACGGAACAATTTCCCTTATCGAGAGCGGAACGCTTGTTGTGGCTCTTGCAACGGGACGGGAGCTGTTTGACAAAACCGTTTCAAATGTTAAAGAAGTAAAAGCAAGGGGTGCTGTGGTAATCGGTTTGACAACCGAGAGTCAAACCTACATGAGCGAGGTTGCGGATCATGTTATTACCGTTCCCGACACCGATGAAATGCTGCTGCCGTCATTAAGCGTAGTACCGCTGCAGCTGTTCGGCTATTATGTAGCCTCCCTAAAGGGCTGCGACATTGACAAGCCGAGAAACCTGGCAAAATCGGTTACTGTTGAATAATTAAATGTAAAGGAGAGGCTGTTCAAAACTGCAACAGCCTCTTATTCATTCTGCACTATTTTGCCCCCCACTCTTTTCCTTAAAAAACAGCTTTCGCTTTAAGCTTTCCCGGCTCCTTGTGGGGCTTAAAGAGCATATAAATTATAACCGCCATCACCGCCAGTGCAAATATCAGACCGATTACATTTACATTTCCACTAAACAGCAGCCCGAACTGATTTACCATAAGTGCCGCCGCATAAGCAAATACGCATTGATAACCTATCGCAAACCAAGTCCACTTCGCATTGTTCATCTCACGCTTGATAGCGCCGATTGCCGCAAAGCACGGAGCGCACAAAAGATTAAACACAAGGAACGAATATCCCGTAACAGGCGTAAAGGCATTTGCAAGATTGCCGTATACCGTTGTGCTTCCGCCGTAGAGAATACCCATTGTACCGACAATGTTTTCCTTTGCCACAAGTCCCGTAATGGACGCAACCGCCGCCTGCCACCTGCCCCAGCCTAAAGGTGCGAATATCCATGCAATCGCGTTTCCGATAACCGCCAGTATGCTTGAATCTATCTGCTCCTCGGCAAGCATGGTAAAATGTCCGTCAACGAAGCCGAAATAGGTGGTAAACCAAACCGCAATCGTGGAAAGAAGAATAATTGTTCCCGCTTTCTTTATAAATGACCAGCCCCGCTCCCACATACTGCGAAGGACATTTATCAACGTTGGCATATGATAGGCCGGCAGCTCCATAACAAACGGTGCCGGGTCACCCGCAAACATTTTTGTCTTTTTAAGCATAATACCCGATATGATAATCGATGCCATGCCCACAAAATACGCCGAAGTCGCAACCCATGCCGAGCCGCCGAAAATTGCTCCGGCAATCATCGCAATAAAGGGAACCTTTGCGCCGCAGGGAATAAATGTGGTTGTCATAATCGTCATTTTTCTGTCGCGGTCATTTTCAATAGTTCTCGACGCCATAACCCCCGGAACTCCGCAGCCGGTACCTATAAGCATCGGAATAAAGGATTTGCCCGACAGTCCGAACTTTCTGAATACTCTGTCCAGAACAAAGGCAATACGCGCCATATATCCGCACGCTTCCAAAAACGCAAGCAGCAAGAACAGCACAAGCATCTGCGGCACAAAACCAAGGACCGCACCCACACCGGCTATAATACCGTCAAGTATAAGCCCGCTGAGCCAATCTGCACAGTTTATTGCATTCAAGCCGTTTTCCGCCAAAACCGGAATACCCAAAATCCATACGCCGTAATCGGCAGGGTCAGGCCCTGCATATTCATATTTATCGTAGATGTCAGCTGCTGCAAGCAAATCTTCATATGACGCCGTAACCTCCTCATCCGCCATTGTTTCCTCATCAACGACCGTATAAGTCACCTCGTCAATATTCTTTGCGCTCTCTATAAATGCAGTCAGCGCGGATTTTGCAGTATCTGCATTAAAATCCTCGGCTTCCGTATCAAGTGCTGCTTCAGCCGCTTCGGTATCAACGTCATTTTCGGCTGCGTATTCAATATATCCGGTTACAATCTGCGATGCCTCTAAAAATTCATCGGCGGCCTCGGAATACTCGGACGAACCAATGCCGAATAAATGCCAGCCGTCACCGAAAAGCCCGTCGTTTGCCCAATCCGTTGCCATAGAGCCTATCGAAATCATCGATATGTAATAAACCAAAAACATTATAACCGCAAAAATCGGAAGTCCAAGCCAACGGTTAGTTACAATCTTATCGATTTTATCGGAAGTTGAAAGCTTTCCCGCATTCTTCTTTTTATAACAGCCCTTCATAAGCTGTGCGATATAAATGTATCTTTCATTTGTAATGATACTTTCCGCGTCATCGTCAAGCTCCGTTTCCGCCGCCTTTATGTCCTTTTCGATATGGGAAAGAATTTGTTCTTCAATATTAAGCGACTGCATCGCCTTTTCATCCCGTTCAAAGATTTTTATGGCATACCATCTCTGCTGCTCCTCCGGCATGGAATGAAGCACCGCTTCCTCGATATGGGCTATTGCATGCTCCACCGCTCCCGAAAATGTATGCATGGGAACTGTTTTTCCGTTCTTTGCCGCCTCAATCGCCGCTTCGGCAGCCTCCTTAATTCCTGCTCCCTTTAAGGCTGATATTTCAACTATTTTACAGCCCAGCTCCCGCGACAGCTCCGTTATGTTTATTTTATCGCCGTTCTTTTTTACAATATCCATCATGTTGATTGCAACAACAACCGGAATTCCAAGCTCGGTAAGCTGTGTGGTAAGATAAAGGTTTCTTTCAAGGTTTGTTCCGTCTACAATGTTAAGTATCGCGTCAGGTCTTTCTCCGATAAGATAGTTTCTCGCCACTACCTCCTCCAATGTGTAGGGAGATAAAGAATAAATACCCGGAAGGTCGCAAATAGTAACACCGTCATGCTTTTTAAGCTTTCCTTCCTTCTTTTCAACCGTTACACCCGGCCAGTTTCCCACAAACTGGTTAGAGCCGGTCAGCGCATTAAACAGCGTTGTTTTACCGCTGTTAGGGTTACCCGCAAGGGCAATTCTTAAATTCATTGTTAATTCCTCACTTTCATATTAGTTACAACTAACCCAATATCAAAAAATTATTCAATTTCTATCATTTCAGCGTCCGCCTTGCGCAGCGACAGTTCATAACCGCGAACAGTCACCTCGATAGGATCGCCCAGCGGCGCAGCCTTACGGATATGCACCTCTACCCCTTTTGTGATACCCATGTCCATAATTCTGCGCTTTACGGCACCTTCGCCGTTAAGCTTTACAACCTTAACCGTATCACCTATTTTTGCCTCTTTTAATGTTTTCATGACATTCTTCCTTCCCAAAAAATTTCAGACCATAATTTTCATTGCCATTTCTTTGCTTATGGCAACACGCGTTTCTTTGACATTTACGATTACATTCCCCCCTAATGTACTGATTACCTTGACATTTCCGCCTACAATAAAACCGAGATTTTCAAGGTGTTTTTTTACCTGTGGATTTCCACCGACCTTCTTAATGGTGTTTTCTTCCCCCACATCTGCAAGCGACAGCGGCATCATATTTAACCTCCATTCCGTTAGTTTAAACTAACCGAATTTCAAAAAATTATGGTTAGTATTCCCTAACCTCTACAGGTTAGTTTAACATGACTAACCTATTTTGTCAATATAATATCTCAAAAAATTTTATTTTTTATATTATGGTATATTTTTGGACTTTAAATATGATTTTTTTGTGCAGATTTATTAAATCAGACTTTCTCCAAGCAGGGCGCGCAGACAATTTGCCCTCTCAAAATCATTACTGCCCATGCCGTAACCTATGGCTGATACTTTCATAACCGGCATATCCCCGAAGCAATCCGCAAAATATTTTAATAATGCCGCTCCCGTAGGTGTACACAGCTCTCCCCTGATACTTCCTCCATAGGTCGGTACGCCCTTTAAGATATACGCAGTCGCCGGTGCCGGTACGGGCAGTATTCCGTGAGCGCATTTTACCTGTCCGCATCCCACATGAACAGGCGAGGAAATAATCTTTTTCGGTGCGAGTTCGTTTATCAGCATGCAAACGCCCGTAATATCAGCCACCGCGTCCATACTCCCCACCTCATGAAAATGTACTTGACTTACAGGTACGCCGTGGGCATGGCTTTCCGCATCGGCAATAAGCCGATAAACGGACCAAATATCGTTTTTCGCCTTTTGGGGCAGGTCAAAATCGGCGATAATATGTTCAATCTCATGCATACCGGTGTGATGATGATGCTTAACACCCTCATTTTCGCAGTGTCCATGGACGGAAATATCCATATGCGTCCCGCTGACACCGCATTTTACAGATTTACTTCTCTTGACCCTAACTCCCGGAATATTAAGAGCCGTCAGGCGTTTTAAAAAATCATCGGGGCTTGGATGAAGCTCCGAAAGTGCCGACATAAGCATATCGCCGGCAGCGCCCATATTACAGTCAATATATAAAATTTTCATAATCACTTCTCCAAAAATCCTGCTTTTTGTCCTTGCTTTAAGTATAACACAGAATTAAGATATTATCAACCTCATTTTTAAATCGCAAAGGCATTGATTTTATGGGATTTTTGTGATATAATAGTAGCGAACTTTACGGAAAGGACCACAACCATGAAACAAGAAAGCAGCAAAATATTGATAGATGCCCATACCCATACGTCGGGCATAAGCCTGTGCAGCCGAATTTCCGCCAAAGAAATGATAGATGTTTGTATAAATGACAATGTAGACGGTATGGTATTGACCAATCATTATAAAAGCGCGCAAATACATGAGCCCTTCGACAAGTGGCGCAAGCGCTACGTTGATGAATACACACTTACAAAGCAGTACGGTACGGCGCGCGGCATAAAGGTGTTTTTCGGTGTGGAGGTTACTCTTGATTGCATGCCCCAAAATGATTTCACCATATACGGCTTAACGGAGGATATAATTTTAGGCAGTTCTGAGTTATATAAAATGACTTTTCCGGAGCTTTGCGATTTTGTACATTCAAATAATGCACTGATTTACCATGCCCATCCCTTTCGGAATACCACGCCCGTTGACGGTACCATGATTGACGGTACGGAAATAAACTGCCACCCGCTCTACGGTACCTGTGCCGAAAACCGGGTAAGAGCATTTGCGGATAAGTTTGATCTCAGACTTTCATGCGGCTCGGATTATCATGGAGATACATACAAGGCGCATTGCGGTATGCTTATCCCGTCCGATATTGACACCACCAAGGATTTTGTGGAATATATACGGGCAAATAAAAGACCGGAGCTTATTATTGCTCCGGATCCGTAATGTATTTCTTTAACCGTTTTAAAAAAGCAATTTTGAAAGCGCCTGTCCTATCCATATTCCGAGTAAGCATCCCAAAACACTCAATACGGCATAAATCCCGGCGGCAACACGATTTCCGCTTTGCATAAGGGTATAGGCTTCCAATGAAAATGTGGAAAAGGTGGTAAATCCTCCGCATAATCCCGTTTTCAGAAATAATACGGCATTTTGCGCAAGCGGCTTCCTTGCCGCTGCCGCAGCTATACAGCCTATAAGCAGCGCACCCAATATATTTGTTATAAGCGTGAGCAGCGGAAAACTTTGCTTATATGGTATCAAGCTTATGGCATAACGAAGCACCGAACCCAGTGCACCTCCGAGCCCCACAAACAAAAATCCCATATCTGTATTCTCCTTTCAATTTAATTTCCCATTCCGGTCAATGATTTCTCAGTAATTTCGGCATATTTATTGTAAAATATGAAACTTTTGCTAAGCCTTGCCAAAGCGGCACTTAAATTCCTTGGGGCTCAGTCCCGTTACCTGCCTGAAACGCTTTATGAAATAGCTCAGATTATTATATCCGCACTCAAACGCCGCCTCCGTTACGTTTTTGCCGCCGTCTATAAGCAGTCTTGCCGCCGCCTCAACCCGTGTTCGATTAAGATATGAGGTGAACGGCTCGCCGAAGTTCTCGGAGAAAAATCTGCAAAAATAGTTACGGCTCATTCCTACATGCTTGGCTGTGTCGCTTATGCCGATGTCGCGGGCGTAATTTTCACTGACATACTGAACGATTTTTTTCATAATCGCTTCGTTTTTTGAAAAAGCGGAGCTTTGGGCTTCGTGCAGAAGTCCGGCGGTATTGGAGAGCAGACGAAACAGCTCGGATTTTATTATTATCCGGTAATGCTCGGGCCTTTCTGAATCAGTCCTTATAATTTCATCAAAGCATTGGGAAATGGCGGGAGTTATGTCCGTTATATTCGGAAAAATCAGCTTCCGCTGTTCAATGGGATTTATAAAGCTTGTCTGCACATAGTCCGCCATGCCCGATGAAAGAAGCCTTATCGAAAATACAACCGCATAATATTCGGTGTCGCCGCCGGCGCTTACTATGGAATGAAGCTCGTTTTTGTTTATAATACACAGCCTGCCCTCAGATGCAGTATACTCCGTACCGTTTATGTTTACGCAAAGAGCGCCTTTTTTTATGTACAAAAACTCCAGCTCACCGTGCCAATGGGGCAATATTATTATCGTATTCGGCCTTGCATCGAAACGGTAAACCTCAAAGGGATAGTCACTGCTGCCATGAATTTTGTTTTCCTTAAGAGTGTGGCTCATACAATTACCTCCGAAAAGATAAAATAGTGTTATTTTTTGAGTAAATTATGTTAGTAAATCCACCCGGTATGGTGATATTATATTATAAAATAATAAATATGTCAACAGACATATAAGAAAGGATATGATTATTATGCCGAAATGGCTGGAAAATGCAATTTTTTATGAGGTGTACCCTCAAAGCTTCAACGATACCAACGGGGACGGTATCGGAGATATTAACGGTATCACGGAAAAGCTTGACTATATAAAGGAGCTTGGCTGCAATGCCCTGTGGCTCAATCCCTGCTTTGTTTCGCCCTTTAACGATGCCGGGTATGATGTGGCGGATTACTATAAGGTTGCGCCCCGATATGGTACCAATGAGGATTTAAAGGCGCTGTTTGATAAGGCGCATGAGATGGATATGCACATAATTCTTGACCTTGTGCCCGGACATACCTCCGTTGAGCACCCCTGGTTTAAGGAGTCCATGAAGCCGGAGAAAAACGAATACAGCGGCAGATATATCTGGACGGACAGCGTTTGGAAGGGCGGCGAAGGAATACAAGGCGTCGGCGGCAGTCTTAGGGGCATATCCGACAGAGACGGAAGCTGTCTTTTAAACTTCTTCTCCTCGCAGCCGGCTTTAAATTACGGCTTTGCCAATCCGACAGAGAAATGGATGAGCGATGTAAATTCGCCCGAGGTACGCTCAACCGTTGAGGAAATAAAGAATATTATGCGTTTCTGGCTTGGTATGGGCTGTGACGGCTTCAGAGTTGATATGGCAGGCTCTTTGGTAAAAAATGACGACTGTGCAAGAGCCACAATAAAGCTGTGGCAGGAATTTCGCGGTTTCCTTGACGAGGAATATCCCGAAGCCATGATTATATCGGAGTGGGGCGATCCGTCATTATCCTTGGAAGGCGGATTTCACGCGGATTTTCTGCTCCATTTCGGACCCAGTCATTACAATGACCTTTTCAGATGTGAGCATCCCTATTTTTCCCATGAGGGCGAGGGAGATATATCCGAATTTACAAGAGCCTATATGGGCTACCGCGCATCAACGGGCGGCAAGGGCATGATTTGTATTCCCTCGGGAAATCACGATATGGCGCGTATTTCACATAAGCTTAACGAGGACGAATTAAAGCTTGCGTTTGCATTTTTGCTGTCCATGCCCGGCGCACCCTTTATCTATTACGGTGATGAAATAGGCATGAGATACCTCGACGGTATAACCTCGGTTGAGGGCGGATATGAGAGAACCGGCTCAAGAAGCCCCATGCAGTGGGACGAGAGCAAAAACGCCGGTTTTTCCGATGGGGACAAGCTTTATATACGCCTTGACGACAGCAGCGACAGACCCTGCGCATCCAAGCAGATGCAGGACGAAAATTCCTTAAGAAGCGAGGTAAAACGGCTTATAGAAATAAGAAATCAAAACCCCGCGCTTTCAAATACGGCGGATATTGAATTTATAAAATATGACGGATACCCCTTTATATACAGACGCTTTACCGATACCGACTCGGTATATGTAATCATAAATCCCCATGCGGACAAAAAGCGCGTAAGCTATATAATCGAGGGTGAGGTTATATACTCCCAAGGCAAGGCAGCATATGCCGAAAACGGCGGCATGGTCGTTCCCGGCGGCTCGGTAACTTATATAAAAAGATAACATATCAAAAGGACGGATAAGGCAATGCCCTGTCCGTCCTTTCATCACATAATCTGTCTGTTTTCCAAAGCCTTTATAAGTGTAATCTTGTCCGCATATTCAAGGTCGGAGCCTATGGGAATACCATGGGCTATCCTTGTGACCTTAACGTCAAAGGGAGCAAGCAGCTTTGAGATATACACTGCCGTAGCAGTACCGTTTACGGTGGGATTGGTCGCCATAATGACCTCCTTGACCGCAGTGTCCGAAAGCCTTAATAAAAGCTCGTTTATGCGTATATCGTCCGGCGTTATCCCATCAACCGGCGAAAGCGCGCCGTGAAGCACATGATAAAGACCGTTATACTCGTTTGTAAGCTCTATCGCATTTACATCCTCCGGGCTTTCCACAACGCATATGACCGAACGGTCGCGCTTTTGGGAGCCGCATATTCTGCAAGGGTCAATATCCGTAAGATTTTGACACTGTGAGCAGAAATGTATGCTTTTTTTTGCATCTAAAATTGCGGACGCCATTTGTGAAGCGTCCTCCTCGGACATTCTTTCAAGAATGTAAAAAGCCATGCGCTCCGCGCTTTTTCTGCCTATGCCGGGAAAGCGGGCGAATTTTTCGATAAGCGTTTCTATTGATGCCGCGTGCATATCAGAACAGTCCCGGAATGTTAAGTCCGCCGGTGATTGCGCCCATGCCCTCTGCCATCATCTCGTCAGCCTTCTTTATTGCGTCATTCACCGCAACCATAACAAGGTCCTCAAGAGTTTCAACGTCCTCGGGGTCAACGGCGTCCGGGTCAATCTTTAAGGAAAGAATTTCCTTTTTACCCGATGCCACAACCGTTACCGCGCCGCCGCCTGCGGTGGCTTCAACGGTCTTTTCCTCAATCTCGCTCTGAACTCTTTCCATTTCCTCCTGCATCTTCTGAGCCTGCTTAACAACATTGCTCATCTTTGTGTTGTTATTCATGCCGGAGCCTGAAAATCCCTTATATTTACCCATTTTAAATACCTCTTTCTTTATATTTTAGTCCTCATCGGACATTTCTTTCTGTTCTAAAAATTCTTCCTTGTCACCGAAGTTGGACTGCGAGAAGCTGTCCTCCTCGAAATTATGCTCCAAAAATTCCCGGTCATCGGTCACATCGACAATTTCCGGAAAATTTTCCGTCAGCGTGTCAAGGGGATCGACATTTTCGTCAGGCTGCTTAGCCTCCTTTGCCGGGGCGGGAAGATTCCAAAAATCAATATAGTTATCCTCCGAAAGCTCATCGTCAACCGCCACCTTTATCTTAAAGCTTTGACCGGTGAACTTTGCAAAGCTTTTTTGGATATTTGCAAGCTTCGAGGTCACAATGCTTCTGGCAACGCCCTCGTCACGCTTGTAAATCAGAATAATTCCGTCCCTGTCTATGGTAATGCTGCGGTTTCTCAAAAATGCACCCAACGGCGGATTATCGGCAACTATTGCCTTTGCGGCGTTGCTCCAGTTTTTTGCCGCCTTAACGATTGGATTTTCGCCGTTTAACTCTTCCTCCGGAATCGGATTATAAAGCCGCTTTAAGGTTTCACGCTTCGGCTTGGGAGCCGGCTTTTCCTCCTTAGCTGTTTCGGCAATCGGAGCATTGACACCCTTTAGCCTGTCCTCCAAAAGCTTAACCCTCTCGGCAAGGGACTCATCCGGCTCAGCCTTTACGCCATGCTCTATTTTATGTTCCATGGCGCTGAGCCTGTCCATAAGTGCCTGAGGTGTTCGGTCAAGCTCCGGCTTTGTAATCTTTATCAGCGCAAGCTCATATATCACTCTGGGAGATTTTACCCATTTTGCCTCGGAATGTGCTTCACAAAGCACCGATACCGCATGGGAAATCTTTTCAAAGGTTATTTTTTTGCTCTGTGCCTTAAGCCTTTCAAGCCGCTGTGCTCCGCACTGAAGTGCGGATGCCGGGTCGGAGCTTACCTGCACAACCATCAAATCCCTCAAATGCTTTATGAGAGAATCTATAAAAACCCTCAAATCCTTTCCGTCCGAAACCACTCGATCCATTACCGAGAGCATACTGTCCACATTTCCCCCGCAAAGAGCGTCCGTCATTTCAAAGGCAGAGTCCGCGTCGGAAAGTCCCAAAGCCGCGGTAATTTCCTTTGCGCCTATAGTGCCGGTGCAGGCTCCCGCCACGCGTTCAAGATAGCTTAAGCCGTCGCGCATTGAGCCGTCGGCAAGAGCGGCAAGCATTTCATATGCATCGTCCGTTACGGTAAGCCCGTCGCCGTGGGCAATCTCCTTCATTCTTACAATTATATCCGAATTTTTTATACGCTTAAAGTCAAAGCGCTGACACCGCGACAGTATCGTTTGGGGAACCTTGTGGGGTTCCGTTGTTGCAAGAATGAATATAACGTGCTCCGGCGGCTCCTCAAGCGTTTTTAACAGCGCGTTGAAGGCTGCTCCCGAGAGCATATGCACCTCGTCTATAATATATACCGTATATTTGGCAAGGGACGCAACATAGTTTACATCCTCTTTTATCCCTCTTATATCGTCAACGCCGTTGTTTGAAGCGGCGTCTATTTCGGTAACGTCCATTATTGAACCGTCAATAATACCCTTGCATATCTCACATTCGTTGCAGGGGCTGCCGTTATGGTTGTTAAGGCAGTTTACCGCACGGGAGAACACCTTTGCACAGGTGGTTTTTCCTGTTCCGCGAGTTCCGCAGAAAAGATATGCGTGACCGACCTTGTCGGTCAGAATTTGATTTTTTAAAGTCTGCGTAATATGACCCTGACCGATTATATCCTCAAATATCATCGGCCGCCATTTACGGTAAATCGCCTGATGCGCCATGGCATATCCCTTCCTGAATTAAGTTAAAAAACGCCCGAAAGGCGTACTTTAAAATTGGCTCCGACCGAGGTGACTGTAACACATCTTGAGCACTGCTTATTGCTGCTTGGTTCCCCATCTGACAATGTTCGCAGGTCAAAATCGCACAGGCTCGGTCTTCATCGCCGAATGTTCAATAATTACACTGCGCTCAAAAGCACATCATATATATTATAATATATTTTTGTCAAAAAGGCAAGAGTTTCTTTGAAATTTTTTTAGAATATTTTAAGAAATATTTTCATATATTGATAAAGTGTGATTTTAAAGGGTTTCGTATGTCAAAAAACGATAAAAAATATTAAGAAATTTATAAAAAAGACAAAATGTGCCATTATTTTTATGGGAAAATAACGATTTTTGACGAAATATGTAAAATTACGCGATATTTTACTATAGACACACAAATGAAATTGTTGTATAATCTTTTTGAAATAAAACAGTAACATGAATGTAATAATGGGAGGATTTGGAAATGGAAAGAAGTATATTCTGCGGAGAGGAATATCTAAATGACGCGGAGCTGCGCTATTATATTGTGGTACAGAGCATATCGGAGCGTTACAGTGATCTTGAAAGCTACGGGGTACGCGTCGAGAAAATAAATGTTTACGAGGGCGGCGGCAAATCCGTTGAAACCAAGCAAATAAACAATATATTCTACAAAAAATCGGATATAGAGGAATTTGTGCGGATAATAAAGCAGGGAAAGGTAACGCCCACGTCCCTTTACGATGTGGTGGAGGATTACATAATAGAAACTCTCGAAAAAGCAAAAATGGCATAACAATACAGGGTGCGGCGATTTGCCGCACCCTAAGCGTGTAGACAAACTTGTCTACACGCCGGCAGACTGCGAAAAATTGAGTCAGATTTCGCGAAAATGAACTCGTAGGCGTACGTTGGTACGGTAGAGTTTATTTTCGCGGAAAGTGCATACCAAAGGCATTCTTCGATGGAATGCCTTTGGTAATATTAAGAGATTATATTTTTGCTTTTGATTTAAAATCCCGCACGGTCTGACCAATTTGTCGACGGTCTGAGGGTGCGGCGATTTGCCGCACCCTTTCATCATTTCCCCGGTATCAGAAGCCTTGCGCCCGTTTTTAGGCTCTCCTCCTGCATATCGTTAAATTCCATAATCGCCCGCTTGGGAACGCTGTAGCGCTTGGCTATGCTCCAGAGCGTGTCGCCGGGCTGCACAAAGCATATTACAATTCCGCGTCCGCAGCCGCAGGGCTGTTCCTCGCTCTCCACTGCACTTATAAGCTCCAAATCCCGGCTCTTTACGATATTTGCCGAAAGCAGCAGTATGCACCTGACCTCTACCTCCCCGGCGGCGTTCAGATTATAGCCGGTATGCTTTATCTCAGCCTTGACCCTTGCCTGGACATTGTCATCTCCGTTCTCCTTCATTTCCGCGTCCATCATATAGCTGAAGGGAATATCCTTTTTAATGCTGTAGACCGGGTTTTCCGCGCTGTCGGAAAGATAGAGCACACACGCCTCTATATAGCCCTCGCAAAGCAGTCTGCCGCCCTCAAGCTGTGCTTTTTTCACCACCGGCTTGGTTATAACGTTGTACACTCCCAAAACCCGCGGCAGCTTTGCGCCTGTTTCGATGGTTTCGCGGACGGTATTTTGCATTACCGGCTTTGAGATTACCTCTTCAAGGCGAATTTTTTGCTTTTCCACCGTAGTTTTTGCAAAAGGACGGTAACAGTCGCTGACCATCTGCATTTCTACTGTTTCCGATGCCTTAAGCTGCGCCGTCACCTCCATTGAAGCGTTGATTATCCTTAAATCTCCGTCGCTGTCCTCCTCAAGAGTTACCTCTCCCTCCCTTATGGCATAATCTATATCACAGCAGCTTTCCTCGCTTATGAGCGCACCCTCAAAAATTTCGGTAAAGGGAAGCTGGGCTTCGCAGTATTCTATTTCTCCGTCGGTATTATTGTAGAGCGCGCTGATATTTACCTCGCCCTTTGCGATTACCTTGCCGCTCATAGCCTTGTACTCGGTATCGCTTATGGATGCGTCAAGCTTTAAAAGTTCCCTTACAGAGCCCTGTCCCGTAGGAATTTCCACATTGTCCGAAACGGTAAACATATGCTCCGACAAATCAACGCAGTTTTGTACGGAAATAGTTTCTTTTTCCATTTCCATCTCATCACAGTCCGCTATGTCCACAGTTACTTCCATATCGGCGGTATTGACTATCTCATATTCAAAGCCCACCACAGCCTTTACTCTGAGCTTGCGGCTGTTTATCATGGAAAACTCCACCCTCTCCACCGCCGAATTTACCATTGCGGTGCTTGAGGGAAGAATTTTTCTGTTTTCTATCCTGTCCGCAAAATCAAAGGAGGTGATTATGCTTTTTATACGGTCGCTCTCATTGTCGGGTATGTACAGTATTTTTAAATCCACAACCCCACAAAGCGACACCGCGCCGTCCTCTACCTCCTTGTCCGTTACGGAGCAGACCGCGTCCACCTGCAGCAGCTTTAAAATATCCGGCTTAATGTCCGGCACTATGACATCACCCTCGGCAAGCGTCTGCGTTTTTCCGCTCGCCGCCGTTTGCGTAACATTTATACTTTCATTTATCAATTCCATTAAAATGCCTCCTGAACAAAAAAATCTCATAGTTTATACTATGAGATCTTTTCGCTATATATGCCTATATTATTTGGTCTTTGCAATAATTTCAAGCCATCTTTCGTATGCGGCTTCCCATTCCTCTCGGTCCTGCGGCTCGTATGTAGTTATATCGAAGGAATTTTTAACAACACGTCTGCCCTCGTTTATATCCTTTATCGCACCCATTGCCACTGCCTGAACGAGAACGTTTCCTATGCTTGTTGCCTCAACGGGGCCCGCGCTTACGGTTCTGCCCGTAGCATTGGCGGTAAAGCGGCATATCATCTTGTCCTTTATTCCGCCGCCCACAATGTTCACCACATTGTACTTATTACCGGTAACCTCCTCCATGCCGTCAACCGTCTGGCGGTACTTAAACGCAAGGGACTGAGCTATGCAGCGCACAATCTCGCCCTTTGTTTCGGGTACCTTCTGACCGGTCATCTTGCAATATTCGCGTATGCGCTTAGGCATATTTCCGGGTGTCTGGAACGCCGGGTAATCGGGGTCTATGAGACTTTCAAAGGGCTTTGCTTCGTTTGCCTGTCTTTCCAGCTCGTCAAAGCTCAAAAGCTCGCCCTCTCTGTCCCACTGACGTCTGGACTCCTGTATCAGCCACAGACCCATTATATTCTTCAAAAATCTTATTGTCTTTTCAACGCCGCCCTCGTTTGTGAAGTTATACTTCATGGCGTCGCGAGTAATATTGGGCTTGTCAAGCTCCACGCCCATAAGCGACCATGTTCCCGACGAAATATAGATAAAGTCCTTCTGATCCGGCGCAGGCACCGACGCAACCGCCGATCCTGTGTCATGGGACGCAACCGCCACAACCGGTATCTGCTCTATTCCCAATTCCTCGGCAAGCTCCGGCTTAACCCTGCCTATAATCTCGCCCGGGAATACCACATCGGTCAGTATATCCGTTCTTATTCCCATTTTATCAAGCAAATCGGTGCACCACTCATAATTTACCGAATCGTACATCTGAGTTGTGGACGCGTTTGTGTACTCCGTTTTCTTAACTCCCGTCAGGAAGAAATTAAACAAATCCGGCATCATAAGAAGCGTTTTAGCCTCCTTAAGTCCCGTATCGCCGCCAAGCTTTGCCGCCAAAAGCTGATACAGAGTATTGAACCAGTTAAAGGCTATGCCTGTGCGGTTAAAAATCTCCTCCTTGTCAACAAGCTCAAACGCCTTGTCATACATACCCTCCGTTCTCGTGTCACGATAATGATATGGATTTGTGATAAGCTTGTCGTTTTTATCCAAAAGACCGTAGTCAACTCCCCAGGTATCTATGCCTATGCAGTCGATATCCCGGTCGCCGGAGTTCACGCATTTTAAAATTCCCTGCTTTATTTCAAAAAACAGCCTTAAAACATCCCAGTGCAGATCACCGTTGATGTTTACCGGGTCATTGGAGAAACGGTGTTTCTCCTCTAATTCAAGCCGTTCTCCGTCGAATTTCGCCAACATCGCGCGCCCCGATGAAGCGCCGAAGTCAAACGCTAAAAATTTGTATACTTTTGACATTGTAACATTCCCCTTTGCACAAAATAATTATTTATATTATACCTTATATTGTCAGTTTTGTCAATGCCCTACCAGGATATAATATCAAGATTTCTTTCAAACAGCTTGGAAAAATCCATTTTCCCGAAGCGTTCAACCTTTTTTCCGTCTATCAAAAACTGCACTCTCGCAATATTATCAAGCTCCGTTAAGGAATCGACTATCGAATACACCGCCAGCTCCTGCTTCTTTTCGGAGCCGGAATTTTTGTTTATGAAGCTCACATCAAGATTAACATAGCATATGTTATTTGTTATGTACACTCCGATAAGCTGCGTATCGCGGCTTATTACATCCGAAAGCGCTTCGTTTTCGGTACCCTTGATAAGCTCATTTATGACATAATAGGCAAGCGGCATCTGATCCGTCACCTTTATGGTCCTGTCCTCACCCTTTAAATATTCCGTTCCCTTCTCGTTAAAATACAGCACTACGGAACGGGTTTCGTCAGTGTTGGTATCGGTGGAGAGGTTTATATCCGCATCACTCAAAAAATCTATAAGCGTGCCGTTGGCGGTGGTAATATCGCCGCCGTTTATCGTGACCTTTACCCTTTCTGTTTCGTCTATGGTACAGAGGGTTTTTGCCACTGCGTAAACCGCCATAACGTCCTTTGCCTCATCACCGCTTATAAAATCCTCGTTAAAATCCGCTATTATGCTTCCCGGCTGTGTCAAATCAACGCTCAAAAGCTTTGTCTTTCTGCCCAGCACCGGCTTGCAGCTTTTGTTTTGCGGACCGTCTATGAGGGCTTCAATCATTGCCACGCTTAAAGTATTCGGATTTTCATATTTAATCTCGCGGCTTTCGGCAATAAGAGTTGTCTTTGTTTCATTAAGAAAATACAGCTCGCACTGCTTTCTTAACATACTCTGATCCATGCGTATCACCGCCGCGGCAATCAATGCGATTATCACCGCCGCGGCGGCTGCCGCCATGGCCGCAATCTTTACTTTTCCACTCATGTCAACTTCTCGCCTCCCTGTGCAGGCATACACGGCAGCAATACGGTAAACACGCTTCCGCCCGCTGCGCCCTCGGATATTTTTATCGTTCCGCCGTGCATGGTTATCGCTTCCTTGGTAATTGCCAGTCCTAAACCGGTTCCGCCGGTTTCGCGGCTTCTTGAATCATCCAAGCGCACAAAACGCTCGAACACCTTCTCCCTGTCCTTTTCGGGTATACCGTCACCGGTATCCTCAACGCGTATCACCAAAAAGCCCTCTCTTTTTTGAGCCTCTACCTTGACCTCGCCGCCCTCGGGCGTGTATTTTATGGCGTTGTCGACAATGTTATACACAGCCTCATATATTTTGTCATAATCAAGCATTGCCGCCGGCAGCTCCTCCCCGTCATAGGCGCGCTCTATCTTAATTGTCTTAGAGTCCGCTATGCCCGTAAGCTTTCTTATAATCCGAGTGAGCATTGCGCCCACATCGGTTTTTTCAAGCTTCAGGTTTGAGGCTCCGTTATCAAGGCGGGTAAGGGTCAAAAGCCGTTCTATAAGCCTTGTAAGGCGGTCAACCTCCTCGGACATATCCGTTAAAAACTCCCTGACCATTTCAGGGTCCGGCTCGGTTGTCTGCACAAGTGAGTCGCATATAAGCTTTATTCCCGCCATCGGCGTTTTAAGCTCGTGGGAAACATCCGAAACGAACTTGCGCCGTTTTTCCTCCAAGTGGCTCAATTCATTGCACATATAATTTAAGGTTTCGCCCATCTGAGCAAGCTCGTTGTGTCCGTTTATCTTGACCCGGCACGAAAAATCCCCCTTTGAGATTTTATGCGCCGCTTCCTTAAACTCCTCTAAGGGCGAAGTGATGATAAAGCTAAAGCCCCAGGACATCATGCCTATAAGTATAATAATCATGATGGAAAACACAACAAGGCTGTTTTGCGTGGACTGCACCGTATTTGCCACATTGCTCACCGTTTTTGCCAGATACACGCCGCCCACAATAACCTCGCCCCGGTATATGGGTACGGATACGGAAATCATTTTTATTCCGGTTTCGTCATCGGAGGTTATGTCCGCCTGCTCACCGTCAACGGCACGCTTTAAAACATCGCGCACAAACGCCTTTCCCTGAAGATTTGACTCCTTATTGGTATCATAAAGCACCGAATATGCGGTATTTGTTACCACACCTCTTATGCTCGTTCCCGCAAGCAGATGGTCAACCACGCTTTCCGCCTGGGCAAAGGATATTTCGGTATTTGCGTCCCATATTTCCGATATGCTCTCGGCTATTATATTCGCCTTTGCAAACATATCCGTTTTTTCGGAGGAATACAGATTATCCGACAAAATCCCTATAATGTACACCGTCATAAGGATAAGCGTTACCAGTATAACCGCTATGTACGAGGCAATCATCGTAAAGCGCAGAGAGCCGGTTATGCCGTTTAATGCTTTTTTTAAGTCAGGCTTTTTTATAGTAATAGCCTACACCCCATTTCGTTTTAAGATACTTAGGCTCGGCGGGCTTTTCCTCTATCTTTTCCCTAAGCCTTCTTATATGCACGTCAACCGTACGCACATCTCCCGGATAATCAAAGCCCCAGGCAATATCGAGAAGCTGCTCCCTTGTATAAACCTTGCCGGGATTTTTCAAAAACAGCTCCAACAGGTCAAATTCCTTTCCCGTAAGCTCTATTGTCTTTCCGTTTACCGTAACATGACGGAAATTGTAATCAAGCCGTATATCCCCCGAAACAATGAGCTTTTCCTTGTCGCCCTTGGGCTCCGGGTTTACGCGGCGCAGTATTGCCTTAATTCTTGCCGTCACCTCGCGGATATTAAAGGGCTTGGTGATATAATCGTCCGCACCGTATTCAAGACCGAGAATTTTGTCAATGTCCTCACCCTTTGCAGTGAGCATTATTATCGGCACATTTGAAAAGCCCCTTATAGTGCGGCACACCGTAAATCCGTCCACCTTGGGAAGCATCAGATCCAAAAGGATAAGGTCAATAGTATCGTCATGCGCCAGACGTATTGCCTCCTCGCCGTCAAAGGCAGTTTCCACCTGATAGCCGTCCTGCTCAAGATTGAATTTTATTCCCTTGACGATTACCTTTTCGTCATCAACAACAAGTATTTTCATCTGCTTTTTCCTTTCTTTCCAATAATCTATATATTATAGTATAACATAAAATATTAAAATATTCAACACCCAATAAGCGGGATATTTTATATTTTAATATTAAGCGGGATTTAAATGCAGTTTAAATTTCTGTTACGGTATTCAAATACAATATCAAAAACAGCCTTTAAATCAAACCGTTGTCCGTTAAAATACGGTATATACGCCGATTTTAGGATATTTTATTTATCAAATATTAAATTTTCTATACTTTTTTACAATTTTTTTGACTTCCCGCCTTTTTTAATGTATAATAGATAATGAGTCAGTATGTTTTTTCAGGGAGGATAAATTTTTATGAGAATGAAAAAAACAATTTCTTTGATACTTGCGTCGGTGCTGTGTGCCGCAAGCTTTTTATCAGCAACGGCAGCACCGAAAAATTCAACAACTACGACCACCGACGCCGCGGTAAGCGGAACGACCAATAATACCATAGCCACAGCCGCTCCCACCGCAGAGCCTGTAAAAGAAACGGAGCAGCCTGTTTTAGATGTGCAGACCGAGGACATTGCTCCCGCACAGGAGCCGGCAGAGCTTGACCCGGCTATAAAGGCTTCGGGCGACATAGGCGCAAATATGGATATTGCCTACAGCAGCGGCAACGGCTCGGTTTATCTTGAGGACGAGTCAATGGGCGAGCCCGATGTCCGCTATGCACAGGCGGCGCTTTTAATGGACTTAAATTCCGGCAGACTTCTCTACGGCAAGAACATTGACCAAAAGCTTTATCCCGCCAGCACCACCAAGATAATGACGGGTATTCTTGCCATTGAGTTGTGCCAAGATATGAATGAGGTCATTACCGCGCCCTATGAGGCAATCGCGCCGATTACTCTGGAGGATTCGCACATGGGTATTCTTACGGGTGAGGAGCTTACCTTTGAGCAGCTTCTTACGGGTATGCTTGTTTATTCGGCAAACGATGCGGCAAATGTACTGGCAATTCATCTTGCCGGGTCAATGGACGCATTTGTTGCCATGATGAATCAAAAGGCACAGGAGCTGGGCATGACCAACACCCATTTTGCAAATTCCTGCGGTACTCACGATGACAATCACTATACCACCGCCCGCGACCTGGCAATTATTTCCCAGTACGCAATGCATAACGAAACCTTCCGCGAGATAGTCAAGATGCCGATATACAAAATCGCGCCCACCAACAAGTACACAAGCGAACGTATTCTCGTAAACACGAATTTGTTTTTGAGTACCTCGCGTTCCATGAGCCATTACTACCCGCCCTGTACCGGTATCAAAACCGGTCACACCTCACAGGCGGGCTACTGTCTGGTTTCCTCGGCGCAGTACAATGACATTCAGCTTCTTGCCATAACCCTCAACTGCCCCAACGAGGACGTAAAGGACAAGGCGTATTCCTATATCGACAGCAGAACGCTGTTCGATTTCGGCTTTGACAATTATGTAAATCAGGTTATCGCCTCCCCCGGCGATGTGGTTTCCGACTCAAAGGTTGCCGAGGCAAAGAACAACACCCGGGTTGCGCTGACAGTTGAAGCACAGGTAAACGCGCTTGTACCCGCAAACGTGGACAGCAGTGCCGATATTATACCCAGCATAAACATTCCCGACACTCTAAACGCACCCATTAAAAAGGGTGATGTTTTGGGAAGCGTTACCTACACCTACAAGGGTACTCAGATAGGCACCTCAAATCTTATCGCAACAAATGATGTTGAGAGAAATAATCTGATACACGCCTTGAATATAGTAATAAAGATAATAACAAGCCCGTTCTTCTTTATTCCCGTAATCATTTTGATAATTCTGCTTATGGTTGCCAACAATAAGAAGAAAAAGCGTGAGCGCCAAAAGCGTATACAGTCACTAAGACGCAGTAAGCAGCAAAAAAGCCCCGACCGCAGTGCGTCAAGAACGGCACGCATACAGGAGGAGGCAAGAGGCTCCAATTCACGATACACCAATAACGAGGAGTAATAAATTATGAAAAGAATAGCAAAATTTGAAAAGGTTTCCAAAGGGGAATTTATAAAGGACTGGGACTTGGGCGGCGATGCCGAGAAAATATATGAGGAAATCAAACTGCCGCGCCGCGCCACCGTAGGCTCGGCGGGCTATGACTTCTTTGCCCCCATATCATTTACCCTAAAGCCCAATCAAACAATAAAAATCCCCACCGGCATCAGGGTAAAAATCGATGACGGCTGGGTTTTAAAGCTTTATCCCAGAAGCGGCCTGGGCTTTAAGTTCAGGCTTCAGATGAACAACACCGTAGGCATTATAGACAGCGACTATTATTACAGCGACAACGAGGGACATATTTTCTGCAAGCTGACAAACGCGTCAAACGAGGACAAAACAGTGTCCCTAAATGCGGGCGAGGGCTTTGCCCAGGGAATATTTGTCGAATACGGGATTACGGTTGACGACGATACTACCGATATAAGAAACGGCGGCTTTGGTTCAACCACAAAATAAGCGGAGATAAATTATGCTTCAAATCTATTTCGGAAACGGCAAGGGCAAAACCACCGCCGCCTTCGGTCAGGCACTGAGAGCGGCGGGCGCAGGAATGAGGGTTGTGATATTCCAGTTTTTAAAGGACAATTCCTCAAGCGAGAGAAAGGCTCTTTCCGATATTGAAAACATCACCTTAATAGAGGGCTTATCCTTTAAAAAGCCCTCCTGGGAGTTTTCCGCCCAAGAAATTGCCCAAGCGGCTGTTTTTTACGAAAAAGCCCTTGGTGAAATCAGCAAATTAAGCTTTGATATGCTTGTTCTCGACGAAGCCCTGTGGGCTTGTGAGCTGGGCTATATAAGGGAAGCGCCGCTTGTGAGCCTTATAAAGCGTTTTGGGGCTGATAAGGAAATAATCCTCACAGGCGCTCATGCGGGCAAATTTTTGGAGCTTGCCGACTATGCTTCATGCATAGAAAAGGTAAAGCATCCCTATGACAAGGGAATTTCGGCAAGACCCGGTATTGAATACTGAAAAAAACAGAAGCCGCACTTTACAAATGCGAACTTCCGGTGTAAAATATATATATGAACCAATAATACAAAAACAGGCCAAAAAGCAATCCCCGAGGGACTGATTTTGTGCCTGCTTTTACCTTATTATGCCATCATTGTAAGTGCGTCCTGAAGCCACCATTCTCCTATATCCAGAGCCTTCCTTATATCATCGCGCTCCGCTTTTCTGAATACCTGACCCTTGCCTATCTCTCCGGTGTTGTCCATGAGCGAAATTTTTACCTTTGACGCTGCCTCCACTCCGCTTATTTCCTTTTTGTCAACAATATCCAAAACCAAAATCAGCTTATCCTCCAAGTTGCCGTAATAGAGCCTGTCACCCACTCTTATAAGAGGCTTACCGTTATACTTCAATATCTTCTTTTTCTTCACTGATGCCATTTTTTATGCTCCTTTCTGTTATTTGTAAATTTTATTATACCACATTTAAAGTATTTTTTCAATAACCAATCTGTATTTATTTTTTATTTTTCTGCTTGCAAGGGCAATAAACACATAAAGCAGTGCCATTACCGCCAGTGACGCCAAAATCGATGAGCCTTCGCCCATTTTTCGGTTAAACACCATAAACGCCGCCGCCAGTACCCCGAGAGGTACTATGTACACCGCTGCCGCCGCACCGATTACCTTGCCCGAATCCATTTCAAGAGCCACTGTATCACCCACCTTTGCTCCCGCCTTGTTCCGGGCCTTTACCACCTGTTCCCTGCCGCCGCAGCCGCCGCAGCCGGCACAGTTACCGCCGCAGGCAGATTGCCTTTTTATTCTCACCTCGGCATATTCGCCGTCCGTTCTTTCAACCGTTCCTATCTGCTGCATATAAACTCCTATCTGTCCAAAAGCTCCCGCGCGTGTTTTTTGGCGGTTTCGCTGACCTCGCCGCCGTCTATTATTCTTGCCAGCTCCTCAACCCTGCCGTCATAGTCAAGCTCTGTGAGCGTTGTGGAAGCAAGCGGTCCGTCTACATTCTTTGAAATAAGATAATGATTGTCCGCCGCCGCGGCAAGCTGCGGCAGATGCGTTATGCATATGACCTGCTTGTGCTTTCCTATATGCGCAAGCTTCGCCGCAATCTTTAACGCCGCCTTTCCCGAAACGCCGGTGTCTATCTCGTCAAATATCATGGTATCCACAATATCGTCCGCCGCAATAACCGACTTTATGGCAAGCATTACCCTTGAAAGCTCACCGCCCGAAGCAATTTTAACCAACGGCTTTAATGGCTCGCCGGGGTTTGTTCCGATGAGAAACTCGACCCTGTCCGCACCGTTTTGAGAAAGCTTCTCCGATGGCTCCACCTGCACCTTAAACCGCGCCTTTTCCATATTAAGCTCTCCTAACGCTTCCTCAATCCTTTCTTCAAGCTCCGCCGCCGCCTTTTTGCGCTTTGCTGAAAGCTTATCGGCAAGCTTCTTAAAGGCGGTGTGCTTCTCTTTATAGATTACCTCCAACTCTGCAAGTCTTTCATCGCTTGTTTCTATGGAATGAAGCTCCTGCTTCGCCTTTTTCAAAAATTCATTTATCGCTTCTATATCCCTGCCGTATTTTCTTTTAAGCCGCGATATATGCTCCAGTCTGTCCTCTATTTCATCCAAAGCGCCCTCGTCAAACTCCACGCTCTCGCCAAATCCTTTAAGCTCATGTGCCGCGTCCTCAATAGTATACACCGCGTCCGACAGGCTCTCATACACGCTCTTTAGTGCCGGCGCAAGCTCCTTAACCGAGGAAAGCGCATTTATGGCAATGCTTATTCCGTCATATGCCGACTGCATTTTGACGCCCTCATAAAGCGCCGTATAAGCCTCCTCCACCGCCGAGGCAAGCTTTTCGGCATTGGCGCATATGTCGCGCTGTTCCTTTAAATCCTCCTCCTCGCCCGGTTCAAGCCGCGCCTTTTCGATTTCGTTTATCTGATACTTTAACAAATCCATACGCTGCATTTTCTCGCTCTCGTCCGTTTTAAGAGCCGAAAGCTCGCTGTGAATTTCACGAAGCTCCTTATAAGCCCGGCGGCAATCGTAAAGCTCCTGTTCGTCCTTGGCATAGGCGTCAAGAAACTGTATATGCTTTGCAGGTGTAAGCAGAGCCTGATTGTCATGCTGACCATGTATGTTGATAAGCCCGTCCGCCACCTCGCGCAAAACCCCAAGCGTAACCGCCATGCCGTTTATCCGCGCCGCGCTCTTGCCGTCCTTTGTGAGCGTTCTTGTTATTATAAGCTGCTCGTCCTCTGAGTCAATATCATTGTCCTCCAAGATTTTATTTACATACGGGTTTGTGTCAAACACCGCCTGCACCCGCGCCTTTTCGGTACCGTAGCGCACAAGCTCTTTATTTGCCCGCTCGCCCATAATCATATTTATCGAGTCAATTATAATGGATTTTCCCGCGCCGGTTTCACCCGTAAGAACGCTCATTCCGCTATTTACGGTTACTTCCATTTCGTCTATTACCGCCACGTTTTTTATATACAGCTGATTTAACATTGCTTTCTCCCGTTATTTGAATAATTTACAGATTTTCTCCGCCGCCCTGTGTGCCGCATTCTCATCGGCGGTAACCACCAAAATCGTATCGTCCCCGGCAACTGAGCCGATTATTTCATTTTTCATAAGCTCGTCCATGGACGCCGCCACCGCCTGCGCCATGCCCGGATAGGTCTTTACCACCACTGTATGCATGGCACATTCCACATTAAGCACCGTATCGGCAAAGGAGCTTACCCTCTCGGAGGTGCTTCTGGGCTCTGAAGGCTGTGCGTATACCGCGCCGCCCTTGTCCGGTGCTTTAACAAGACCCAATTCCTTAATATCCCTCGATATTGTTGCCTGCGTTACCTTAAAGCCTGCTTCCGACAGCTTCTCTATAAGCTGCTCATGAGTTCTGATTTTATTTTCTCTTATAATCCTTATTATCTGTCCCTGTCTTTTATATTTCATAATTCTCTCCGCTTACGACAGCTTCCTCAAAACCGTATCATAGAAGGAATAGCTGCCTATTTTAATCATTTTAAGCTCATATTTTGACTTTGTAATCCTAAGCTCCTCGCCTGCCGTCAAATCCCCCTGCACATCGCCGTCGGTACTTATTACGGCGTTATTGTTTAAATATTTATCGTCAAGGCGGATTATAAGCTCCTTGTCCGCCGAAAGCACCGCGCTCCTTACCGAAAGCATATGGGGGCATATGGGCGTTGCAACATAAAGCTGCATTGCCGGGTCAATCACAGGTCCCCCGGCTGAAATGGAATAGCCCGTTGAGCCTGTGGGCGTGGCAATAATCAGCCCGTCGGCATTGTAGCGGTTTACCAGTTCGCCGTTTGTGTAAAGTTCAATGCTTATAAGCTTTGCCCCGGCGCTTTTTGACACAACAACATCGTTTAGGGCGTGATTGTGCAAAACAATGCTTTTTCCGCAGCGTTTCTCCACCCGAAGAAGCATTCTTTGCTCAATGTCAAAATCATCGTCTATGAGCCTTAAAAGAGCCTCGTCCATATTCTCCGTTTCAATCTCGGTCATAAACCCGACCTTGCCCATGTTAATGCCCAGCACCGCAATGTCCTTTCGGGCGCAGTCGGCGGCAATCTGCAAAATTGTTCCGTCCCCGCCTATAACGATCATATATTTTACCGTTTCAAACAGACTTTCGTACTTTATGTAATTTACCCTGTCATCATATCCTTTGTATTGAATATCCATATATAGAGAGGCTTTGTCCGCAAGGATGTCTATTATCCTTTTGGTATTTTCAAGACCTACGTCCTTTGTGGTATTGGATATAATTCCTATTTTCTTCATAACCGCGCTGTCCCCTCGTGCTTTGTAATGTATATTTATACATATTATACACTATATGCGCGGCTTTTGCAACAACTTTATGAATGTTTTGTAAAAAAAACATTTACCGCTTGACTAAAAGGGATAAAAACCTTATAATATAATAGAAGAAATTTGTAATAATTTGTAGTTTTTTAGATAAGGAGGGTACATACTATGGCTGATAACCGGGCTTTGCACATGGGTATCGACGTAGGCTCGACTACCGTCAAGGTAGTGGTACTTGACGAAAATGACAATACGCTTTTTGCCCGCTACAGACGGCATTTTTCCGATATAAAAAGCACTGTGGCAGGCTTGTTTGACGAGGTTTCACAGGTGGTGGAGGGCAGAGAATTTACGGTTGTTATAACCGGTTCGGGAGGACTTTTGCTCTCGGAAACTTTAGGACTTGACTTTGTTCAGGAGGTTATCGCCAATAAAACGGCGATACAAAAATACCTCCCCGATACGGATGTGGTGATTGAACTTGGCGGCGAGGACGCAAAAATTTTATATCTTTCGGGCGGTCTTGAGCAGAGAATGAACGGTACCTGCGCCGGCGGTACGGGGTCGTTTATTGATCAGATGTCAATTCTGTTAAAAACCGACGCGGACGGGCTTAACGCCCTTGCACAAGAGCACAAAATAATATATCCGATTGCGGCGCGCTGCGGTGTGTTTGCCAAGTCGGATGTTCAGCCGCTGCTTAACGAGGGTGCGGCAAAGGAGGATGTTGCCGCTTCGATTTTGCAGGCGGTTGTTACCCAGACCATAAGCGGTCTTGCCCAGGGACGTCCCATAAAGGGAAATATTGTATTTTTGGGCGGTCCGCTGCATTTTCTTCCTCAGCTTCGGCGGCAGTTTGAGGAAACCTTAAAGGAAAATGCAAAATCCTTTACCACCCCCGAAAACGCACAGCTTTTTGTGGCAATGGGTGCGGCGCTGATGCATGGCAAAAAGACCACAACCATTTCAGAGCTTAAGAATAAACTCAAAAACTCCAAGGAGGCCTCGGCAGAAATCACAAGAATACGCCGCTTATTTGAAAACGAGGAAGAAAAGAGCGAATTTTTCCAAAGGCACGAGGAACATAAGGCAAAGCGCGGTGACATAAGCTGTGCAAGCGGGCCGGTATTTTTGGGGCTTGACGTAGGCTCGACCACGATAAAAGCCGCATTGATAGACCAAAACTGCGATATTTTATATACATACTACGGCAAAAATGAAGGTTCGCCCATTCAGTGCGGAATAAATATCCTGCGCGAGCTTTATTCAAAGCTGCCCAAGGACGCATGGATAGCCAACGCCTGCACCACCGGCTACGGCGAACTGCTTTTAAAGACCGCTTTTCGCATAAACGAGGGCGAAATAGAAACCATAGCCCATTACAAGGCGGCGAACTACTTCTCGCCCGGAGTGGATTTCATTGTCGATATAGGCGGTCAGGACATGAAATGCATGAAGATACGCAACGGAGTTATCGATTCGATTATGTTAAACGAAGCCTGCTCCTCCGGCTGCGGCTCTTTTATACAGACCTTTGCGGAGTCGCTGGGCATGGACACCGTTTCCTTTGCCAAGGTAGCTTTGGACGCGGAAAATCCCGTTGATTTGGGAACGCGCTGTACGGTATTTATGAATTCGCGCGTCAAGCAGGCGCAAAAGGAGGGTGCGACCGTTGCGGATATAAGCGCGGGGCTTTCCTATTCCGTTGTGAGAAATGCCCTTTACAAGGTTATAAAGCTGAGAGATCCGAGCCTTATGGGCGAAAATATCGTTGTTCAGGGCGGAACCTTTAACAACAACGCAATTCTGCGCTGCTTTGAGCTTTTGACCGGCAAAAATGTTGTGCGCCCGGATATTGCGGGAATTATGGGAGCCTTCGGCTCCGCAATAGTTGCCAAGGAGCGGTGGGACGGCAATGAATGTGATATATTAAAGGCAGACGAGCTTGACGAGTTCACCTTTAAAACCTCCCTTACCCGCTGTCAAAAATGCGGCAACCACTGCCAACTTACCGTAACCGATTTCGGTGACGGCAGCACCTTTGTTTCGGGAAACCGCTGTGAACGCGGCGCGGGAGTTGAGAAGAAAAAGAACACTCTGCCGAATTTGTATGATTACAAATACCGCCGCTGCTTCGGCTACAAGCCGAAAAAGGACGCGCCCATGGGCGTTATCGGTATGCCGAGAGTGCTTAATATGTACGAGAATTATCCCCTGTGGTTTACGGTGTTTGACGATTTGGGCTTTGAGGTCAGACTTTCGGCAAGAAGCTCTCACGAGATATACGAAAAAGGCATAGACTCAATACCCAGTGAAAGCGCCTGCTACCCGGCAAAGCTTGTGCATGGGCATATACAGGACCTTATCGACAAGGGCGTAAAGACAATATTCTACCCCTGCATACCCTATGAGCAGATTGAGTATTCCGATGCCGGAAACCACTTTAACTGCCCCATGGTAACCTCATACCCGGAGGTTATCCACAACAACATGGACGCGGTAAGAGCCGAGGACATAAAATTCATATACCCGTTTTTGAACCTTGCCGACAAGCCCTCGGTAAAGCGGCAGCTATATAAGGCGCTTGCGGACTTTAACATAGAGCGTTCAAAAATCGACGCGGCTGTGGACAAGGGTTTTGCGGAGCTTACGGCATTTAAGGCGGATGTGCGCCGGGAGGGCGAAAGAACCATCGCATGGCTCAACGCCAACGGCGGCAGGGGCATTGTGCTTGCGGGACGTCCGTATCATATAGACCCGGAAATAAATCACGGTATCCCGGATATGATAAATTCTTTAGGCTTTGCGGTGCTTACCGAGGACAGCGTGGCACATTTGGGGCATCTGCAAAGAGATATACGCGTGGTTGACCAATGGGCATACCATACAAGACTTTACGAGTCTGCCGCGGAGGTTATAAAGCTTGACTGCCTTGAGCTTATTCAGCTTAATTCCTTCGGCTGCGGACTGGACGCTGTCACCACAGACCAGGTGCAGGAGATTTTGCAGTCCAATCAGAAGATTTATACCACCCTTAAAATTGACGAGGTGTCAAATTTAGGTACTGCAAGAATAAGAGTTCGTTCCCTTAAGGCGGCAATAAAGGAGAGAAACGATAATAATTTCGTTCCTCATAAAATCGAGGACTACACCATAAACCGCGTACTGTTTACCGAAAAGGAACGCAAAAACCACACCGTTATATTCCCGCAGATGAGCCCGACTCATTTCGGAATGTTTGAAGCGGCTCTAAGAGCCAACGGCTATAATGCCGTACTGCTTGAAAGCGTTACTCCCGAGGACGTTGAAGCGGGCTTAAAGAGTGTCAACAATGACGCCTGCTATCCGTCCATCATCGTAACGGGACAGCTTATAAACGCCTTTATAAGCGGCAAGGTAGACCCCGACAACACCTCGGTCATGATAACCCAGACCGGCGGCGGCTGCCGCGCCACAAACTACATAGCCTTTTTGAGAAAGGCCCTAAAGGACGCGGGCTACCCCAATGTGCCGGTAATTTCCTTAAACATTTCCGGTCTTGAGGGAAATCCGGGCTTTAAGCTTACTCCGCGGCTTGTGGATATGCTTGCCAAGGCGGCGGTATGGGGAGATTTGCTCATGGCACTGCTTATGCGCATACGTCCCTATGAGGTCAACAAGGGCGAAACCAACGAGGTTTACCGGCGCTGGCTTAAGAAGCTTTACAAGGCAATAGCCTCCAATGACCGCAAAAATACAAAGCTTAAAAAGGTGGTTGACGAAATATTTGCCGACTTTGACGCTATAGAAGTAGACGAAACCGTAAAAAAGCCCCGCGTAGGCGTGGTGGGCGAAATTTTGGTTAAATTCCACCCGGATGCCAACAACAATATTGTTGACGTTATAGAAAACGAGGGCGGAGAAGCGGTAATGCCCGGAATTGCGGACTTTATGCTCTACTGCCTGTACAATTCCAACTTCAAGAAGGATAATTTAGGCGGCAAGTCCTCAACGGCGGCAATGTGCAACATAGGCATATGGGCAATAGAAAGCTACAGAAAGCATATTGTAAAGCTTATGGAAGCAAGCCCGAAATTCGCTTCCCGCGCACCCAAGCATATACGGGATATAGCCGAGGGCGCAAAGAGCGTGCTTCAGTTGGGACACAGCACCGGCGAGGGTTGGTTCCTGACGGGAGAAATGGTGGAGCTTATCGAAAGCGGCGTACCGAACATTGTCTGCGTACAGCCCTTTGCCTGCCTGCCCAATCATGTTACCGGCAAGGGCATGATAAAGGAATTACGGCGCCAGTATCCCCAGTCAAATATTGTGGCTGTGGACTATGACCCCGGCGCAAGCGAGGTAAATCAGCTTAACAGAATAAAGCTTATGATGGCGGTTGCATTTGAGAACATGGAAAAGCAGCCTAAAGAACATAAGGAAAAAGAATTTCAAAACAGATAAAAATAAGGCTGCGGCAGTTTTTGCCGTCAGCCTTATTTTTTATAGCATTGTTTTTCTAAGCTCCGCAGCGCTCTTTGCGCTCAGATATGCCGGAGCAATGTCAAAGACGGTCTTGCAGCCGGTCTGTCCCTCTTTGTTTAAGCGGTACGCCGCCCTTGCATAGGCAATAAGCACCGAAGCCGTAAATTCGGGATTTGAATCAAGCTTTAAGCTGTATTCGATAACATGGCTGTTTTCGCCCCTCTCGCCGGTGCGGCCGCTTCTTATAACACAGCCGCCGTGAGGAATACCGCTGTGTTCTCTTAAAAGTTCCTCCTCGCTTATGAAATGCACCGTTGTATCATAATCCGCGAAGTAGTTGGGCATGGTCTTTATCTCGCGCTCAATTCTTTCCTTGTCCGCGCCCTCCTCGGCAACCACATAACATTCTCTTAAATGCTTCTGCCTTGTTGAAAGCTCGGGATTTTCGCCGTTTCTTACCGCGTCCACAGCCGCCTGTATGGGAACGGTGTACTGCTTTGCGTTCTTTACACCCTCTATTCTTCTTATGGCGTCGGAGTGTCCCTGGCTTACTCCCCTGCCCCAGAAAGTATAGTCCTTTCCGTCCGTAAGAATTGCGTTTGCATAAAGACGGTTTAATGAAAACATACCCGGATCCCAGCCTACGGAAATAACCGCGGTATTGCCGCCCTCTTTTGCCGCCTTGTCCACATTTTCAAAATGCTCGGGGATTTTTGCATGAGTATCGAAGCTGTCTATTACGTTAAAATATTTTGCGTATTGAGGGGTCTGTACCGGCAGATCCGTTGCGCTTCCGCCGCATAAAATCATAACGTCTATCTTATCCTGCATACCGACAGCGTCCTGTGCTCTGTACACCTTTACATCATTGCTTACAGTCTTTACCGTTTTGGGATCGCGCCTTGTAAATACCGCCGCAAGCTCCATATCATCGTTTTGGCGCAGGGCACATTCTATACCTCTGCCCAGGTTTCCGTAACCCATTATACCTATTCTGATTTTCATAAATCCTCACTCCTTATTTTTTCTTTCAGTTAGTATATTCTAACACTTTTTAACATATTTTACAACCATAATTACAAAATTCCTACATAATATACAATTTTTTTACCCAATGGCAAAAAAAATAACCCCAAAATAACCGTTTATAAAGTCAAATTTCTACCTGCGTTAGCAGGTGGGCTGTACCCAAGCGTTTTATATGTCCACTGGCAGTCCCGAAGGAAAGGAGGCGTATACGCCGCGCTCGGAGTTTACATCCCGTTTAAGAAGTGTTGGTAAAAAGAAGACTTTTCTACGCGAAATCTCAGGGTATTAGGCAATGTTTAATTGTTAAATATATTGTACCACAAAACTCTTAATTTTACAATAGGTAATTATTATATTTTATGTTAAAAGTTTTTTACAATTATTCTTCCGCTTCCTCATCTCTGCGGCAGAACTCCTCGAACGCCTTTTGAAGCTGTTCCTCATCGTCCACCATAACAAGCTCAGCCTCCTCGGAGTCGATATCACCCTCCACCTTCATGATAAGCACCTCGTCCGTTTCCTGACCCTCCGGCATACATTCAAGCAGCGCAAAATACACAACTCCGTCAAGCTCAAACACATCTATTGTTTCAAATTCGATTGAGCAGCCGTTTTCGTCCTCTAATATAATAATATTGTTTTCCATGTTCTTTACCTCCGTTAATTATATATATATTGTAAACTATATTTCTCATTTTGTCAATATTTTATTACATTATTTTTGAGATATTTCTACTCCGGTGTAATAATGTGTTAAAATATCCTTATAGCCCATGCCGTTTTGGGCAAGGTAGTTTGCTCCGTACTGGCTCATTCCCACACCGTGGCCGTAGCCCTTGACATTCATTTTTACGGTATCCGAGTCGGGAGTTTGACACCTTGATAAATACAAGATAGATAGAAAATATTGCAATAGTGCGGTTTGCACTAAATTTTTTTGTCAAATTTTAAATTTACTATTGCACGTTGTGTTAAGTTGTGGTATAATATATGTGGAGGTGTTT
>JAQXZB010000095.1 GCA_029226975.1 Clostridiales bacterium | reverse complement strand
GCATTGCGCTGATATTTATCAATGATTTTAGGCTCATATTCACCGTTTCTATCGCGCGGAACAGATATTTCGACTTCACCAAGCTGAGTTTTTAGTTTACGCTTAGTTGAACCGTTTCTATAGTTCTTTTTTTCTTCGCCGGATTCCGTACGTTCATGCTTATCATATCATATCAAACACCGGCGGAGGTACTTCGGATATTTGGGATGTATCAGCGCAGGCGCTGCTTAAGGCGTTGCTGTTAAGAGTAGTTAAGGGGAAGGATTTTAAGGCGGATAATAACGTTACAATAGGAGCTGCGTATGAGCTTATTCAAAACGAAGCCGGTGAGGAGTATCTGGATAGAATGTTTGGAGTTGTACAAGAGAAACGAAGGTCAAACAACTTTTTTGATGAAGTTCAAAATTATGAAAATGTTTATCGGCTGACCGATGATGAAAGGATATGTATCGGACCTTATATGACATTTAAACAGGCCTCGCCCAATATGCGCGGAAACATCATAACCGGACTGGCAGCACGGCTTCAGGTGTTCCAAAATGACATCATAAAAAGGATTACGTCTGAAGATGATATTGACCTTATAGCTCCGGCAAAAGAAAAGTGTGCATATTATTGTATTATGTCAGACCAACACAATACATTAAACTTTCTGTCGGCGTTGTTCTTTTCAAATTTGTTTATTCAACTGGTTGAATACGCAGACGAACAAGGAACAAAAAGGTGCGATGTTCCTGTCAACTTTTTGTTAGATGAGTTTCCGGTGCGCACGTAAGCAGTGTGTGGGAGACACACGCTGCGTGGGCTTAATTGAAATCCGCCTTTGGCAAGGCGGTAGGTTAGATATGAACAGACCTATTACAAACCGACTTACCCAAATGGGGATAACCCTATGGCGACCAGAGCACGTCGGTAACGGTGTTATTCAGCCAGTCATCAGGCTGTGAACGAACATCTATGTAAAAGTTCTGTACGAGGATAAAGGTTGATTGCTTTAACGATAGCTGGAGGGGCTTTATCGTCAGCCATAGCGGAAAGATGACTACAAACGCTATGCGGCAAACGGTACATATAGAGTTGGCGAACTATATGTACATCATATCCGATTGCCGACTAACCGCCATAAGCGGAAAACAGCGTAAGTCGTATCCGAAAACAGAACAGGCTATGTTTAATTAAGTCTAAACGTGGATGACCTAATATCGAAATGCTTGAGATATAGCTATAATCAATGGATTTGAATATTCGATGTGGTCACGGAGCCTTCATAGTAGTCTGAGCGTGATAATGACACGCACATGGCGAAGGGAGGCAGTTTATCTATTCAAAATATTTTAGGAAAGGTGTGTGAGACACTATGAGAAGTCCGAAAGTTATTTTGGAAAACCTACAAAAACACAGTAATAAAGAAGTCTATGGATATGAAAGACTATACCGTAATCTTTACAACCATGATTTCTATCTGCAAGCGTATCAAAACATCTATGCCAATAAAGGGGCAATGACCCCCGGAATAGATGGAATTACTTTTGATGGACTGGGTAATAGAAGAATTACACAGCTCATTAACAGCTTGAAAAATCACAGCTATCAACCTAATCCTGTGAAAAGAGTGTACATACCAAAGAAAAATGGTAAAAAACACCCTTTAGGAATTGCGTCATCTGATGATAAGCTGGTGCAGGAAATAATCAGAATGATACTTGAGAGTATATATGAGCCCACATTTTCCAACTATTCGCATGGCTTCCGTCCTACGCGGAGCTGTCATACTGCCCTGTTGCAGATACAGCATAATTTTACGGGAATACGTTGGTTTATTGAGGGAGACATCAAGGCATATTTTGATACAATCGACCACCATATTCTGATAGAGATATTAAGAAGGCGAATCAAGGATGAAGCATTTATTGAGTTGATATGGAAATTTTTGCGTGCGGGTTACCTGGAAAAATGGGAATACAATGCCACGTTTTCAGGAGTAGCACAAGGCTCAGGCTTTAGCCCGATTTTGGCAAACATATATCTTAATGAGCTTGACAGCTATATTGAGGAATATGCAAAGGTATTTAATCAGGGCAAGACGCGAAGGCATAATAACGAATATTGTCAGCGACAGTCAACTTATCAGCGATACATCAACGCTGGTAGGAAAATATGGGACACAATCTCAGAAGATGAAAAAGCAGAGCGCATAAAAGAGGCAAAACGCCTAAAAAGGGATAGCCAAAAATATCCGAGCAAAAAGCAAATGGATGACAGTTATAAACGCATACAATATACTCGTTATGCTGATGACTTTTTAATAGGAGTTATCGGCTTACGCGAGGATGCTGAACGCATAAAGACGGACATCAAAAGATATTTGCAGGATAAACTGAAGTCGGAACTATCTGATGAAAAAACTCTAATAACCAGTGGAAAGGACAAGGCTCGTTTCCTCAGCTACGATATAACTGTTTGCAAGGACGCTGCTACGAAGAAAACCAAACGAGGACAATCACGACTTTATAACGACAGAATAAAGCTGTATGTTCCCAAGGAAAAGTGGTTTGGAAAGCTGCTTCAATACGGTGTACTGAAAATTATCAATAAACGCGGTGAAAAAGAAAAGTGGAAACCATTACAACGTGATGACTATATGTATCTTAAACCGAGTGAAATGGTTTTGAAGTATAACGAACAGATACGCGGTCTGTATAACTACTACTGCTTAGCCAATAATGTATCTGTACTAAATAAATTTTACTATATCATGGAATACAGCTTGTACAAAACAATAGCGGGAAAATATAAGATTACCATGACACAGGCAAAATTGAAATACACAAAAAATAAAGAATTCGCAGTTCCGTATGAAACAGTGCACGGTACAAAATATGCAGTGCTATATAATAAAGGCTTCACAAGAGTCAAAAAGGCATACGCAGGCGAAGTGGATATTATGCCCGAATACAGTCATATGTACAAGCCCAAAGAAATATTTAGACGATATAATAAATGCACTTGTGAGTTATGCGGAAAGCATACCAAGAACATATGTATACATCAGGTCGGAAGCATGGCAGAACTTACGGAGAAAACGCCGTGGGAATATGTTATGCGGAAGAAAAAAAGAAAAACACTGGTAGTCTGTGAGGACTGCTATGATATTATACATATAAAGTAGGTTATTAGATAAATGGAGAGCCGTATACATTGAGAGGTGTACGTACGGTTCGGAGGCGAGCCGCCGAAAACCTGCTGCAGAAATGCGGTAAGGCGTCGGCGTCTTAGCCTACAATGTCGCACTGCCGGATAACTTTGAAAGGCTGCTTGCGACAATGCGTTCAAGGCGTATTTCGGTGAGCATAATCATTCAGAATATGGCGCAGCTAAAGGCTTTGTTTAAAGATTCATGGGAGAGCTTAGTAGGCAATTGTGACACCTTTTTATATCTCGGCGGCAACGAACAGGCAACGCATGAGTACATCTCAAAAATGCTTGGCAAGGAAACAATCGACACAAGAACGCGCGGTGTAACCAAAGGACAGCACGGCAGCAGCAACACAAATTATCAGAATACGGGGCGGGAGCTATTGACATTGGACGAGGTTCGTCTGTTGGATAACTCTAACGCCCTTGTTTTTATACGCGGAGAAAAACCGATAATGGATAAAAAGTTCGACATACTGTCACACCCGAACATCAAATCCACTGAGGACGGAGGTGGACAACTTGCTTGCAAGTTGTAGCATAGCAAAACAGAGTTTTGCGTAGCGTAGAAAAAGCAAAACCGTATAGACACAATAAGGACAGTTCGAGATTTAAAGAGGATATTTCCTTTACAAATCCCGAAACGGTTAAATTTATAGAGTTCAATGAGGAGGAAAATCAGAATGATGAGAAAAGTAATGAAAACGGAAACAAACATAAGCATGGTAAGAAAAGAGCTTAAAATAACGCAATATATACTTACCGTCATAGCACTGCTGTTATCGTTTGCAACACCGGTATTTGCAGATGATCCGCTTGCCGCAATAAACGGCTTGTCGGATTTTATATTCTCTGCAATCAAAGCTATCGGAATGATACTTTTAGGCTTTGGAATTGTGCAGATTGGTCTTTCACTTAAATCGCATGATGCACAGCAGAGAGCAAACGGATTTCTGACATTTTTCGGCGGTATCGTAATTGCATTTGCTAAGGACATACTGGATATGATTATCTGAACTTCAGGTTTAAATCGTCGGATTTATCCCATTTTGCAGCTGAAAAGTTCAGATAATACTGTGGATAATACGATTATTAAAAAGTTCAGATAATTATTACATTGTAAAAAATCTTATTGCAGTCGCTGTTATTGAGACAGCGGCTGTTACAGGAGGTGAACGGAATTTGAGCGATAACTGGATTGTTGCAAATCTTGAAAATGCGTTTGCAACATGGAATGATAAAATGGCGGAAATATGGGGCTTGGTTACGATGTCACCGCAGGATTTTAAGGGTGGAGCTATATGGAGTATTGTCACGAACATAAACGGAGCATTGCAGGCTAT
>JAQXZB010000094.1 GCA_029226975.1 Clostridiales bacterium | reverse complement strand
AATGGTTCTGCCAATGCTGTGCGCGTTTAACATCGTTAAACCACCCTCGGCAAAGGCGGAATCTTCAACGCCTGTGGCGCAGGCAAACGGAATTTCTTACTACTCGTTCGACAGAGCGTGGGGAGAGGCGGTTAAAAGCGGTTGACATTGCAACCGATGACGGCAAAACGCGTACCGCAGGGGTATATTGGGATATATCTCCGATGATGGTTATTGGGTCACTTTTCCAGTATGGCTTCGACATTTTAGAAACACAAAAACAACTTAACGGAACTGTTGCGCTGCCCGATGATGTTGACACAAACGGTATAAAACTCACGACAACCATAACATTAAACAGTCATGCTGTAAGCGACCGCGCGGAGATACCGATACCCGATATTACGCCGGGTACATATACCGAAAACAAACAGCTTGAATTTAATATCAAACAAGATTGGAGCAAGGTAAGTGAAATCAGATACACAACGGACGGAAGCGAGCCGAGCGAAACAAGCGGAACAGTATATTCGTCAGGTACTCCTATCGAGCTGAACGGAACAGCCGGTGAAAGCAAGACAATAACCGTTAAGGTAATGGCGGTAGGAAACGGTTGCAGTAACAGTGAAGTTCAGGCATATAAGTACACAATAGATCTTCCCGCCGAGAAAGAAACCGTAACAGTAACAAACGGCATCGGCAGCGGTGAGTATAATAACGGCGATGCAATCAGCATTATTGCACAGCCCAAAAGCGGTAAGGCGTTCAAAAACTGGATTGCCGAGGCTGTCACCTACACAACCACAGAGGGGGAAGTAACGGAAACAATTCATGACGAAAACGGTGATGAAAAAGAGATAACAACAACCAAAACAACCAGAAGCGCAAGAACAATTGACGGCTGCTTTGCGGATGCGTCAAAATCCGTAACAACCTTTACAGTTCCCGAAGTGGAGAGCGGTGCAATTATTGAGATAACGGCGCAGTGCGCGGACGCGATAACGGCGGTAAATCTTAAAGCTGATATACCGTCCTACGGCGGAGATATGCCCTCGGAAATGACCGCCTCAACGGACGGTGTGACTGTGAGCGATTTTGCGGTAACGCCGAATGACGCGGTGGCAGAGGAGAACACGCAGTATACAATGGCTGTGAAGGTTCGTGCAAATGAGGGCTATGCATTCGGCGAAACGCCCATATTTACCGTAAACGGCACAACTGCCGCGGGAAATCCGAATACGGACGGAACATATACGGTAGTTTATACCTTTAAGACCGGCATACGCGAGGTATTCTCCGGCATGGACGCTACCGGCACAAAGAGCGAGTATCACGATTCAAATAAGGGTGACTGGGCAGATTCCTATTATGCCGAAATAAATATATCCGAATTTTCAATCCCAACCGCTCTTAAATGGACGGTTACAAACGACGAGTCAAGAACGGCTGATGTTCCGTTTGAAGTTCCCGAGGTAAGCGGAAAAGGCTTTGTACGTTTCGGATTTATAATAACAGGTACAGAAGACGAGTTGAGCAAAGTAAATAAGGTTGAATTAAATGTTCAGTGAAGGGAGGAACGGTAAAATGAAAAAATATGAAGAACCCGGAATTAAGATAACAAAATTTTCGGCGGAAAGAGTGGTAACGGTGTCCGGCATCAACACTAATCTGGGCGAAGCTGAAAATAACATCGGCACATCAAACTATAAAAAATCATCATATAGCGAATTGTTTAAGTGATATGATAAGGCTGTATCAAAACAAAAAGGCAAAGCTTGTGTTTATCTCAGACGCGCCTGAAATAATGTGCGGGAGGCTGCTTCATGCAGCCTCTTGCAGCTAAATCACATCAAAGCCATTGACAAAAGTATAACAATGGCAGTATAATATATATGTTTATTGATAATGTGAAAAAAGGAGCGGGAATGAAATGACGCAGCCAGACAATTCGTTCCGCATTGCCATCTGTGATGATGAGCCGCAGGACGCCGAATACATAAATAAAACCGTAAAAGAAATTCTGCAAACGGAAAATATAGATAATGAGATTTTTTGCTATAACAGCGGACGCGGTTTGACAGAGGCAATCGGGAACGGTGTCAGCTTTGATTTGCTGCTGCTTGATGTTATGATGCCGCAGCAGAACGGAATAGAGCTCGCCGCATATTTGCGCAAAAATTTGTATGATGCCTCTATTATATTTATTTCGTCTAATCGTGAAATGGCAATGTACGGGTATGAGGTTTCGGCGGCAAGGTATCTGGCAAAGCCGATAGAGCCAAAGCGGCTGCGCGAAGCTCTCCTTTTTTGCTTTGGCAATAAGAAGAACAGCTCCATTCTTGTTCCCGTAAACAAAGGCACACGCAGGGTGATGACTAAGGACATCAAATATATTGAAACACATGGCCGCGGCTGTAAAATCATGTGTGAAGCAGGTGAATTGCTTACAAAAACGCTGATATCCGAGCTGGAGAATAAAATCGCCGGAAAGGATTTCATACGATGCCATCAGGGATTTATGATAAATCTCCGGTTTATCCGCGAGCTTAGGACTTCGGAGCTTGTGCTTGACGGAGGTGTAAGTATTCCGGTGAGCAAGCATCGCATAAAGGAGGTCAGAAGAGCGGTGCTGTCCTATTTGTCGGATTGATTTAAGAGAATTGCGACAGATATTTTAAACGTATCGACACCTCTTTTGACCGATACCATATCACCGTATTTTCGCATAATATGTCTGATAATCTTCAACCCGTACCCATGCTCCGGCATGGATATTTTTTTGCATTCTTTTTCCTGAACGGGCGCACTGTTCTCGCATGAGAAAACAAAATAATTGTTTTTGCAGTGCAGATCAAGACAGATATACGGCTCTGATGTTTTCGGGTCGGACGCGGAGTTTATCGCGTTGTCGAGAATATTGACAATCAATGAGCACAGATCGGAATCGGATACGGGCAATGTTTTCGGAGCCTGAGCGCGGACAATATCAAGGCGTATCCCCATATCCTTTGCGGCGGACAGCTTTCCGTTTATCAGAATATCCAGCACTTCACAGCCGCTGTTAATGACAGGACGTATTTGTGAAAGCTCGCCTATAAGCGTGTCAAGATACCCGACTGCCCGCTCCGGAGCCTTGTCAAGCATTGCTCTTAACGCGGCATAGTGCTTTTGAGTATCGTGGCGTATTGCCATTATCTCATCGGACTGACGCTTTATATTTTCACAGCTTTTCATTGCAAGCTCATTTTTAACCGCAAGTATTGAAGCCTCCGAACGGCGGCGAATTTCGTTTTGCAAAAGCTCTGCCGTTTGAGCAATTATACCGGAAATAAAGCAAAGTCCCCATACCGGGCGCAGTATGAATTTCGGAACGAACAGCTGAACTCCTTCTATCGCGTTTCGGATAACGGAATCGAAGCGCTCCGGTGCAAACACAACGCACAGCAGCAAAAAGACCGCAGAGCATACAATTAATCCCAGTGCTGTTTGTGACATATACCGATGAAATGCGTTGCGCATATGGAAAAATGAGTATATCAATGCTGTCGGCAAAGCTATAAGGCTGATGTTCATGGGAAGAAACACCAGATTTACATAGAGCTGACTGTATTCAACAATAAGACCGCATTCAGTAAGCACGCCGACCGCTGTGCTGCATATCTGCACCAAAGCCGCCATAAGCAAGATCCACCGCTTGCGCCGCGCCTTAATCGTAAAGAATATAAGCAGCATGCCGATGGATAAATAGAAAAACAGCTCCGTCAGATCTGTTTTAAACGGTCCGCCGAAATATTTATAGAAGAAGGGAGCGGAAGCAAGAATCTCGCACATTCCCAAAAGTGCTGTCAGCGCGATTACCGGTAGTGAAACGATAAAAGCCCCCTCAAACGCGCTCCATACAAAGGCGGCGAGCATCAGTATTCCCAAAGCGAAGAGCAGCGCGGCGGGGATTGCCGTTTCGGAGGCATCCGCAATCAGGGCGCTTTCATAGGAATAGCCGCAGTAGAGGGAAACCTCACTGGGATAAACCTTTTGAGGGTAATTCTGATTTTCGCCTATGACAGGAGAGGATTGAGCGACAGTCAGTTTTTTTCCGTGATAATCGGACGGGAGCGAGATGATAACAGGCTCCGCACGGTCAAATTCAAGCATGGGCAGTGATACATATCCGATACGGTTATCCGCATCGGGACAGTCGGTATATATAAGGGTATCATCGAGAAATACGCTTACGGTACGGTTTGCCACGCCTATACGCAGGGTGGGGCTGTCAAGCTCCTCCTCCATAGTGCGCGAAAAATAAAAGGTCTGCCCGGCATAGTCAAGCCCCGTAAAGCCGCCTGTGCCGTCGGGTGTCAGCTCCTTTATTTGTCCCTGATTGTTTATAAATACCGTCCAGCCCTTGTCCTCGGTCTTGCTTTCCCCGTCCTCTGCGAACATGGAGAGATTGTATGTGCGCTCATCCATCGGGTGCGTGAAGCACAGCAGGGCGGGTAGGGCCGCCGCGCAGATTATTGCAGCAATAAGAACAGATATTATAATTTTAAACAGCCGTTTCATTCTCCTGACCTCGCTTGAATTGATTACCTTAATTATATCAGCGCACAGCGCTTTTGTCAATCAAAGCACATGACCGATCATGTAATTTTTTCGCCCAGTTTTGAAAAAAATATAGACAAACGCCTTTTTTTGAGGTATATTATATAATAAGGTGTAACATAAAAAATACGGAAAGGTGACGTGCTATGAAAAGAATTACAGCAATATTGACAGCTGCCGCTCTTATACCGTTTTCATCGGTATTTGCGGCGCACCCAGACAAAGGAGAAGCGGTAACGCTTATTGTTGAAATGAGCGAAGGCAGCATACTTGAGGCGAAAGAGAGCGCACAGACGGATATGACACTGTTTGGCGATACGGACCCAACGATCACTCTCGAAAGAGAAATAAAGAGCCGTCAGGCGCAGGTGTACTCCGATATTGAAGAAAGAGTTGACAGCGCGGTGGGGCGGGGGTTTAGCTATACACATGTTTTTAACGGATTTTCGATTGAGGCATATGAGAGCGATATTGAAAGAATAAAAGCTCTGCCGGGGGTGGAAAACGTATATATTTCACAGGAGTACGAGCTGTATAACAATGCTTACGTAGAAAGTGAAGGTATGTACCTTGACAGCGGCTGTGAAATGATGCACACAGATTATATGCATGAAAACGGCATAGCCGGCGAGGGCATGGTGATTGCGGTTATTGATAACGGCTTTGACGTAGGACACGAGAATTTTTCGGGACAAATCACAAATCCGCGGCTGTCAAAAGCGGATATCGGGAATATTATAAGCAGCGAAAGCCTGTCAATAAACGAGTCGGGCGGAGATGTTACCGTAAACAGAGTATACAGAAGCGAGAAAATTCCGTATGCGTATAACTATTACAATAAAAACAGCGACACATTTGACGCGTCGGAATCTCACGGCACTCACGTTGCGGGAATAGCGGCGGGAAATAACGGCACAGACCCGCAGGGCGGTAAATTCACAGGCACCGCGCCGCAGGCGCAACTGCTGCTGATGGCATGTCCTGTTTTATCCGATGCGGCAGTGATAGCGGCGATTGATGACGCGGTAAAGCTCGGAGCAGATGTAATCAACGCCAGTTTCGGCTTAGACTACGCGGAGAAAAACGAACCGATGTCAAAGAGCGTAAACACAGCCGTAAATGCCGGTGTGGTTTTTTCAGCGGCGGCGGGAAATGCTGCGAGAGGATATAACGGCGGATCCGTAAATGCCGCAAATATTGATTACAGTGCCGCCGGAACACCGAACAGCTTCAGCGCGTCAACGTCTGTGGCATCGGCGGATAATATAAATGTGTGGACGACGTATTATACTATGGAGGCAGGCTCGGAGGAGATTAAATTCTCCGATGAAAATGGAAGCGTGAGCTTTGCCGAGAGTTTCAGCGGCGGAGCATATGAATACGTATATGTCGGAACCGGCAGAACTCAAGCCGAATTTAAGGACGCGGGAGCCGAGGGCAAAATCGCCCTTATCGACAGAGGAAACGGAATATCGTTTGCACAGAGGATTACAAACGCCAAGGCTGCCGGAGCGATAGGCGCGGTGTTTATAAACTATGAGGAAGCTTTAAATATACGTATCGCGCCGGTGAGCCTTCAGGATATGCCCACAGCGGCCATCATGCTGTCGGACGGCGAAAAAATGAAGAATGCCGAAGTAAAAACACTCACCGCTTCAACGGAGCTTTCAAACGGCATTTTGTCGGGCAACGGTATCAAAATGAGCAGCTTTTCAAGCTGGGGAACGGACAGCTCTCTTGAACTGAAGCCGGAAATCACAGCTCCGGGAGGAAATATATATTCATCCGTCAACAATGACAAATACGAAAATATGAGCGGTACATCAATGGCGGCTCCCCATCTGACGGGAGCAACAGCACTTCTGAAGCAGCACATAAAAAATAATCCCGGCATATACGGAGAACTGCAGGGCAAGGACATGGTTATGCTTATAGAAAATCTGTTTATGAGCTCCGCTGATGTGCTAATGCAGGATGGCGAAAACTCTGTTGCGTATTCGCCGAGATTACAGGGTGCCGGTGCGGTTAATCTTGAAAAAGCCGCAAATACACCTGTTACGCTGATAGGCGGAGTGTACGGCGAGGGTGAAAATGTATATGAAAAATCGAAGATAAGCCTTGGTGAAATCGACAGCAATGAGCTTGTATTGACGTTCAAAGCGAGAAATCTTACGGATGCACCTGTTACATATGATAATCTGAGCATGACTGTTATTACAGACAGCGCCGATGAGAACGGAATTGTCGGCAATATGAG
>JAQXZB010000093.1 GCA_029226975.1 Clostridiales bacterium | reverse complement strand
AGACTGCGAGAAATTGAGTCAGATTTTGCGAAAATGAACTCGTAGGCGTACGAGGGTACGGTAGAGTTTATTTTCGCAAAAAGTGCATACCAAAGGCATTCCTCGACGGAATGTCTTTGGTAATATTAAGAGATTATATTTTTGTTTTTGATATAAAATCTCGCACGGTCTGACCAATTTGTCGACGGTCTGAAGTCTGTATTGAAATGCCGATACAGACTTCTTTTTGTATTAAAATATGTCTGAAAATAAGACAAACGCTATCGCCGCTAAAAGCAGTCTGTCCTTGCAGCCGTCCATTAAAAGAATGATCACGACCGCTATAAGTATCAAATCATCGTTCCCGATGCCTAAAATATGCTCCGAGGACTTATTATCATCGCATTTTTTTTGTGCAACCGGCGAAGCCTCAGGCTGTTTTTTCGGGTAGGCGACGGGCTTTGGCATATCGTTGTAGCTGTAGCTGCGGTACAATTAACACCACTCCTTAAAGCTTGAAAAGTCTTGCAATTTTTGCGAAATTTAAAAATCTAACGGCATTGTCTATAGAGTTTTGCCGCCTTGCTCGCATATAGGGCTTTAAGGACAGCAGCAGATTTGTCCGCGGGTCCGAATTGCTTGACGCCATTTTATCCGCAATGTCTTTTATCTGCGAAAGATATTCCATGCTGTCTTCTTCCGAACTGTCCGAGCCGGAGGACAGCATATTTACGGCGTTTTTGATTTTGTCCTCGGCGCCGTCGCCCAGTATGCCCTTAAGAGCATCCATCGGGTCTGCCATAATTATCCCCCCCTTTGCATTAAAGATTTTTGATTATCCGCATAAGCTCATCTTTGGACAGTCCCCTAAGCCGCGAGCTGACCTCTCTTTCGTCAAGCTTTGAAAACTCTCTTAAAAGCTTTTGCTTATCCGAGGAGTTGATTTTTTTCTTAAGACGCTGACCCTGCGCCGTTGATAGAAAGCTGTTTATCTGCCGAAGCTGGTTTTGGTCGAAATTTTTTAAAATATTTTCAATATTTGACATGATAATAATTCCTTTCTGTTACATAATATTTATGTGTGCTTTATAATATGCGGATATTTTAATTTTGTTTACGGATTTTTTTGCAAAAGCTATTGACAAAACCCCCGGTTATGTTGTATAATAATCTCATAAATCAAGAACAAATGTTCGTATAAGAAACGGAGATTAACCACATGGCAAAAAAGAGCGAATCAAAGCCGCCCGTAGAGAGAAAGGCGGATACAGAGAAAAAAAAGGTACTTGAAGCGGTATTCAAGGAGATAGAAAAGGACTACGGAACCGGGAGCATTATGAAGCTGGGAAACACCCATGTTACCGGAATAGAAGCGATACCCACAGGCTCGCTTATGCTTGATATGGCACTGGGCGTAGGCGGACTGCCGAGGGGAAGGATTATAGAGATATACGGCCCCGAATCCTCGGGTAAAACCACCGTTGCGCTGCACGTTGTCGCACAGGCACAGAAGATGGGCGGAGAAGCGGCATTTATTGACGCGGAGCATGCTCTTGACCCGGTATATGCAAAAAATTTGGGAGTGGATATAGATAATTTAATAGTGGCTCAGCCCGATACCGGCGAGCAGGCGCTCGACATTACCGAAGCACTGGTAAGAAGCGGCGCACTGGACGTTGTTGTTATAGACTCGGTTGCCGCCCTTGTACCCAAAGCGGAGATAGACGGCGAGATGGGCGACTCCCATGTGGGACTTTTGGCAAGGCTGATGTCCCAGGCATTAAGAAAGCTTACGGCAGTTATCGCAAAATCGGGAACGGTAGTTATATTTATAAATCAGCTTCGTGAAAAGGTGGGCGTTGTATACGGAAACCCCGAAACAACTCCCGGCGGCCGCGCGCTGAAGTTCTTCTCCTCCGTACGTTTGGATGTAAGACGTCTTGAAGCGATAAAGAGCGGTACCGAGGTGATAGGAAATCACTGTAGGGTAAAGGTTGTAAAGAACAAGGTTGCACCTCCGTTTAAGGAAGCGGAATTTGACATTATGTACGGCGAAGGCATATCCAAGGAGGGTAATATTTTGGATATGGCGGTTGAGCATGGAATAATAAAGAAATCCGGAGCGTGGTTTTCATATAACGGCGAAAAAATCGGTCAGGGACGAGATAATGTCAGAAAATACCTTAAGGAAAACAGCGAATTTTGCAGCAGCGTAGAGGCTCAGGTCAGGGAAATTTTAAGCGCAAATGCCCGCCGGGAAGTGGTTGAAACCGACGATAAAACGGTTGTGGAAATAGCCGAAAATGAGAACGGTAATCAATCCGAATAGATGAATGTTTACTAAAAATAAAATTTTTTTGTTAAAACATATTGACGTTTTGGCATTTTTTTAGTATGCTTATATATGTAATATTTATAAACAATTCGGCGGCCTAAGAGCCGATTGAGGGGACTTAAATGAAAGAGAGAATTTTACAGGAGGCGCTAACATGGTTTCAAATAATGTGACAGTTCAAAATTCGGTGGGTCTTCATGCAAGACCGGCAACGTTTTTTATTCAGCGTGCAAACGAGTTTAAATCAAGTATTTGGGTAGAAAAGGATGAACGCAGAGTAAATGCAAAAAGTCTTTTGGGCGTTTTGTCGTTGGGTATTGTAAAGGGTGTTACCATTGCAATAATTGCCGACGGCAGCGATGAGGAAGAAGCTGTTAAAACTCTTGTTGAGCTTATTAAGTCGAATTTCTCGGAGTAATTCTATAAGGCACCAAACCAATATAACTCTACATGATAATGTAGGGTTATTTTTCTTCTGTTGGGAATAAGCGTTTTTCGGAGGTTTTTGATGGATTTTGATTTGGAAGGCGAGCTTGCAAGACTGCCGGCACAGCCCGGCGTCTATATTATGCACGATAAGGACGATAATATAATATATGTGGGCAAGGCAAAAATATTAAAAAATCGTGTACGGCAGTATTTTAGGAAAAATTCATCCCATACGCCCAAGGTTATCGCCATGGTATCGAATATTGCCTATTTTGAATATATAGTAACCGACTCGGAAACCGAGGCACTGGCACTGGAATGTAATTTGATAAAAAAGCATCGTCCCAAATATAATATTCTTTTAAAGGACGATAAGCATTATCCCTACATCAAAGTGACGATAAATGAGGATTACCCGCGGATTATGAAGGTGCGAAAGCTTCAAAAGGACGGTGCGAAATATTACGGTCCGTATATGGGCGAGGGTACGATAAAGCATACAATGGAGATTGTGCAAAAGCTTTTTAAGCCGCCCACCTGCCACAGGCGGTTTCCGCAGGATATAAAAAAGGGCAGACCCTGTCTTAACTACCATATAAACAACTGCTTTGCACCCTGCACAGGCAATGTCACCAAGGCGGAGTTTCGGGGCGTGTTCTTTGAAATATGCCGCTTTTTGGAGGGAAATCACAAGGAGCTTTTGGAGGCGCTTACAAGGGAAATGCAGGAGGCCTCGGCACAGCTTAGGTTTGAAAGAGCGGCGGTTTTGAGGGATAAAATCCGCTCCATAAACGATATTGAGGAGCGTCAGAAGATAATCGATACCACAAAGCAGACCGACCGGGACGTAATCGCCATGGCAAGGGATGAAAACACCGCCTTTTGCCAGATGTTCTTTATCCGTTCGGGAAAGGTCATAGGCAGGGAAAGCTATAGGATAAACAATACTGCCCAGTCCTCTGACGGGGAGATTATGACGGATTTTGTAAAGCAGTTTTATCAAGACTGTGAGTTTATTCCGAAGGAAATTTACACCGAATATGAGCTTGAGGATAAGGAGCTTATAGAGCAGTGGCTCAGGGAAAAACGCGGAACAAAGGTTACCGTTGCCTCACCCAAGCGCGGCGAGAAGCTAAAGCTTATTCAGATGGTGAAGAAAAATGCCTGTGTGGCTCTCGATAACTGGCGGATAAGAGCCTTAAAGGAGAGGGAGAAAAGCACAGTGCTTGAAAATATGCAAAAAAAGCTGGGGCTTTCATCACTGCCGCGGCGAATTGAGGCATATGATATATCCAATATCCAAGGCGCGGACAACGTGGGCGCAATGGTGGTTTTCGAGAACGGAAAGCCCGCAAAGCGCAAATACAGGCTGTTTAAAATAAAATCCTTTGACGGTGCGGACGATTACGCGGCAATGCGTGAGGTGATATACCGGCGTATGCGCCGGGCCTTGGAAGAACAGCAGGAGATTGACGCAGGCAGACTGGCACCGCCGGCGGCGAAGTTTTTGCCGTTGCCGGACTTGATTTTACTGGACGGCGGAAAAGGGCATTTAAGCGTGATTTCGGAGCTTATGGATATGCTTGAGTCGGACATTGCTCTCTTTGGCATGGTTAAAAACGATAAGCACAAAACAAGAGGTCTTGTGGGCAAAAACGGCGAGGTGGAGCTTATGGCAACGGACAGCGTTTTTAAGCTTGTAGAGCATATCCAAGACGAAGTTCACGATACCGCTGTGGGCTATCACAGGAAGCTTCACGGAAAAATCGAGTCGGAATTGGATAAAATAAGCGGAATAGGTGAAAAAAGACGCCAAGCCCTATTGACTAAATTCAAAAGTATTGATAAAATAAAACAAGCGGATATAAATGAGCTGGAGGAGGCTCTCGACAAAAGAAGCGCACAGGCGGTTTATAACTATTTTCATGAAGGGGAGTCGGGCAATGTTTAAGCTCAACCAAAAAGGAGATTTTTTCTACTATACAATCCCGTCCTTTGAGGAAACGGGACTGGTGAAGCATGGCTTTACCACAAGAGCGGGCGGCGTAAGCTCAGGCTGCTATAAAAGCCTTAATCTGCGCTTTCACTGCGAAGATAAAAGAGAAAACGTACTTGAAAATTTTGGCATAGCGGCAAAAATGTTCGGCATGGATTTTGACAGGCTCATATTGTCAAAGCAGGTGCATGAGGACGTTATACAAGACGTATCATCGGCGGATTTCGGCAACGGAATAGCAAAGGAAAATAAATTCACCTCCGCGGACGCTCTTATAACCGACGAGGCGGGAGTGCCGATTGTTACGCTGTTTGCCGACTGCGTGCCGCTGTTCTTTTTGGACAGGAAAAAGCGGGTTATCGCACTGGCTCATTCGGGCTGGCGGGGAACGGTAAAACGAATAGGACAAAAAACTGTGGAAAAAATGAAAAGGGATTACGGCTGCCGAAGCGAGGATATTATCGCCGCAATAGGTCCGTCCATGCAGGAGGACCATTTCGAGGTGGGCGACGATGTGGCACAGATTTTTATGAGTGAGTTCGGGGAGGACACAGCCGTTTTATACGGCGAAAGATACCATGTCAATATGCAGCGGGCAATCCTAAAACAGCTTAATGAAGCGGGCGTGAAAAATATCGACAACTGCGGTATATGCACCTGCTGCAACAGTGATTTTTTGTTCTCTCACAGACAAACCAACGGCAGACGCGGAAACATGGGTGCGTTTATGGAGCTTGTTTAAGTGTCCGTAACGGAAAGGAAGGATTTTATGAAAAGGATAGTTTCATGCCTTGCGGCTTTGGCTCTCCTTATGGGGATATGCTCATGCAGCACCGCGCTTTTCCCCGGTACGGCGGACAAGCCTGATGAGCCGTCGGGGAGTACGGCGGATAAGGTTGAGGTCACAAACGATATTTCCATAGGAATGTATGATTTTGATACCTTTAACCCGCTTGTGACAAAGTCCCAAACGGTAAAGGAGGCTATGGAGTTCATTTATGAGCCGCTTTTTACACTGGACACACAGCAAATGGTAGTTCCCGTTCTGGCAAAGGAAATGACTGTGAGCGCGGACGGAACAACCATAGAGCTTACGTTAAAAGACAACGTACGCTGGCATGACGGGGATATGTTCAATGCCTATGATGTGGCATATACCATAAAGCAGATACGAAACGGGCTGACCACCTACGGCAGCAATCTGAAAAATTTAGCGGATTACAGAATTTTGGACGATTACAAAATAAGCCTGACCTTTAACTGGTCCGCGCCGAATTTGATAACGCTTCTGACCTTCCCCATAGTGAAGTATCAGACGAATATGTATCAGGGCGATTCCTATAACCCCATAGGCACCGGCGCGTTTAAGTTTGACGGAAAAATCGGTACGGATCGTTACCGTATGTCGGCGTTTGACGGTTATCGTGACGGCAGAGCAAAGCTCGATTATGTTTATATAGATGCCGCACCCTCGGCGGAGGCGTATCTTAAAATGTACGGTACGGGGCAGTTTGACGTTGCCACAAGCGATGTGATAAATCTTGCGGAGTATACACCCAAGGGCAGTGTGCTCATTAACAATTATATATCAAACAATCTTGCCTTTGTCGGCTGCAACAACGCAAATGAGAAGCTTTCGGGAAGCATGACAAGACGCGCCCTTTCAAAGCTTATCGACAGGGACTATATAGTAAGCTCGGTTATTTATTCGAGGGGACAGGCTGTGGAGGTCCCCATAAACCCGTCCACATGGCTTTATACCGAGGAGGAAAAGGAATTTTCCATAGACGCGTCAGCGGCCTATGAGCTTTTGGAGGCGGACGGCTGGCAAAGCGAAGCGGCGGGGGGCTTTACAAGAGATGTAAACGGACAGACACAGCGGCTATCCCTTACAATACTTGTAAATTCCGACAACGCCGAGAGGGTGAGAATTGCGGAGAAGATGCGAAAGGACTTTAACGAATACGGAGTTTCGGCTGTGGTGGAGCAGCTTCCGTATGAGCAGTACACCCAAAGAATTACATCGGGACAGTATGAGCTTTTTGTGGGCGAATACAAGCTTGACCCGACCTTGGATTTGACTCCGCTTTTAAGCTCATCGGGGAATTATTTTGCCTACGGAAACGAGCAGGTGGATACGGTTATAGGTCAGATGGGAATGACTACCGACGAAGAGAATTTAAAAATATTATTTGCGCAGTTTGCACAGGTGCTTAAGGAGGATATGCCTTTTATTCCTCTTTATTATGCCACCGGCTCAATGATGTGCAGTGCAAAAATCAAGGCTATTGCAAACCCAAGCTGTGCAATGGCGTATAACGAGGTGTCAAAATGGGCGGTAAAATAGCTATTATCGGCGCAGGCGCGGCAGGTCTTACGGCGGCGGGCGCGGCGGCAAAGAGTGCGCGTAAGGTATTTGTGATTGAAAGAAACGACATTATCGGAAAAAAGCTTCTTATAACCGGCAAGGGAAGATGCAATATCACAAACGCCGCGGATATAAGCGATTTCCCCAAGCAGTACCCCACAAACGGAAGATTTTTGTACAGCGCCCTAAACAGCCTTAACAATGAGGATATTATAAATATTATCGAAGAAAACGGAACTAAAACTAAAATTGAGAGGGGCGGCAGAGTTTTCCCGGTAAGCGACAGGTCCCGGGACGTGGTAGCGGCGCTTAAAAAATACGCTTTTGCCGATAATGTGGAGCTTATTCATGGCAGAGTGAGCTCTATTGTGATTAAAAACGGCGAGGTAAAGGGCGTGAAAATCGGGGACAGAACGCTTTCTGCCGATAAGGTGATAGTCTGCACCGGCGGAAAATCCTACCCCAAAACCGGCTCGACCGGTGACGGTTACCGCTTTGCCGAGGCGGCAGGGCATACGGTGATTGAGCCCAAGCCCTCACTTGTGCCATTGGTTGCCGAGGAGGACTGGGTGCGCTCGCTTATGGGACTTTCCTTAAAAAATGTTGCTATAAGCGCCTTTAATCAAAAAAACAAGCGGGTGTATGAGGATTTCGGCGAAATGCTCTTTACCCATTTCGGGATTTCGGGGCCGGTTGTGCTTTCGATGTCGGCGCATCTTAAGAATATCGGAAAGGAAAAATACCGGATTGTTATCGATTTAAAGCCGGCGCTTTCGCGGGAGCAGCTTGATAAAAGGCTTTTGAGGGATTTTGAAAAGTATAAAAAGAAGCATATCATAAACGCTCTTGACGATTTGCTCCCCAAAAACCTTATTCCGCAGATTATAGAGCTTTCGGGCATTGAGCCGCATAGGCAGGTCTGCGAGATAACGAAAAAGGAAAGACAGGAGCTTTGCCGCATATTAAAGCAGCTTGAGCTGACGGCGGTGGGCTTTCGTCCGATAGAGGAGGCAATAGTTACCTCCGGCGGGGTTAAGACCTCGGAGATAGACTCCTCCACAATGGAGTCAAAAAAGGTACGCGGACTGTATTTTGCAGGCGAGGTAATAGACGTGGACGGCTACACCGGCGGTTTTAATCTGCAGGCGGCTTTCTCCACAGGCTATCTTGCAGGAAAAAGCGCCGCAGAAATGGAGGAATAACGTGAAAGATAAGCGGCGTATCTCATCTCGAAAGTCCGCCTTGAAGTATCCGAATACGTCGGCGGCAGACTTTCGAGCGACCTACTTGCTTCTCTTCCACGTTGGATTTGTGCCGCCGCAGGGCGGCGGAATGGAGGGATAGTATGGAAATGGGCAGCAAGCAGGTATGCAAAGCGGCAATAAGGCTTGCCATGAGCGAGAGCCGCACCGAGGAAGCAAGGCTTCGGGAGGAGCTGTCGGCACAGGATATAAAAAGCGCGGCGATTGATTTCGGCAGCGACTTTAACAGCGCCGTTCCCAAAATTTTGGAGCGAGCGGTGGTTGCGTCAAAAAGAGAGGGCGTTATAGGCGAAAGCCATGCCGAGGAGGGCGCCGTTGCCGGTGCGGCTCACGAGGCTTTAAGACAGTTGGTTGACAAATGTATAGGTCTTAATTTGGGCGGTAAAATAGGCATAGCCCGCTACGGCACGCATATTGCGGTGTGTCTGTTCTTTGCGGTGGGAATGCTTAATTTAAACGATATGGCAATAGGTCTGGGACACAGAGCCGTTTAAAACATAAGGAAAGGCGGAAAGGAATATGGTAAGAGCAATAAGAGGAGCCACAACGGCCGAAAGTAATTCAAGAGAGGAAATTCTTGCCGCGGCAGGGGAAATGGTAAAGGAAATGATAAGTAAAAACGGCATAGACACCGAGGATATGATTTCCATACTGTTTACGCTGACCCCGGATTTGGACGCGGTATATCCCGCGGTGGCGGTAAGGGAAATGGGCATAACCGATGTGCCGCTTTTGGATTTTGCACAGCCCGATGTAAACGGCTCTTTAAAAAAATGCATAAGAGCCATGATTTACATAAACAGCGATAAATCCAATAAGGAGCTTAAGCATATATATCTTAAGGGAGCGAGGGTGCTAAGACCCGACCTTGTAAAAGGAGAAGATTTATGAGTATACAGGTAGCTATAGACGGACCTGCCGGAGCAGGAAAAAGCTCGGTTTCCAAGGCTGTTGCCGCAAAGCTGGGCTTTATATACATAGATACGGGCGCGCTTTACCGCACCGTTGCGCTCCATGCCATAAGAAACGGAGTTTCAACCTCCGATGTGGCTGTTGCAGAGCTTATGAAAAGTGCGGATATTAAAATATGCTATGATGATGACGGTACTCAGCGCATTATTTTAAACGGCGAGGACGTAAGCGAAAAAATAAGAACTCCAAAGGTTTCGATGGGCGCATCCGATGTGGCAAAAATTCCCCGGGTGAGAGCCGGGCTTTTGGATTTGCAGAGAAATCTTGCCAAGGGTGCAAACGCAGTCATGGACGGACGGGACATCGGCACAAGCATACTGCCGGACGCGGCGATAAAAATTTTTTTGACCGCGTCGGTGGACGCGCGGGCAAAGCGCAGATTTGACGAATACAGGCAAAAGGGTGAGCCGGCGGATTTGGAAGCGATAAAGGCGGACATAAAAAAGCGCGACGAGCAGGACATGAACCGCGAAACCGCGCCGCTTCGGCAAGCAGAGGACGCGGTGCTTATAGACACAAGCGACATGAGCTTTTCGCAGGTGGTTGAGCGCATAAAAAGCATGATTGAGAAAATACTGTAAGGGGGAAGCTTATATGTTTTACAGATTTGCGGCGGGACTGGTCAGATTTTTGTTCCTGTTCTGCTTTAGAGTGCGGATTGTGGGAAAGGAAAATATTCCCTCACAGGGCGCGGTGATACTGGCTCTTAATCACAGAAGCTATTTTGACCCGGTTTTTGCCGGGGCATACTGTCCCAGAAAGCTGAGATTTATGGCAAAGGCGGAGCTTTTTAAAAATAAAGCCTTTGGCGCATTGATACGCTCTTTGGGCGCATTTCCCGTAAAGAGGGGCAGAGGTGATATAGGTGCGGTAAAAAGCGCTTTCGAGGTTTTAAAAAATGATGATATGCTGCTTATTTTCCCCCACGGAAAGCGTGTTCGGGACAATTCCAAGGGCAGGATACACTCCGGCGCGGCAATGATTGCCGTAAAAATGCAGTGTCCGATTATTCCCGCGTGGATTTCGGGGGATTACAAGTGGATGAACAAAATTACCGTAAGCTTCGGAGAGCCTGTATCCTTTGAGGAATACTACTCAAAAAAGCTTACCGGCGAGGAGCTTCAGACCCTTGCGGACGGGCTTCTCGATAAAATGTATGCTCTTAAAGTTGAGGACTGATTATGATTGAAATTGCAAAAACAGCGGGCTTTTGCTACGGTGTAAAGCGCGCGGTGGACAATGTTTACAAGGCGGTGGGGGAAGGCAGAAAAATCGCAACCTTGGGCCCCATAATCCACAATCCCCAGGTAATCGCGGATTTGGAGCAAAAAGGCGTTAATTACTATGACAAGGTATCTGATATACCAAAGGGCTTTACGGTCGTTATACGGGCTCACGGCGTCGGAGAGGACGTATACAGGGAGCTTGAGGGCAGAGAGGTTGTGGATTTGACCTGTCCCTTTGTGGCAAAGATTCACAGGATAGTTTTTGAGCACTACAAAAAGGGGTACAAAATCGTTATTGTGGGCGATAAAAATCACCCGGAGGTCATAGGCATAAACGGGTGGTGTGAGGGCAGTGCGGACATTATTTATGACCCAAATGAGCATATTGACGGAAATTTGTCAAAAAAAGACGTTTGCGTTGTAGCACAAACCACAATAAAAAAAGAAAATTTTATGCAAATAGTACAAATTTTAAAAAAAACTTGCAAAAGTACCCTAATATTTGATACAATATGTAGTGCGACGAAAGATAGACAGGAGGAGGCAGCTGTTCTTTCGGGGAAATCGGACATGATGATTGTTGTGGGAGGACGCCAGAGCTCCAACACAAGAAAGCTGTATGAAATCTCCAAAGAGAACTGCCCCAACACTTATCTTATTGAAAATGCCGGCGAACTGCCAGGCAAACGCACATATAATAAAATAGGTATTACGGCCGGAGCGTCGACACCCGGACGTATTATCGAGGAGGTAGTAAAGGCTATGAGTGAAGAGCTAAAAAATGAGGAGACTTTTGCGGAGCTGTTTGAACAGTATGAGAGCAAAACTCTGAACAACGGAGACATTATCGAAGGGACAGTTGTGGAGGTTCATAACAACGAGGTTATCGTCGATTTGGGCGAGTACAAGTTTAATGGACAGTTAGCGGCTGATCAGCTGACTGATGATCCGTCACTTAAGCCGTCTGATGTTGTAAAAGAGGGCGATAAGATCAAGGTTTACGTTGTAGGTGTAAACGATGTTGAGGGAAAGGTGGTATTATCCAGAAAGAAGCTGGTTGCCATGGAGAGTTGGAACAGGATTAAGGAATCCTATGAAAACGGCGATCTTCTTGAGGGTAAGGTCATCAAGGCTGTAAGAGGCGGAGTAATCGTTCTTACAGACGGATCACAGGTGTTTGTACCGGCAAGACAGGCCTCGGAGAGGTTTGTACAGGATCTGCAGAGCCTTGTCGGAACAACGGTAAACTATAAGATTATCGAGGTAGATGAAAGAAGAAAGCGGGTAATCGGTTCTGTAAGAGTTGTCATCGAGGAAAAGAAGAAGGCAGCCGAGGAAGCGTTCTGGGCAGCAGCAGAGGTTGGTAAAAGATACCAGGGTACAGTTAAGTCGCTTACATCATTCGGAGCATTTGTCGATATCGGCGGCGTAGACGGTTTGGTTCACATAAGTGAGCTGTCATGGAACAAAATCAAGCATCCTTCGGAGATTGTCAAGGAGGGCGATGTTCTTGATGTTTACATTAAGGACTTAAATCCCGAAACCAAGAAGATTTCTCTGGGCTTTAAGAAGATTGAGGACAACCCGTGGGTAATCGCGCAGAACAAGATCAGCGTGGGCGACACGATTTCGTGTAAGATTGTAAGAATGATGCCCTTCGGCGCGTTTGCGGAAATTATACCCGGTGTAGACGGACTTATCCATATTTCGCAGATTGCAAACAAGAGAATCGGAAAGCCCGAGGATGAGCTTACAATCGGTCAGGAAGTACAGGCTAAGGTGACCGATGCAAACTGGGAGGACAAGAAAATCAGCTTGAGCATAAGAGCATTGCTTCCCGAGGAGGAAGCTCCCGTAAAGGAAGAAGCCGAGGAAGAGGAAAAGATTGAAGCACCCGAGGGTGCGGTAATCTACTCCACCGATCCTGAGGTAGAGGTTGCGCAAAGCTCGGTAGTGCAGGAAGCATTAGAGGGCGAGACTGAAGAATAATTTTTTGGGCTGCTTCGGAAAAAAAGCTTGTGCGGGCAATTTTTCCGGGCAGCCCGTTTGCCGTTTTTAGTAGGAGGAATACCATGAAGAAAATTCTTAAAAAATACACAGAAACAAATCTTGTTATACGAATTTTAATCGGCATTGTAATCGGTGCGGCAATAGGTCTTGCGCTGCCTGATTGGACGGCGGTAGGCGTTTTGGGAGATGTGTTTGTGGGCGCGCTTAAGGCTGTGGCACCGGTGCTTGTGTTTGTACTGGTCATAAGCTCACTGGCAAATGCCGGCTCGGGAATAGGGAAAAGGTTTAGGACGGTTATAATACTTTATATGCTAAGCACTCTGCTTGCGGCGTTTGTCGCGGTGGTGGCAAGCAAGCTTTTCCCGGTGGAGCTTACGCTTACGGGTGCGGCGCAGACCGAGGCGGAAGCGCCGGAGGGCATAGGACAGGTTTTAAAAACCCTTGTTTTAAATATGGTGTCCAATCCCGTAAAATCCATTGCCGAAGCGAATTATATAGGCATACTGACCTGGGCGGTAATTTTCGGCATGGCCCTAAAGCAGCTTGCCTCGGAGGGGACAAAGAATATTTTGCAGGATGTTTCAGTGGCCGTAACAAAGGCGGTGCGCTGGGTAATAAATCTTGCGCCCTTCGGAATAATGGGTCTTGTGTTCAATTCCGTTTCCGAAAGCGGACTGGGCATTTTCACCGATTACGGACGGCTGCTTGCGCTGCTTGTGGGCTGTATGTTAGCTGTGGCACTGATTGTCGATCCGCTCATTGCGGGAATATGTCTTAGGAAAAATCCGTATCCTCTGGTACTTAAATGCTTTAAGGAAAGCGGACTTACCGCATTCTTTACAAGAAGCTCCGCGGCAAATATCCCGATTAACATGGCACTTTGTGAAAAACTGGGTCTTGACAAGGATGTATATTCGGTTTCAATTCCCCTGGGAGCGACCATAAACATGGACGGAGCGGCTATTACCATAACCGTAATGGCTCTTGCCGCGGCAAATACCGTTGGTATTCATGTGGATATTCCCACCGCGCTTATTCTAAGCCTTATCGCGGCTTTGGGAGCCTGCGGCTCGTCGGGCGTGGCGGGCGGCTCGCTGCTGCTCATACCCATGGCTTGCTCGCTGTTTAACATAAGCAACGATATTGCCATGCAGGTAGTGGGAATAGGCTTTATTATAGGCGTTGTTCAGGATTCGCTGGAAACGGCGATAAACTCATCGGGCGATGTGCTGTTTGCGGCAACCGCCGAGTTTATGCAGTGGAAAAAAGAAGGACGGGAAATAAAATTCTAAGGAAAAAACGGAAGCGTTCGGTCGCTTCCGTTTTTCACTCAAATCCCCTTGTTTTTAAAGCAGCTTACCAAATCGCACAAAACCGCAACCTCCTTTTCGGATAAGCCGCTGACGTTTATTGACGCGTTTTCCTCAAGACCGAGAAGATAGTCCGTTGACACGCAAAATTCCTTGGCAAGCTCCACAATCATGGCTGTGGACGGAACGGACAAGCCCATCTCCCAGCTGTTTATGCTCGAACGCGTAAGCTTCATTATGCGCGCAAGCTCCGCTTGGGTAAGATGGCGCTGTTCGCGAAGCAGTTTTATTTTCTCCGCCAGTGTAAATAATTCCTTGTTCATCATAATCACTACCCTTTGTATGTTAAAACGTATGTATATTATATATTAGTCAAAAAGATAAATAATTATCAAAATGATATTACAACTTGACAATAAGTTTTTCCAAACTTAAAAAACCATCCGCGAGGATGATTTTTTAAGTTGACCGGACAGGGAATTTCAATCCAAACAAAGCTATTTCAATTGAAGTCTGATTCTGTCAGCCACCATTGCGATAAATTCCGAGTTTGTGGGCTTGCCTTTTCCCGTGTGAATGGTATATCCGAATATGTCATTCATAGTTTCGGGCTTTCCCCTTGACCATGCCACCTCAATGGAGTGTCGGATTGCTCGCTCAACGCGGCTGGAGGTAGTGCTGTATGCTTTTGCGATTTCGGGATAAAGACGCTTGGTTATGAAATTGAGCATATCCATGTTCTCCACAACCATCATTATGGCGGTACGGATATACTGATAGCCCTTTATATGCGCAGGAACTCCAAGCTCGTGTATAAATTCGGTCACAAGCGTTTCGAGATCCGCACCGGCGGGCTTTTCAATAAGAGCGTTTTCCGAATGTGATATACGCGGTGACATAAGCTCGCGTATCAGCTCGCAGATACTTTCATAGCTTTGGGGCTTTATCAAATAATAATCAGCACCAAGAGCTATGGCTGTTTCGATGCTTCTTTGCAGCGACGATACCGAAAAAGCAATTATCAAAGGTTTCTTCGACAGCTTAATTCTGCTAAGTCTTTTTAATACTCCCAAACCGTCAAGCTTCGGCATTACCATGTCGAGTATAACCACATCGGGAAGTGTTGTGCATATAAGCGAATATGCTTCCTCGCCGTCATTTGCTACTGCTGCTACCTCAAAATCATCTTCAGCTCTCAGATAGTCGGACAAGCCGGAGGTTATCTCTTTGTTGTCATCGGCTATCAGAACAGATATAGTTCTGTTCATATGGAAAGAATCCCCCTATCAATTTATATTTATATCAGGAGAGGCAAAGCCCCTCCGAATATACTGTGAATTGGGGAGTGTTTGTAGCTCCAACATCTATATATTACCATATTTTGGAAAATAAATCAAGTCTTTTCTACAAAAAATTTCCAAAAATTGTAAAAAAATTTAAAATGGTTCAAAACCTAAATGTAGGATTTATTATACTACAAAAACGGAAAAATTGCAATAGTTTTACAAATAAAATGATAATTTTTTTCAATAAGTTGCTTTTTTATCATGAATCGATTATGTATAAAAACGGATAATCCGACTTAAGCAGCCGCAAAATTGCGCGCATATTGGGGTCCGGGCAGCGGTTTATGATATAAATATCGCTGCGCGGGTGGGAAAGTACGGCGCGTCTTACGGCGTACTCTATATCATTGGTTTTTTTGGCATTTATAAGCACGAAGCTGTCTTTGGAAAGATGCCCCCTAAAAAGCCGCGAGAGCACAATGCAGAGAATACACAGCGTACCGGTGAGGATTATAAGCAGCATAATAACACCTCCTTTTGTATACAATATGATTTTTTTGGCGTTTTGGTGTGCCGCGGCGGCAAATAAAAGGCTTTCTTTGTAGGCGATGTATAAACCGATTTAAAAAACTTGACAAAAACGGCGGCAGGGTATAAAATAAGGGTATTCTTAATAATGAGAGGAATGATGACAGTGGGATTAACATTAACGGAAAAAATTCTGTCGGCTCATCTTGTTGAAGGTGAAATGATAAGAGGCAGCGAAATCGGTATAAGGATTGACCAGACTCTTACTCAGGACGCAACGGGTACCATGGCTTATCTGGAATTTGAGGCTATGGGCGTTGACAGAGTTAAAACAGAGCGTTCGGTTGCGTATATCGACCACAATACACTGCAAAACGGCTTTATGAACATGGACGACCACCGCTTTATCGGCTCGGTTGCCAAAAAGCATGGAATATATTTCTCGCGTCCCGGAAACGGTATCTGCCATCAGGTACATTTGGAGCGTTTCGGAAAGCCCGGAAAGACCCTGATAGGCTCCGACTCCCACACGCCCACAGGCGGCGGCATAGGCATGATTGCCATAGGCGCGGGCGGTATGGACGTAGCGGTTGCCATGGGCGGCGGTACATATTATATTACCTGTCCCAAGGTTGTTAAGGTAAATCTTACCGGAAAGCTCAGCCCCTGGGTTGCGGCAAAGGATGTTATTTTGCAGGTTCTGCGCATAATGAGCGTAAAGGGCGGCGTAGGCAAGGTAATAGAATACTGCGGCGAGGGCGTTAAGACCCTGTCCGTTCCCGAAAGAGCGACAATAACCAACATGGGCGCGGAGCTTGGCGCGACAACGTCGATTTTCCCGTCCGATGAGATTACAAGAGAATTTTTAAGAGCCCAGGGCAGGGAAGAGGACTTTACAGAGCTTGCTCCCGATGCGGACGCGGTTTATGATGAGGTTATAGACATTGACTTGTCGGCATTAAAGCCAAGTGCGGCTTGTCCTCATATGCCGGATAATGTAAAGACCGTTGAGGAAATAAACGCAGACAAAAAGCTTAAAATCGACCAGGTGTGCATAGGCTCATGCACCAATTCATCGCTTTTGGATATGATGAAGGTTGCATATATATTGGAGGGCAAAACCGTTGACCCCAGCGTACAGCTTTCAATTGCTCCCGGCTCAAAGCAGGTGCTTAATATGCTGGCGGCAAACGGCGCGCTGTCAAAGATGATTGACGCGGGTGCAAGAATTTTGGAGAGTGCCTGCGGACCCTGCATAGGCATGGGACAGTCCCCCAACAGCGGCGGCGTTTCATTAAGAACCTTTAACCGTAACTTTGAGGGCAGAAGCGGCACAAAGGACGGACAGATTTATCTTGTATCGCCGGAGGTTGCGGCGGTATCGGCACTGACGGGCTATTTAACAGACCCGAGCGAGTATTTGGGAGATATGCCGGAGTTTGAGCTTCCCGAAAAGTTTACGGTAAACGATAACATGATTGTTCCCCCGGCGCCCGTTGAGGAAATGGACAGTGTTGAGGTTTTAAGAGGCCCCAACATAAAGCCGTTCCCGGTTTCGGAGCCGATGGCAAAGGATATTGACGCGGGCGTAAGCTTAAAAGTAGAGGACAATATCACCACAGACCACATCATGCCCGCCGGCGCAAAGATTTTGCCGCTTCGTTCCAATATCCCGGAAATTTCGAAGTATTGCTTTGCGGTATGTGACGAGAGCTTCCACGACAGAGCCCTTGAAATGGGCAAAAGCATCATAATCGGCGGTGCAAACTACGGTCAAGGCTCATCAAGAGAACACGCGGCGCTTGCTCCGCTGTATTTGGGAGTAAAGGCGGTTATAACAAAATCCTTTGCGCGTATTCATATGGCAAATCTGATAAACGCCGGGATTGTTCCGCTGACCTTTGCGGATGAGGCAGATTATGACAGAATTTGTCAGGGCGATGAGATAAGAATTGAAAACATTGCCGAGCAGATAGCAAACGGAAATATTATAAAGGCGACAAACGTAACGAAGGGCTTTGATTTTGACACCAAAGCGGACTTCTCGCAAAGACAAAAGGATATGCTGTATGCCGGCGGACTGCTTAATTATACAAAGCAGCAAGGCTGAAAAAAGGAGCGAAAGCTCCTTTTTTCAGACCGTCGACAAATTGGTCAGAGCGTGCGGGATTTTATATCAAAAACAAAAATATAATCTCTTAATATTACCAAAGGCATTCCATCGAGGAATGCCTTTGGTATGCACTTTTTGCGAAAATAAACTCTACCGTACCCTCGT
>JAQXZB010000092.1 GCA_029226975.1 Clostridiales bacterium | reverse complement strand
GGACTGAGTTTTCGGATGTAGTTATTCATTAAACGGGATAACTGCGTCCTTTTTTAGTTTACAAAACTAAATTAAGTACTGTTTTTCAAGGTGTATCATAAGATACTCCTTTTTATATAAATAAAAAAATTTAATGTGTGTAGCAAAGGAGGGAAAAATAATGTTTTGGCTGCAAATCATACTCCAATCGCTTTATGAAGCTTTGGTAACAATGGCGGTCCTTGCAATACCAACATGGTTACTTGTGCGGATATTGAATTGGAAATATGAAAGAGATGCGCAGATTAAATGCAAATCTCATAATAAACATGACGATAGCATGTAAGAACCAAAAAAAGTAGGAGGTATAAATCTATGAAAGTAAAAGTAATAAAAAAAGACGGAACAAAAGAAAATTTTGATGTTCAAAAAGTTGTAGTGGCTGTGAACAAATCTGCAGCCCGCGTATTGGTAAAATTTACGGCTGCCGAAGAACAAAGCATCTGCCTGTTTGTCGAAGAAGAAGTGAAAAGGCTGGGCAGAAATGAGGTCAAAATCTCAGAAATGCATAACATAGTCGAAGGGGCTTTGGACAGGGTTAATCCCAAAGTAGCAAAAAGCTACAGGGATTACAGAAATTACAAGCAGGACTTTGTGGCAATGCTTGACGAAGTATATAAAAAGAGTCAGTCGATTATGTATATAGGCGACAAGGAAAACTCGAATACAGACTCTGCTCTTGTTTCCACAAAGAGAAGTCTTATCTTTAATCAGCTTAACAAGGAGCTTTATAAGAAGTTCTTCTTAACCACCGAGGAGCTTCAGGCTTGCCGTGACGGGTATATTTATATCCATGATATGTCCGCAAGAAGGGATACGATGAACTGTTGCTTATTTGACGTTCAGAATGTTTTGTCTGGCGGCTTTGAGATGGGAAATATTTGGTATAACGAGCCAAAGTCCCTTGATGTTGCCTTTGACGTTATAGGCGATATTGTTCTTTCGGCAGCATCGCAGCAATACGGCGGCTTTACAGTACCGTCTGTTGATTTACTGCTTGAGCCTTATGCTGAGAAGTCATATGCAAGGTACATACAGAAGTATATGGATTTAGGCGTAGACGAAGATAAAGCGAAGTCGGCGGCGTTTGAGGATATTCAAAGAGAGTTTGATCAGGGCTTCCAAGGCTGGGAGTACAAGTTCAATACAGTTGCATCAAGCCGCGGAGATTATCCGTTTATTACAGTAACTACGGGCACCGGTACGAGCGAGTTTGCGAAGATGGCATCAAAATCAATGCTCAAGGTAAGAATGAACGGACAAGGCAAGCCGGGCTTTAAAAAGCCGGTACTGTTTCCGAAAATTGTATTCCTTTACGACGAAAACCTACACGGCAAGGGGAAAGAATCGGAGGATATATTCGAAGCGGGAATAGAATGTTCGTCAAAAACGATGTATCCTGACTGGTTAAGCCTTACCGGCGAGGGTTATGTTCCCTCAATGTATAAAAAATACGGAAGAATTGTTTCGCCCATGGGCTGCCGCGCATTCCTTTCACCTTGGTATGAAAGAGGCGGCATGGAGCAGGCGGACGAGAACGATAAGCCGGTATTTGTGGGAAGATGGAACATCGGTGCGGTATCACTGCATCTGCCGATGATTTTGGCAAAGTCAAGACAGGAGGGCGTAGATTTTTACGAGCTTTTGGATTATTATTTAAACCTTATAAGAAATCTGCATCTTAGAACCTATGATTATTTAGGTGAGATGAGAGCCTCCACTAACCCGCTTGCTTACTGTGAGGGTGGCTTCTACGGGGGCAATTTGGGACTGCACGATAAGATTAAGCCCATAATGAAAACCGCAACGGCTTCCTTTGGAATTACGGCTTTAAACGAGCTTCAGCAGCTTTATAACAAGAAATCAATCGCTGAGGACGGTCAATTTGCCCTTGAGGTGTTAGAGTATATAAACGATAAGGTAAACGAGTTCAAGAAAGAGGACGGCAAGCTTTATGCCATCTACGGAACGCCGGCAGAGTCCTTGTGCGGACTGCAGATAACGCAGTTTAGAAAGAAGTACGGCGTTATTGAAAATGTTTCGGACAGAGAGTATGTTTCAAACAGCTTCCACTGCCATGTAACCGAGGATATTACGCCCATAGAAAAACAGGATTTGGAAGGACGTTTTTGGAATCTTGTAAACGGCGGAAAGATACAGTATGTAAAATACCCGGTGAGCTATAACAAGGAAGCTATAAGAACGCTTGTAAGACGTGCAATGCAAAAGGGCTTTTACGAGGGTGTGAATTTGTCGTTGGCTTACTGCGACGACTGCGGACACGAGGAGCTTGAAATGGACGTATGTCCCGAGTGCGGTTCCAGAAATCTTACAAAGATTGACAGAATGAACGGGTATTTGTCATATTCGAGAGTTAAAGGCGACACAAGACTTAATTCCGCAAAAATGGCAGAAATTGCGGATAGAAAAAGTATGTAACATCAAGTGAATCAACGATGGCGTCTTTTGACGCTGTCGCTGATTTGTAAATAAATTTAATTTATAGGAGGAATTTTATTATGAAGATTTTTGAAATTGAAAAAAATTTAGCAGAGGCTATGGGTCTGAATATTGTATTTACCGAAAAGTTTATACGTCTTTACAGGGATGACAGAAGACACCCCATATGGTATGCCGGGGAATTACTTGCCGAAATACACAGTAATAAATCAGATAAAACTTTGTACATTGGCGGGTCGATCAATACCCCGGTTTACTTTAGTACAGATTTCGGTGAAATACTGGTTAACGGCAACAGCGATATGTTTGACAAGTATGCTACGGTTAAAAACGATGCCGAACTGATAACCGGGATTAACAACGGCAAAGTGCGTATTGCAACGGAAACCATAGAATTTGACGCATTTACTGTTGAACACATAAGCCCGGAAAAAGCCAAAGCTGTTCATTTGGGATATGCCATTGAAGGGGATATGCCGATGTCCATTTTTACCATAATAGAGCAATTCATAGCAAAAGCAGATATTGTGTTAAACCGTTAAGTGTTTATATAACAGAAAGGAGATTTTTATGAAAGTATTAACAGAAAAAGAGGCCTATAATTTTATAGTATCCTACAGCGAGAATACCGTAATTATAGAGAAAAACGATAATGAATATATCTTTATATCAACAATTGAGGAACGCGAATACAGCGCAGAATATCCGGAAGGCATGGTGTTGTATTTGTATTCAAAAGGTGCAGGCTGGAGTGTAACACGCTCTGATTTTGAAGCATTGGAAGGAACAACAATAATCGAAAAGCTTGTTTGTGCACAGGGCTTAAGATGCGGTGCCATATATATGGAGTCCGAATGTGTAATCGAGAGATATATGTCTTATGCACAAACCTTTATCAACGGCACTGATGAAGAAATACAGGACATTCTCCCGTATTTGGCTCCGGGGAAATATTGCTTGTGCTTTACAAACATAGAAGCGGTTAAAGAACAGTTGTTCAGAATCTGCGAACGAGAATATCGGATTTCGGACGCACAGCGTCATATAAATGATTTTTGTCAGCGCGAATATGAAAATGTATCAAATTCAATATTTATGGAACTTTTGAAGTTCTTAAATCAGCGTGTTGACCGCATTGTTAATTTGTTTGAAAAAAATTCAAGCTGTGAAGTGTGTGAAAATGACACATGGGACGGAGTTTTGAATGATATGAGCAAAGAGTTTTTCAAAACACGAGGCTTGATGATCAGCTAAACAATATAACAAATAATTCTTAAACAGGTGGCGATAAAAACGACAAAAAGGGTCTTTTTACGATTTTTTTATCACGGTTTCAAAAACTGTTAGAAATTTATAATGTTTTGGAAATGGCAATTATTCAGTAGGCATTATATAGATATGGCTTTTAGAGAAGACGAAAGTAGAGCAAGAAAGGACAATTCGGCTGAGAATTTTAATGTCTTACGCCAAATTGCCATCAATATTCTTAAAAGCGAAAAAAGCTTCAAAGGCGGCATAACGGATAAACAGTTTAA
>JAQXZB010000091.1 GCA_029226975.1 Clostridiales bacterium | reverse complement strand
TGTGACAGCGCAACCCTTGCCCGTGACTGCCGCCGCTTCGCCGACCTCGGCTACGAAACCCTCCGAGCCACCCCCGTCGATATGTTCCCCCACACGGCACATGTGGAGACGGTAGTTCTATTGGTCAGGAAAATATCAACTAAAGATTATGTTATAGTTGAAGTTAAGCCCGAAGAGCTTGAGCTTGGTTCACTGAAGACTCATGGGACATATGAGGAGATAAAATCTTATGTGCTGAACAAGTACGGTTTTAAGATATCAACTCTCAATATTTCACAGGTGAAACGCAAATACGGCCTTGATGTCGGCGAAGCATACAACAAGCCGAAAAGACAAGACAGCAAAGTTCCTAATTGCCCTCCCGAAAAAGAAAAGGCTATTATGGATGCTTTTAAACACTTTGGCATGATATAATTAAAAAGACACGAAAACACTCTCACAAGCAATAGATACCCGACTGTCCAAAAGCAGTCGGGTATTATACTTTTTTGACACACCCCAATTATTGAAATATTTGTTCTCTATAAAAACAAATCTCCGCAGATTTCTCCACGGAGATTGTGTCGGTTATTTAATTAGTACCATATCCAGCCGAAGAGGACATAGACGAGCAATTTCTGACCGAAATTGAGGGAAACATTAACTGTACAAGTATCTGTTACGATGTTGCCGTATTCGTCCGTGACAGCACAGGCAATTATTGCGCTGCCGGAGCCTTTCTTTGTGGCTGTGACCCTTCCGTTTCCGTCGACCTTTGCAACCTTTGTATTAGAGGAATAATAAGTAACGGTGTACTTTGCGCCCTCGTCTGCGGTAATATTAGGATTGAGGTAAGCAGACTTCTTATAATTCAAGCTGATATCGTCGATTGAAACAGCTTTTACTGTCTTACGTTCTGAGACTTTTTCATAAACCGCCGTGAAGGTCAGGTCTTTGTCGGGCATTGTTGAGGGCACGGTCTTGTCCCAACCCTTAAAGTCGTATCCGTCCTTTGTGGGTACAGTAGGCGGTGTGAGCTTATCTCCGGGGGCATAGGTCTGTGTAACAGTATTTCCGTCGATATTCCACGTCACGGTATAGCCGGTTTTAAGCTCGACCTTTCTCGCTTCTATGCCGTTTCCGAAGTCGCCGACAACAATTACGGTTGCCTTGTCGGTTCTGCTCGGCTTGTAGGTAAGCGTTACCTTGCCGTCCTTGCCCTCGGACTGGTCGATATAAACGAGGTTGTCGGCCGAGAGAGTGAAACCGTCGTTATAATCCGTTACACCGTAAACCATGTATAAGCTACCGTCTACCGCCGAGCTGAGGGTGAATTCGCCGTTTGCAATCGCAGCAGAAACAGTTTGTGCTGTCGTTATTGTGTTTGGTGTTACTTCAACAACTGCATCATCGGCAGCAATCTCTGACGAGAGGATTGAAGATGTGGTGATTGATGATTTTTCTATACGTAATACGGGAGCAATTCCTCCTGTAGTATCATAATAATCATATACGTAATTAACCCAACCATCGTGGCTGACTTCCGTTGCAAAACTGGAATCTCCAGGGGAACGCAATCGTAGCCATGAGTTATTTAACAAATCAACATCTTTGCAGACATAGAGACCTTGGCACTTTGCATAATCGGTTCCTTGGAGCATTCGGGCTTTATCATTTGAAAACACCCCTGAATCAAAACCATATTTTGAATTTAATACTTCCCAATAAGAAAGCAAAAAAACTTTGTCATCTGTTTCAGCACCATCAAAATCACTTAGATATGTACTTTTGTTCTCATTATGAGAAGTAAGAATTCTTGATTGTTGACTTTTAGAAAAGGCGGTGTAATAAAAATCTTCGCTTAACCATTTTCTAAGTGAGCTTGTTTCCCAGTTGGAAATATAATTTTTACAATCCATACTGTTATAATATGAATAACCGTCGTAATAGATAAAATTGTTATATGCCTGACTGTCTATAATGTTTTCACACATTATTAAGCCTTCGGAAGCATCGAGAATTCTCCATTTAAGCGGCTCATATTTAAAATAGTATACGTTATTCAGATAAAAACCGTTATCATCCTGCTCGGAATTGTCGGAAGAAAATGTTTCGCCTGTCAAATGCGGCCTGTATTTACTAAACTTTACTGCTCGGTATTTATCTCCATTATATTTGAAATCCGCATACAGCATGAAGTCTGACGGCTTCATATTACCGTCATCGGTATCACCAGTTCCGCTGTAATAATTATATGATTTCCAGTTTTTTGTTTCTTTGTCAAGAGCGGATATTGTTGTACTGTCAGTTACTTTACTCTGAGGATATGAGCCGAAGTTAATAACTGTTCCCGTTGCTTCCGTTCCCGTGAATACGCTGTCGTTCGAGCCTTTTCCGTCCGAAGACGTAGATGAATTGATTAAATTTAAAGCCGGAACTATGCCGTTGTCTGTGACACCGACAGCACTAATTATGTTCGCACTACCGCTAGAGCTAACAACAATTATATTATCGGAATAGCTCGAAGAGCGCAGAAGCCACTCCGAATTGCCGTTAAAGCTTGGATTTATCCCACAGCCCTGACATTTTGCATAATCTGTAGTCTTTCGCTGTCTTGCATTATCATAGGAATTTCTTAATGTTTTAAAGCCATAGCTTTCGTTCAACACATCCCAATATGAGAGAAGCGTGATTTTGTCGGTTGTTGGATTGCTATCGTATTCGCTGATATATGTGCTTTTATTTTCCCTTGTAAGCTCCTGTATTCTGCTCTGCTGAGCTTTGCTGAAGGCTGTGTTGTAGAAATCTTTATTCAGCCAATCTCTCAAGCTGCTGCGTTCCCAGTTGCTTGCATAATACGTTTTGCTGCTGTCTCCCCAGTATTTACCGTCTGCATAAAGCATATAGTTGTTATATGCCTGACTGTCTATTATACTGTCACAGACAACAAGTCCCGTGCTTGCGTCAAGCACCCTCCATTTAAGAGGCTCATACTTGAAATAATATACATTGCCGGTATAATATCCGTTGTCATATTGCCCCGAGAAGTCGACGGACGATGTATACCCGATATCAAGCGGTCTATACTCACTAAACGTTACTGCTCGGTATTTATCCCCATTATATTTGAAATCTGCATACAGCATGAAGTCTGACGGCTTCATATTACCGTCATCGGTATCACCCGTTCCGCTGTAATAATTATAAGATTTCCAGTTTTTGGTTTCTTTGTCGAGAGCAGCTATGGTTGTGCTGTCAGTTACTTTACTCTGAGGATATGAACCGAAATTTATAACCGTTCCTGTTGATTCCGTTCCCGTGAACGTACTGTCGCTGCTGCCTGTTCCGTCGGAAGCTGAACCCTCAGCAGAAGAATCTGTGTGCGGACACATTCCCCAGCCGAATTCACTGAAGTCAACTGACCAGTAAAACTTTTTAATCTCCACTTCGTATTCCGGCACTATAGTTTTATTTGCAAAATTTTTTGTAAATATATCTCCTGCTATTTTTACAGTTGTATAAAAAGAAATTTTTCCGTTGAAACAGGTCTTGCATATATGATTTATAACTGGGTCTTCTTCTTTTTCAAATAGTGTCATCCCCACTAAAAATCCTACTTCGGGATTTATGGAAACCTCAATAAGCTTTATGAAGCTGATGCTTGGTGATATCTTCACACCAAGCTTAAACTCTACCTCACCATCAACATTCGGTAAAACTTCAACTTTGGGTGATGTTGTCAGGTTCTTCAAGTCGCACCCTTTTTCGAGCTGAATACCAACCGTGTTTGATATCTCTGCAATAGTTACCGTAACCGATGCAGAAGCTTCGACGTGTAAACGGAAACCTATACCGACTGTTATGCCTACCGGAGTTACAAAAGTTGGACAGGCTACGAGAAAATCTTTGCTTACTTCTCCGGTCAGCGAAATTGAACCTTTTACAGAGTTCTCAAAGGTAAGCTTAACGAAATAGTAATCGTTATAATCAACATCAACATAGGGAATAAATCCCCATTTTTTTACCTGAGCTTCAAGCTCCGCATCATAATGAATAACAAAATCGTAACGAATGGAAGCCTTTATGCTACCTTCAATTTTTACACTTGAAGTAGAAAATTTATCGCCAACGAGGTAGAGGTCCTTCATCTCCCATACCGGACAGGACAGCGTTCCGTTGTCAATCACCTCGATGCCTTGTGTCTCTATCATCACTTCGTCAGAATCGTAGACAGAGTTTGTTTCCAACAAGGTATCGTCATCCCATTTTTCCATTCCCAAATATTCGATACCCTCTGGAGACTGGCTCATATCAATATTCATCTCATCCTCTGCACCAGTGGATTTGAGATTGACCTTTACGAAGTCGAAATAATCTCTGATTTCTGCCTGTGTGTCACCGTAAATCGTTGCATTTGTTCCGTTGATATTTATGCTTTTGACCTTTACAACAATGAGGTCAGCATTGGTCTTGCCATGGCTGAAAACATCTCCGGGTTTTAGATTTTTTATTCCGTCGTCAATATTAGAAAATTTGTATATCTGATTTTCATGGTCTGCGCTGACGAGGATGTTGGTATTCGCTGTCACTTTAAGATTTACAGCACCATCTTTAAGAACAGCAAAATTGTCGTCTTTTTTCTCATCAAAGCTGATAACAATATTATCTTTAAAATCATCCTCGGTTTTGTTCATGAAATCCTCATAATACTGAGTATTTTCAATCGAATAATATGCATTGCAAAGTGCAGCGAGATTAGAATCGACAAGGTATGCTTTTGCAATGAAATGCTCAGGCATGGTAATAACATTGACTTCAACTTCAGCCTTCTGAGCAGTCGCATCAACATCTTCTATTACGCTTCCGAGCATTTGTCCATCCTCGTTATAGATTGCAACTATCAGCTTACAGGCTTCGACATTACCAAACGAAACCGTCGCCTTCTTTCCGCTGAAGTTCACGGATGTAACAACATACTCTTGTTCCTCTTCTTTCTGCTCGTTTGCATATCCGTCCAAAAGTGCATTACCAATTGGATTTGTTGCTTTGAGCGAAACATCAGATTTCGCCTCAGATACATCTGCGGTCTTTCCCAATGCCGCTACTGGTGCAACACTCAGAAGCATCACAACCATAAGCAGAATTGCAAGGGTTCGCTTAAATACATTCTTCATTTTTCAGTCCTCCTAAAAAATCCACCCAACGTGAAAATTCGTTGGACGAGCAATATCATACAGCTTTCGTACTCTCCCAACGATGTTAATTATACCACTTATGTATTAAGTGTCAATACGAAATCAAGACAAAACGATACATTATTCCATCCCGTCAGGGCATTAAACCAAATGCTTTGGCGGGACTTTTTTATTTTATTTTTGGAACGAAAGAAAGGATTGTGAACTTATAGATTTATAGCGATAGAAAAGCTCAGCGAACAAATGTTCTCGTCTTACATATTTATTTACGGAGGGGGATTTCAAACGCCTCCTTCAAAAATAAATTGAAAGGAGGAATTCTTGTGAACAAAGGATTCTTCGATAAAAAGTTTGAAGAGAATTTGAAAAGAGATTTTTGGATTCGGATACCGTCCGGCAGCACCCGAGATATCGACTATAATCAACGTTGCGCCGTGTACTTTAAAAAGCAAAAAATTGCGGAGAACTTAAAAACCTCCGCAATGAAAAAGCCCGAAAACCCAGTAAAATCAAGGGTTTCGGACACCCCCAAAAATTTTCCCATGGTATATTGGGAAGGAGAGGGTGTGGGTGAGCCTTCAGCTTCTGCCCTCTCTTCCAAAGAACCCGGCGGTGATTGCAGTACCATTACTAAGTCGTTAAGATACGACTCCATTGGTGTTACTGGTGATGTGGCATCCCGTTATGTTATGGATTTCGACTTCGTTAATGAAATGCAGAAAGACTCAAACGAGATTGTCATCCGTGCCGATTGCTTCTACATAGGTAGTCCTTCCAATGTTATCAGTTACAATTTCAGTTTCTATCTGAACGATTACTTAGTCAGCATAATGTTCTTTGTCTTTGACAATATTGTTGACGGTTTGAGTTTGGATTATATGCTGGGCCGTGTTCTTGATTATCTGGAGTGCCCTCGGGTTGACCGCCGAAAGTGTACTGTCTATAAGTACATACCCTGTCTGAGTCGTAAAGGTAATCCTATAGTAAAGGTCAGTAATAAT
>JAQXZB010000090.1 GCA_029226975.1 Clostridiales bacterium | reverse complement strand
CAGGTTACGATTGACGGTATAGTTGATTTGTACAGCAGAACGTGTCCGGCAGGCTTGGGAAGAATTTGGCTTGCAAGCTTCTGAAGCTCTCCCTGCGGTGTTTCCACGGTTGTTTCAAAACTGCCCGGAAGAACGGCTCTTTCCATATCAACGCCGCCCACCTTAAACATCAGCGTTGCCGGCTGCATTGCGCCATCCTTCTCTCTGCCCTTGACATACTCCGCACCGCTGTAATATGCGGCGTCTCCGTCGCCTGAGCAGTCAATAACGGTTTTTGCATAATATGCGCTTCTGCCTGTTTTATTCTGCACTATTACGCCCTTTACCGCGCTGTCCTCCGTTATCACATCACAAACCAGACTGTAAAGCAGAATTTCGACATTAGCCTCCTCAAGCATTTCATAATATACATTTTTTAAAAGCTCAGGGTCAATCTCAATCTGTTTGACACCGGTATTAAACGGGTTTTTATCAGCCGCGCGCTGCAATATTTCATCATACAGCCTACTGTTCACGCTGCCCGTCCAGTGACTCATAAGACCGCTTGTGGATATTCCTCCCACCGAACCGCTGTATTCTATAAGCAGCACCTTAATACCGTTTCTCCCCGCCGTAACCGCGGCACCTATACCGGACGGTCCGGAACCGACAACTATCGCGTCATAACTTCCGAGAACCGGTATATTTTTTTCTTTTTCCGTAAAAAACATATTGCACACTCCTTATTTTTGTGATATACTTGGTATAAAAGCATTATATCATAAATTAACGCCGATTTCTTGCGTAATATATATAATTTATTGTAATATCGTGCAATGAGGAGAAGTTAATATGTCTGTTTCGAAGGATATTGAAAGATACATAAATTTTCTTCGGGTGAACTGCCGCCTGTCGGTATCGGTACACCCCCAAAAATACATACCGAGCATAAGCGAGAGACTGATGAAGTTTAATCTGCACTGCAATGATTATTGCTTATATCTTAAATCAAACAACTGCCTTTGGGCGGACTGTATAGGGAGGCAGCACAAGATTATCAAAGCCTGCGAGAACGGTTCGTTTTTCGGAATGTGCCACGCGGGCGTTTACGAATTTGTATACCCGTTCACAAGCCGCGGCGATACTGTGGGATTTATAAGTGTAAGCGGATACAAAATCAATGATGCAAAGTCGGAGTCAGCGCTCAAAAGAATTTGCGAGAAATACGGCTTTAACCACGCGGAGCTGCGAAAGGCCTATAAAAGCGGACTGACGGATATAATACCCGATAAGGAATTTACGGATACGCTTATAATGCCGCTGTGCCGTATGCTTGAGCTTGCCTGCGGCAGCAGCAGGGACGAATCAGACTCGCTGTATACAAGAATACTTTATTACATACATCAGCACCACAACGAAAAAATCACAGTCAGTGATCTGAGCGAAAAATTTTTTTGCAGTGTGTCCTCAATAAGTCATATGTTCAAAAGCACAAGCGGATGCAGCATAAGCGATTACATTACAAAGCTGCGTATGTATGATGCAAAGGCTATGCTTGCAAACTCCAATATGAGCATACTCGCGGTTGCACTCAATGTCGGATATACGGACTGCAGCTATTTTTCAAACGTTTTCAAAAAGAACTGCGGTATCTCGCCCTCCGAATACAGGAAACAGCAGCATGGCAGCTAAGAGCGTGTTTCGCCTTTCGGTGTGGCAGGAGAGTTACCATGCAACTGTTAAAAAGTAAATAAAAAAACATTGCACAAAAAGCAAAATTTCAAAGAAATTTGGGGCGGCCTGCTCTTACACACACCTAATGTGCAAGAGCAAGCTGCCGCTGAATTTCAAAAGAACACATAGCGCGTGCCCAAAGCAGGACAGAATTAGCCGACTCTACACTATTTATCGGTTAATTCGGCTACTTTAGAGTTTACTGCGTTTCTCAGATCCAAAATCTGATCGGCACTCACGCGGCAGTGAAAACTTATATCCGGAATGAATTTTCTTATCAGACTGCAGACATTATCACGATCGGTAAGTGATTCCAAGAGTTGCAGAGCACGTATATCCTGCATCGTGTCACGATATGTCATAAGCCGTATTGAGGCATCAACGCCTTTGCCGTCGGGATATACAAGATACGAAGAACCTCCGGGAAAGTCACCGTCCATATCACTTGAAATCCGTGGATTAACCATTATTCGCGACAATCTGTTGTGATGAGCATTAAAACCCCAGTGCAAAAAGCCGTCCATATCAAAATAATATAGCTGAATACCAAGTATTCTTCCGCGTTCCTGCGGCATTCCGATTGTTCGGTTAGAAAGATTATCGATACTTTGCAGACCTGTGTAATATGCCCAAAGCGGTTTTGCTTTGCCGATAAAGTCCTCTATTTTATGTGTTGCGGCTATCGGGTTCTGAACAAGGCCGTTCTTGTAAAAAACAAAATCAGACAGCGCATCTCCACTGGGGTATTCGTCAAGCTCACTATGGATAATATCACTTGCACTTTTATAGCTTTTCAGATGGTCTTCAAAGGGTTCATCGGAAACATGAAAGAAAAAGCGGTTTTCGTATTTATTTCTCTTTATGAAGTCCTTTAATTCAGAAAGATATGCGTGTAGGAAATCTTTATATTCCTCAGATGCAGCATCGGTGTGCCATCCGAACAATTTACGATTTTTACCGTTTTCACGCACGATAATTTTCGGCGCATGTTTGGCACCCCATTGGGTAAATAAATGGCTGTGCTCAAAATACTCTATCCCATTCTTAAGGCACAGCTCAATAAATTTTTTCATCAGAGAAAAATCAAAGGTATATTTCCCTCCGTTTCTTTCAACGTATACGAGCTGTGCGGTTGCTCGTTCTTCGCCTACGGGAATATCAAGCGGAGGTGTGAAAGCGGGAAGAAGCAACATATTTTGACCGTTTTTGGCTGCCATACGTATGTATTTTTCGGCTGTTTTGAAAAAAGATTCGTAAACTGGTTTTGTTTTGGAAAAGTGTGCTATACAGTCATAGTGCATCCAGTTTGTCGTAATGATAGTTTGCTTGGGCAGATGAGCAGGTAAAACATCAAGCAGTGTGGACTTTTCCGCAACAAGCTGTGCATTTTCACGCTCAAAAAGCTTAATTTTGATTGTATGCTTACCGGGAGGTATTTCCTCCAACTCTTCATTTACGTTAATTAAAAGGCTTTTCCAAAATCGAGTGGGTGCAGTAAAGTAATTATTTTTACGCTGTTTGAGACAATCGGGATACAGTCCGGGACCTTTTCTTAAAAACCAGTCGTCGCTTGTACAGAGACCGATACGCATTGCGGGAACATTTTCAATAGTGTAGACAGCGATCTTATCGGAAAGATCAGATTCTATTTCGGCACTGAGTCCCACACAGTCCTTCAAATCTTCGTCGAGAGAGGGGTCAACCCTAATTGCCAACTGGAACGCAAATGCTTCATTGCACAGTATTTGTGTATACCGAAGGCTATCCTCGTTGATATCCGAGTCGTAAAAAACGGTATTTAAAGAATTGACTAAATAAGTTTTATAAATCATGTAAAAGTCCTCCTTTTATTATTTACGGAGGTTATTATACTATAAATTATATAAAAAAATATATACAAAACTGCTTGTTTATAGCATAAAAGTGCTGAATTTATCTGTAAAAACCGGGCGGGTGTCCTGTATGTTTTTTAAAAATGCGTGAAAAGTAATTGCCGTCTGAAATACCGACAAGCTCCGAAATTTGGGCTACGGAAAGATCTGTGTTTGAAAGCAGTTCAATCGCGCGTTCGAATTTGATTTGCAGGAGGTATTGCTTTGGACTGATGCCGATTGTTTCGGTGAAGGCATGTATAAACCTGCTGGAACTGAGGCTTGCCATTTTTGCATACCTATCAATTGATATGTTTTCGGCGTAATGTTCGTGCATTATATTGCAGATGTCAAACATAAGCTTATTACGCTGTACATTACCGGATATGCTATAGCTGTTTTTGCGTGCAATTGCAGAAAGCATGCTAATGAAAATCCCTTGACAGCTTTGTTCATAGAAAGGCTTTTTTACATTAAATTCTCCGACAAGTTGTGCAAAAATGCTTTCAATATGCGAATCTTTTGGCATATTGAGAATTTTACAGTCGCGCAAACCAAGTGAACTCAGTATGCTATCACAGAAGGTTCCGCTAAAGTGCACATAATAGGAGATTGATTCGGTGTCTTTGTTAAAATAGTAAATTTGAGGCTCGTGCGGAAGAAAAAAAATTAACGAGCCTTCCGAGACAACTTTGTCTTCACCATGAACTGTGATATGGCATACGCCCTTGGATATGTAAAGAATGTGATAATCAATACGGCCGTACGGACGTGTGCTGCCTGCACTTATACCGCAGAAATGCTGACAGCCGCAGCTGTTTATATGAATGAAATCATTAGAATATTGCTCAGAACTGATAAAAGATTGCATATTGCATACACCCCATTTTTGTGAGAAATATTTAAATATATAATATAATAAAATGGGGAGATTGTCAATAGCGGTTTGTCATAGGAAATAAATTTTTTGGCAATTTTGGGCAGTTTTGTGCTAATTGTCGGAAATTACACCGCTTATTGCAGCGCAAAAAAAGTTCCCATTAGATAAAAAAGCCTTGTTTTATGCGAAAAATCAAGGCTTTTGTGCTGCGAGTCAGTCTGAAAATTCCGGTGTTGACTTCTAAAGACGGGATTTGATGCTGCCACTAAGGAAACTAAAATTTGACATAAAAAACGTAATCCTTTCCATTGTTTTTTTGTCAAGATTAGTTATAATATCTAAAAAAGGCGAAAGCGTAACCGTTACCTTTGAGCTTGATTATAGAAAGCTTGGATTTTATGATTCATGCGGCAATTACAGAGTTGAACCCGGAGAGTTTGATGTTTTTGTGGGAACAAATTGCCTTACGGAAAATTTGTTTACAGTGCATGTATATGACTGATATGCTGTTAAGGAGGATCAAATATGGATATTAACATAAAGCAAATATCTTTATTGGATAAGATATTTGACCAAAACAAACGAAATTATACCGAGATTTCCTGTCAGAAAGTTTTGAGGGGAGAAAGGTTTTCTTATCAGCTTGAAATAAAGTGCGGCGAAAATAAATTTGCATCTGTTTCGGTGAATTCAACTTTAAAGGAGTGTGTGCATATTTATCGGGAACGTGCTGTCTGCTGTGATATGCCCACTGCCATCAGCCGTAATAAATCGGCAGTCGATGATAATTATCTGACATTTCAACCGGCAATGATTCCGGACGTACTAGAGCCGATTGAAAACTCGCTCGGAAGAATACGCATCTGTGAGCATATATGCTTACTGTGGGTGCGTGTGGATATACCCATTCCCGCATCGAATGCGATTGAGCCGTTTTTAAAAGAAAATATTAAGGAACGCTGGGTGTATTACTGCTGTAATCAGGGAAACGGAGTATCAAACCGTTTTATTGCTATGAGTTCTTTCAGAAATCGTATCATGGGAATACAGATGTACAAATTCAATATAAAGGGTTTTCTGCAATGGGGATATAATTTCTATTATTCAGAGAAATCGGAGTATAAAATAAACCCGTATGTCACCACCTCGGCTGACTTTGCTTTCCCCTCCGGAGATGCGTTTTCCGTATACCCCGGTCAAAAGGGTGCGTTGCCGTCCGTTCGGGCATTTGTGTTTTATGAGGCACTGCAGGATTTTGCTTTGTGTAAATTGCTCGAAGATAAAACCGACCACGGTTATGTGATAAAACTCATTGATGAGATTGCGGGAAAGGATGTTCGTTTTGCGGAGCCGCCCGAGGATGAAGCATATCTTTTCCGTTTGAGGGAGCGTATAATATCAGAGCTGCAAGTGATAAGAAACGCATAGTCTGTTTGCGGCGTGACCGATTTTATCAAAATGTATATAAAAATCTTTGGAAATGCAGTTGATAAATCCGCCAACTTGTGGTATACTTAAAGCAAGGAACTGCGGGAGGTGAGCGGATATGATTTTAAATAACGGAAAAAAGCGCATACCCATAGGATATGAGGATTTTAAGCAGCTCATGGACGGCGGGTTTTATTATGTGGATAAATCAATGCTTATATACGAGCTTCTCCATAACGGCGGACAAAATAACCTTATAACAAGACCCCGCCGTTTCGGAAAAACCTTAAATTTTAGTATGCTCAAATATTTCTTTGACATAACCGAAAAGGACAATGCGTATCTTTTTGACGGCTTAAAAATATCGGAACATTACGATGAGCTTGCAATGTATCGAAATACACACCCTGTTATAACCCTGTCTTTAAAGTGTGCAAAGCAGGGAAATTATGAGTATGCTGTTTCAAATATATGCTGGGAAATTCAGAGTCAGTTCAGTAAGTATGACCACATATTAGACAGTGATAAGGTCAAAGAAGAAGATAAAAAAAGCTTTAAAACAATTCTTCAGGCAGAG
>JAQXZB010000089.1 GCA_029226975.1 Clostridiales bacterium | reverse complement strand
ACAATCTGGTCAGCCGGATGGAGCATATTTATGTTCATGTTTATCACATCCCTTATAGATTTTTATGTAATCATTTTATCACAAAAGTATAGAAAAGTCCATATAATAAACGGTAAATAATTATTAAAAATCAGCACAATGAACGTATCCGAAAAAACAGGATAAAGAATGTGGATAAAATATTTGACATTTTAAATATTTTGTGTTATAATAATATCCATTGGAAATGCACCTGTAGTTTAGCCGGATAAAATGCGGGATTCCGATTCCCGAGACCGCAGGTTCGAGTCCTGTCAGGTGTGCCAAACCGATCACTATCCGAACCAAATTCGGATAGTGATTTTTGTTGTTCGCCGTTTTTTTGTCACTGTGGTTGTATGATATAAACAATTTACTTACATAAATGCATAAATAATTTTACAAAAAGAGTATTGATATATATTGCAATTGATGTTATAATGTAGGCAAGAAAACATCATATATAAATAATAGCACAACTGTTGAAAAACAGTTGTGCGGAATTATGGACAATGGAGACGAAACGTCAAAGAGGGGGAGATGACGAGGAATGGTAATTTATTCTTAACCGTAATTCAGACGGAACAGATAAGGCAGTCGTGTGTTTTTATGGAGGTATATCTCGTTATATGAGATTATGTCCCAAGACTTACAAGTCACATTACTGAGCAAAAAAAGAGAAGGAGAAGAAATATGTTAAAATCCAAAAAATTAAAAAGAGTTTTTTCGATTGTTATTACTTCGGTTTTCTGCATGATTGCGTTTGCGCAGACGTTATATGCTGCCGATGAATACGCATTAAATGGAACGATTAGTTCACTGAAAACAATTGTGGAGGATCAAGTCCCATGGACATCCTCAGATGATTCAGGGCAGATCGACATCAAGCTTCGACCCGGTAATACCGGTGACGGTTCAATTTTTACCGCTTATAAGTTGTTGGATATCGACAATCAGGGCGGTTGGCTTAAGGTGTCAATCCCTGATGGTGCAAAGGCTTTCTGGAACGATTATACAGGAAAACCCTCGGCGACTGTTAATGATATAAAAGAGGCACTCACAGGTGATGCTGAGGCACAAAGTAGTGACATTATAACCGCATTTGTACCCTTTGCTTCAAAGCCTGACCCTGTGGATTCAGCACCGGCAGACAATGGCAAAACAAAGATAACCACAGACTTCGGTTTCTATGCGATACTGCAGACCAAAGCTCCCGCTGACGGTCATATTGCTTCCGCGCCTGTGCTTGCTTGTCTGCCTATGAAAGACCCTGTGAGTAGTACATGGCTCAAGCAGTTCACAATTGAGCCTAAGGACGATAAAATCAGTGTTAAGAAAAGGGTACATGCGTCTGATGAGGGCGATTTCAAGGATGAAACAATTACCAATATTAACGATACGGTTACATATGAAATTATTGCAGAGCTTCCCGAATACGGAACAGATATTGTAAACGGCAATATAACTTATAGTCTTGAGGATAAGCTTCCTTACGGAGTTACCATTGATGTCGGTACTTTGAATGTTACAATTAAGGGGAAAGGTCGAGACACGTTTGTCGATACAACACTTGCTTCAGCTTCATATAACAAAACAGAAAGAAAAATAACTCTTACTGTTGACAATTATGGAGATGAAATCAACGGAAAATATGACGAAATCAAAATTACATATAATGCTGTTCTGAATAAGGATGCCGCAATTGAGGGCTCGGGAAATGTTAACAATGTAACATTAAAATATTCCGCATATAAAGGCGAAACAGAACCTGCAGAAGCCAAAGCAGACGCTAAGGTTTACACCATGGGACTTGACATTAAAAAGATTGACAAAACAAGCAGAGAGGCTCTTGCAGGTGCGGAATTTGAGGTGTATACGGATGCTGACGGAACTAATAAGCTGTCATTTATCGAAACAGTAGTGGACGGCATACAGAGTTACAGAGTTGCAACACAGGCAGACATAGACGAAGGCGTAGCAACTACTACTACGATAAAAGTAACCAATACTGATGCAAACAAAGGTATATTAAAGCTTAACGGCTTGAACGATGCAACATATTATCTCAAGGAAACAAAGGCGCCGACCGGCTATAACCTCTCGGATAATTTAGTTGAGGTCGAGGTTAAGCCTGATGATAAATTAGATTATAATGATGACCATACACTTAACTTTGACGGAAATCGTCTGCTTAAAGAAATAACAAACTCAACGGGTATAGACCTTCCTGTAACAGGTGGTATGGGTACTGTAATCTTTACCGTAATAGGTCTTTTACTTATGGCGGGGGCAGCATACTTCCTTTTCTTTAGCAGAAAGAAAAACGCTGAATAATTGTTAGATTTGCAAATAATCCGCTTGTAAACGCTTTTATGGCGGATTTTTGCTTAGGTAATAAATTATATGAAAAATAAAATAAAAATCATCGTATGTATTTTGATTTTTGCGGTAGGATTGTCGGTAATGCTTTATCCTGCAGTAAGTAACTATCTTCATCAAAAACATCAGTTAGGGGTTATTGAAGACTACCGCAGACAGGCTGAAAAGATGTCACAGGAGGAGATTGGCGAAATGAAGAATGCCGCAAGAGAGTATAACAATCTTCTTGCAGAACTTGCCATAAACGGCAGTACGGCTTTAATGTCCTCCGGCCTTGAATACAAAAACCTGCTCAATGTAAAGGATGATGTAATGGCGTATATTACAATTCCGACCTGCAATATCAGTCTGCCCATAAGACATTATTGCGGTGAGGACGTTCTTCAAAAAAGCGCAGGGCACATTCCCGAAACATCTCTCCCTATAGGCGGTGAGAATACTCATGCCGTTATTACGGCGCACAGGGGGCTGCCCTCTGCCAAGCTTTTTACTGATATAGACAGTCTGAAAGAAGGCGACTTGTTCTTTATTCATAGTCTTGACGAAACTCTTGCCTATAAGGTGGATCAGATAAAAGTAGTTCTTCCCGATGATACAAGCTATTTGCAAATTGTCCGGGGTAAGGACTATGTTACCCTTTTAACTTGTACGCCGTACGGAATCAACACACACAGGCTTCTTGTGCGAGGAGAGAGAACAGAGTACATCGAGAAGGCTGAGGTGGAGCAGACTGCCGAGGCAAGAAAGAAGGACAGCAGAACGGTGCTTCTCTATGTAATAGGTATTATCGTAGCGGTATTGGTTATGCTTATTGCATATCTCATCAGAAAAAGACTGATAAAAAAGGAACTATAATGAAAGGAACGGTATAGGGTGTTATGAAAAAGACAACTTCGCTTGTGTCGATAGCTCTGTTCCTTTTCATGATCTTCAGCGTATGCGGAGTTCATTCGGAAACAATGGGCAGTCTTACAATTAAATACATGAGCAAAGATACGGGCAAAGGTATAAGCGGAGTTGAGATGTCACTTTTCAGAGTGGGTGATATATCGGGCGGCATTTATGAGTTGAATCCTGATTTTGGTGAAGCTGCTGTTGACCTTAACTCTATTACTACCGACAGCAGCAAATACAATGCGGCGAGGACGCTCTATATGTATTCTGTACAGCACAGCATAAGCGGTACCGTATTATATACGGATGTGAGCGGCAATGCGTATTTTCCCGGACTTTTGCCGGGAGTGTTTGTTGTCGCTCAGACAAAAGCCGTATCGGGGTTTAAGACCATATCGCCCTACATTGTGTTCATTCCGGAGCGAGGTGTCGGCGGTACGCCGATATACGATGTTTTGTCAAATGTCAAAACCGAAAAGGAAAACACCGGCACCGGCGGCAGCGGTGGTAACGGCGGAGGCGGCAGCGGAGGCGGAGTTGGTGACATCTCATTTTCTGTTACCGTAGCCAAAATATGGGACGATTCGGACAATGCTGACGGCATTCGTCCCCAAAGCGTATCGGTTACACTTCTGCGTAACGGGAAAAAGCTGACTACCGCTTCGCTAAGCAGTGAAAACGGCTGGAAACACACATTCTTAAAGCTTTCGGGAAACAAATCCTCATATACGGTCGAGGAAACGCCTGTTGACGGATATACCGCCTCATATTCGGGCAGTGCCTCGGAGGGATTTGTTATTGTAAACAGTCACAGTGCTGTAAATCCCCCAAAAACAGAGGATATGTCGGTTTTTGTTCGAAAACAGTGGGTT
>JAQXZB010000088.1 GCA_029226975.1 Clostridiales bacterium | reverse complement strand
TCCGTCAGCCAGCTGTCCCAATCCCACAGCTGACTTTCATAGCAGTTCGCACCCGGTACGAGATACGGAAATTTAAGACGTCCTTCAGGCTGCCTTGTAATCTTTAAGCAGTTATCTCTTGAATATTTCTTTATAAGCCGTATGTACTTCTCAATCTTCAGCACGCTTATTCCTCCGCAAACACATTCTTTACCGCTTCAAGATACCCGTAGCCGAAAATATCGTCCGGCTGAAGGTAACTGGTTTCGGTCCATTCATTCCAGCTGTTTATCGTTATAAGAGGATGAAGCTTATGCCGGTCGATAAAAGCTTTCGCCTCTCTGAGCGCCTTCTCAAAGTTTTCCGGCGTGTTATTCCTGCAAATTGTCGGCATAAACCTATTCTTGTTTGCTCTGGGGTTATTGTCCCAGCCTACAGATACCTGCGGGAAATAGGGGAATTTCAGATTTTGTTCTTCCGCCTCCCATTCCTTTACGGCATCGGGAATAACCTCGGCATAATCTCTGTCCATACCGGTAAAAGCCAAAAACTGATAATGCGTTGCACTGTCAAAGCGTATCTTCTTAAATGCCTCATGCATATCAACATCGCAAAACAGGTCAAATCCCATATAATCATTTGTACAGCCTATTAAGTTAAGCTGAAGATGCAAATCGGGGAAACCGGCTTTTTTTGTCTGCTCTCTGAAGTAATTAAAAGCATCCGCCGTTTCATCTATTCCTCCCAAGCCTTTTATAAGATTTTGCAGAAAATGAATATTAAATACCGGACAGCCGTCAATTTTATAGTAGTTTTCACAGGTAAAGTATTTATCTATAATTCTGTTTACCACCACCTCAAATTCCTTTCTGTCAACCTTGCCGTCCCATATGCAATGCTCCTCTTGGTCGGTTAAACGCTTATCCCAGAATGAGGTTGCATTATGGTTTGCCCATGTAATATAGAATTTCATTTTTTTGTTATTTCTTGCTTTAAGAAAACCGTTATTTAGGCACTGCTCCAAAAACGGTCTTTTATCATACCAATACCAATCATATATAAAAACATTGACGCCATGGGAAACAGCAGCTTCTATCTCCATTTCCATAACATAGGGATCAGCCTCGTTTACATATCCCCAAAGGGGCTTTCTCGGCCAGTTATGCTCCGGGAATTTCTTTTCCGCCGTCATAATCGACTGCCATTCTCCGAAGCCCTTATCCCAAAAAATTCTTGTTCTCGGCTCATCACCCGTATATGCCGGCCATATGTAGGCGGCAACATCATATTTTTGTTCCATATTTATGAAACTCCTTTCGCAAAATCCGTTTGGGAAAAGAGAAGCTTGTCATCACTTTTGCTCCGCAAAAGCCGCACTACGTGCGTCCGCCATTCTTGGCGGTGAGTGCAGATTGCCGTTATGAGGAGTGCAGTCGTACTTTGTGTACTTCAAGCTCCGAATGATGGCAAGCTGCACCGCTTATCTTTTTCCAAACTTTTCCTCCATTATATTATTGTAGCAAATATGCCGCTCCCTGTCCTCGCAAGGAGCGGCATACCGATTATACTGTGTTTGCAGCTTTAATATAAGACATTCAAATCCGTAAGGCTGTCCCAAATAAATGCCTTCAGGCTGTATCCCGTAACATCGCCGCCCGGCAATGTCATTTCCGCCATTATCTCCTGTTCGGTAGCTGTCATAGCATTTATTGAGCCTGTTCCACAGGCAACAAACCGATTTTGACTGTCATACAGAGCAAGAATTATCACTGCTCCGCTCTTGCTTACACTTACATCATCGTAAATCTTTGCAGATGCTGTCACTTTTTTGTTAGGGGTAAGCTCCGTTATCTCGTTTCCGTGTTCATCGGTTATTTTAAAGTCCCTTATCGAATATTCCTTCATTCTCTTTACGGTAACGGTAATCGATGATGCTTCTTTTGAAACAGTCCCCTGGGTTATTTTCGGGGTAAGCTGACAGGTCTTATCATACAAATCTGCACGATGTACGGTTAAATCGTTTCCGATTACGTTTTCATCATTTGACGCATATGAATATCTCGAGCCTGCGGCTCCCATCTGCGGAATATCTGCGCTTGCTGTTACTGCATTATTGCCAAGGTTGTATGCAAGCATATGAGCGTCAAGATTTACTCTTCCCTGTACTGATTTGTCAGCCGTTGTCGGTGTCCAATTTGCACCTGACGGAACTATGGCAATACAGTCTGAAATACCGAAAAGATTCGCATTTCCACTGCGGTACTTTTCCCGGAAAGTCAAAACATGATGTCCGCTTGAGATATTAACATTTTCCGCCGCCTTATGCCACTGTATATTCAAGTCATTATCAAGATTGTATGTATATACTGTATCGGATGATGCCAAGCACCCGGCCTGTGTAAGAGTATCTTTATCACTTACATCTATGCCATAGTCAAACCATGAAAGGTAGTCGATTTTTTCATTACCCAAGTACCATATATCGTATGACCCGCTGTTATCAAGCGTGAAATCATATGTATATGTTTCCTCATTAGGTCTTACATACATACGAAGTACGCCGTGATTGCTGAGATTTGCGTTGCCGGTTTCAATGGAT
>JAQXZB010000087.1 GCA_029226975.1 Clostridiales bacterium | reverse complement strand
GATGGCTGGAATATGAACCAAATACGGATTTGGGGCGAAGAACTACGAAAAAAACAGCAAGAGGAGATTGTGTTTTGGAGATGAAGATTTTAGTGTTTAGTTTACTCATGTCGCTTTATGAAGCGTTAGTCACTATGGCGTTTATCATTTCGCCGTTTGCGATTTGTTGGGTTGTTGGGCGATGGCAAAAAAATTACCGCCGCGGAGGAAAAAGGAAGGTACTCCGGGCGGTAAAACGGTCAAAAGACCATATCAACAATAATATTATACCACAAAAAAGGAGTTTTGTCAAATGGTAAAAATAAATCAATTGGAAATAGAAAATGTAAAAAGAATAAAAGCGTTTAAAATGGAACCGGCACAGAACGGACTGACCGTTATAGGCGGAAAGAACGGACAGGGCAAAACCTCGGTGCTTGATTCCATTGCATGGGCTTTGGGCGGGGACAGATACCGTCCGTCACAGCCGCAGCGTGAAGGGTCGGTTATTCCGCCTATGCTGCATATCGAATTATCGAACGGCTTAATTGTTGAACGCAAGGGAAAAAACAGTGACCTTAAAGTCACAGACCCCGACGGGAAAAAGGGCGGTCAGCAGCTTTTAAATGATTTCATATCACAGCTGGCATTGGATTTACCGAAGTTTTTAAATGCATCAGCAAAAGAAAAAGCTGATATTCTACTAAAAATAATTGGTGTGGGAGATACCCTTACAAAACTGGAAAAAGAAGAAAGCTCACTGTATAATCAGCGACACGCCATAGGACAGATAGCGGACAGAAAAGAAAAATACGCCAAAGAGCTGCCACGCTATGATGAAGCGCCCTCGGAACTCATTTCCATAAAATCACTGATTGAGCAGCAGCAAAGCATTTTAGCCAAAAACGGTGAAAACAACCGTCTGCGCATAAAGCGTGATGAGCTTGCCCGGGAAAAGGAACGGCTGGAAACAGAAATAGAGCGGCTTAACAGACTGTACAAAGGGGTGTGTGCCGATTATGATAATGCATTGAAATCTGCCGAGGATTTACAGGATGAAAGCACCGAGGAGATTGAAAGGAGCATTGCCGAAATCGAACAGATAAACATAAAAGTGCGTGCCAATTTAGACCGTGAAAAAGCTGAGGAGGAGGCAAAAGGCTGCCGAAACGAATACAACGAGCTGAGCGTTCAAATCGAAAATATACGCAAGGAACGCCGTAAGCTTTTGGAGGGTGCGGACTTGCCGCTTGACGGGCTTTTTGTAGAGGACGGCGAGCTTACATATCGGGGCTTTAAATGGGATAACATGAGCGGCGCACAGCAGCTTAAGGTCGGTACGGCAATAGTTCGGCGGTTAAATCCCGAATGCGGTTTTGTGCTTTTGGACAAGCTTGAACAAATGGATCCCGACACATTAAGGGAGTTCGGAGAATGGCTTGAGAATGAGGGCTTGCAGGCTATTGCAACAAGAGTTTCAACGGGAGAAGAATGTTCGATAATAATTGAGGACGGATATGAAGCTGTAAAGCAAGCGTCATGGCAGAAAGGAGTATTTTAAAGATGAACATAACAAGCGGAATAATACAGACAGCAAAGAAAGTGGTTATATATGGTCCTGAGGGGATAGGCAAAAGCACATTTGCCGCCCAATTCCCCGACCCTGTATTCATTGACACAGAGGGAAGCACAAAGCATATGAATGTGCGGCGGTTTGATAAGCCATGCAGCTGGGAAATGTTAATGCAGGAGGTGGAATATGTAATTTCAAACAATGTATGCAAAACAATTGTTATTGACACAGCAGACTGGGCGGAAAAGCTATGCATAGACGATATATGCGCAAGGTATAAAAAGACCGGCATTGAAGATTTCGGATACGGGAACGGGTATGTATATTTAATGGAGCAGTACGGCAAGCTGTTAAATCGTTTGGAGGACATTGTAAACGCCGGAATAAATGTTGTCTTAAATGCCCATGCCGTAATGCGTAAATTTGAACAGCCCGATGAAATGGGCGCATACGACCGATGGGAACTCAAGCTAACCAGAAAGGTTGCACCGATAGTAAAGGAGTGGGCGGACATACTGTTGTTTGCCAATTACAAAACCTATGCGGTATCTGTGGATGACAAGGGAACAAAGCACAAAGCCCAGGGCGGCAAGCGTGTAATGTATACCGCACACCACCCCTGCTGGGACGCAAAAAACCGTTTCGGGCTTGCGGAGGAGCTGCCGTTTGAATATGAGCAGATATGCAATTGCATTGAAGCAAACCAAGTACAGACTGAGGATATTCCCCAAAATCCGCCCCCCGAAATGACGGAGGAGGATTTTAAGGAGCCGGAACCCGTATTCGATGAGAAGATACCAAGCGAGCGTTTGGTACAGTTAATGAAGGAAAACAGCGTTACACCTCTTGAAATACGAAAAGCGGTGGCGTATAAAGGGCATTTCCCACAAGATACACCTATATCAAATTATCCGCCGGACTATATAGACGGCGTACTGATAGGGGCATGGGGACAGGTATTTGAAGTAATCAAAAATATGAGAGAAAATTATCTATTCTAAAGGAGGAACAAAAATGGACATTGAAAGAGAATTTGGCTGGGATGATTACATTGAAAATGATTCGCAGGGCTTTGTGCTGCTGCCGGAGGGTGATTATGATTTTGTAGTTACCAAATTTGAGCGGTCAAGACACAACGGCAGCGCAAAGCTGCCGCCGTGTAACAAAGCGGTATTGACCCTTGAAATCAAAAGTGATGAGGGAACCGTCTACATAAATCATAACCTGTTTTTACATTCAAAAACAGAGGGAATGCTGTGTGCATTTTTCACAGCCATAGGCGCGCGGAAAAAAGGCGAAAAGCTTAAAATGGACTGGAGCAAGGTCACAGGCGCAAAGGGCAGATGCAGGGTAGGAATACACGAATACACCAAAAAGGACGGCACAATCGGAAAAATCAACGATATTAAATATTTCCATGAACCGCCCGAAAAAGCACAGGAACCGGCAAAGCCCTACGGTGCATACACTCCGGGCAATTTCTAAGGAGGATAATATATGCAGTTAAGACCATATCAGCAGGAAGCTAAGGACGCGGTTTTCCATGACTGGGAAAACGGATTTAAGAAAACGCTGCTTGTGCTGCCTACGGGCTGCGGGAAAACAATAGTATTTGCCAAGGTGGCAGAGGAATGTGTACGCCGAGGAAAGAGGGTTTTAATTCTTGCCCACAGAGGTGAATTACTGGAACAGGCGGCGGATAAAATTTCAAAAGCTACGGGTTTGGGTTGTGCGGTTGAAAAGGCACAGGAAAGCTGCCTTTACAGTTGGTACAGAATAGTTGTAGGCTCAGTTCAGACCCTTATGCGGCAAAAGCGTTTGGATTCATTCAATGAGGAATATTTTGACACCATTATCATTGACGAGGCGCATCACTGCCTGTCGGACGGATATATGCGTGTTTTGGAGCATTTTGCGAATGCCGATGTGCTGGGAGTTACGGCAACGCCCGACAGAGGAGATAAGAAAAATCTGGGACGTTTTTTTGAAAACATAGCGTATGAATATACACTGCCCAAAGCAATAAGAGCCGGATATTTGTGTCCGTTAAAAGCAGTCACGATACCGCTTAAGCTGGACTTGTCGGGTGTCGGAGTGCAGGCAGGGGATTTTAAAAGTGCGGATTTGGGCAATGCTCTTGAACCGTATCTTTACCGCATTGCAGAGGAAATGAAAAACTATTGCGCCGACAGAAAAACAGTTGTATTTTTACCGCTTGTAAAAACATCTCAAAAATTCAGAGATATATTAAACAAAGCGGGATTTCGGGCAGCGGAGGTAAACGGAGAAAGCGCGGACAGAGCGCAAATTCTGGCGGATTTTGATGCGGGAGAATACAATGTATTATGTAACAGTATGTTATTGACTGAAGGCTGGGACTGCCCGTCGGTCGATTGTGTGGTAGTATTGCGCCCCACAAAGGTAAGAGGCTTGTATTCACAGATGATAGGACGCGGAACGCGGCTTTGTGAGGGAAAAACGGATTTACTTATTTTAGATTTTTTATGGCATACGGAGCGTCATGAGCTTTGCCGCCCGGCTCATTTAATATGTGAAGATGAGGCAGTGGCAAATAAAATGATTGAAAATGCCGAGGCTTCCGGCGGGGAGGAAACAGACCTTATTGAAGCCCAGGAGGAGGCGCAAAGCGACGTCATTGCCCAGCGTGAGGAATCACTTGCAAAACAGCTTGCAGAAATGCGCCGTCGCAAGCGCAGCCTGGTTGATCCGCTGCAGTTTGAGATGAGCATACAGGCACAGGATTTGGCGGGGTATGTCCCGTCATTCGGCTGGGAAGCGGCGCCGCCTTCACAAAATCAGCTTAAGACACTTGAAAAATTGGGTATTAACCCGGACGATATAAGTAATGCGGGATATGCGGCAAAAATTCTTGACCGTCTGGACAAGCGCAGAATTGAAGGACTGACCACACCTAAACAGATACGGTTATTGGAGCGTTACGGATTTAATCATGTCGGGAAATGGCAGTTTGAGGACGCGAGCAATATGATTTCACGCATTGCAGCGCAGGGCTGGAGAGGTGTTCCTAACGGTATTGACCCGAAAACATATTCACCGGATAAGACAGGAGAAGCAGTATGAATGAAAATTTGATAAATGCACTGGAGTATATAGACCCGGCTGTGTGTGATTACCAGGAGTGGGTAAACATCGGCATGGCATTGAAGCATGAAGGATTTAGTGTAAATGACTGGGATAACTGGAGCCAAAGAGATGCCGGCAGGTATCATCCCGGCGAATGTGAAAAGAAATGGAGAACCTTTAACGGCTCAAATAACCCGGTTACGGCGGGGACAATAATAGCAATAGCAAAGGAACGAGGATATATCGAGAATAAAAGCCACGAACTGGACTGGGATGATGAGATAGGTGCAAAGGACGATTATGTGTTTGTCGATAAAAATTGGATAGAACGCGATGAGCTGATAATTCCCGATACATGGAATCCTGCAGAACAGATTATACAGTATATAGAAACACTGTTTGAAGCAAGTGATAATGTGGGCTATGTTACCGAATGCTGGCAAAATGATGCGGGGAAATGGCTGCCAAAAACAGGAAACTATGACAGAACCGCTTCGGAGTTGATTCAGCAATTATCAAACTGCGGCAATGATATAGGCGCGGTTTTGGGCGATTATAACCCCGAAGCGGGTGCGTGGATACGTTTTAACCCCCTGGACGGCAAGGGTGTTAAAAATGAAAATGTGACCGATTACAGGTATGCGTTGGTAGAATCGGACAGCACCGACATAAATGTGCAAAACGCCATATTAAGGGAGTTGGAACTGCCCATTGCAGCGTTGGTATACAGCGGCAAAAAAGGCCTGCACGCCATTGTGAGAATAGACGCACCGGATTACGGCGAATACAGAAAACGTGTTGATTATCTGTATATGATATGTCAAAAAAACGGATTGCAAATAGACAAACAAAACAGAAATCCCTCAAGGCTGTCAAGGCTGCCGGGAGTGATGCGCGGCGAAAATAAGCAGTACCTTATGGCTACCAATATAGGCAAAGAGAACTGGGCGCAGTGGAAAGAATGGATAGAAAGCGTAAACGATGATTTGCCGGAACCCGAAAGCATGAAATCGGTATGGGATAATATACCGCCTCTTGCTGCGCCGTTGATTGACGGAGTGCTTCGGCAGGGACATAAAATGTTAATCGCAGGACCTTCAAAAGCGGGAAAATCCTATGCGCTGATTGAAATGTGCATTGCAATAGCCGAGGGGCAAAAATGGCTCGGACGCCAATGCGCAAAGGGCAGAGTACTATATGTTAATCTGGAGCTTGACAGGGCAAGCTGCCTGCATCGTTTCCGGGATGTTTATACAGCGTTAAGGTTAAATCCCGAAAATGTTCATAATATAGATATTTGGAATTTAAGAGGACATACGCTGCCTATGGACAAACTGGCACCAAAGCTGATACGCCGCGCCGTGAAAAAGAATTACATTGCCGTTGTAATAGACCCGATATACAAGGTAATAACCGGCGATGAAAACAGTGCCGACCAGATGGCACATTTTTGCAATCAATTTGACAAGGTATGTACGGAATTGGGCTGTGCCGTTATTTACTGTCATCATCATTCAAAAGACGCACAGGGACAAAAACGCAGCATGGACAGGGCTTCGGGGTCGGGAGTTTTTGCACGTGATCCGGATGCGCTGTTGGATTTGATTGAACTGGAACTTGACGAAAATGTTATAAAGCAGGAAGAAAACAAGGCTGTATGTGATGTGTGCCTATGGTGGCTGAAAAAATACGATATGCACAGTTACGCTTCTCAAGATGATATGCAAAGCGAAACACAAATGCTCAGAATATGCCGCGAGAGCCTCTCAAAAGACGCATATGAATGTCTGACAAAGGATGTCAATGAGGCAAGAAAAACGGTAATGAGCCGCAGCGCATGGCGTATAGAGGGCACATTAAGAGAATTTGCAAAGCTTCCGCCTATAAACGTATGGTTTGACTATCCCGTACACAGAATTGACAGTGTGGGTGTATTAAAAGATATTCACCCGGAGGAGGATAAGCCCTTTTGGAAAAAAGGTATAGAAAGCCGCCGTTCAAAGGAACAGCGTAAGGAGGATCGCCGGCAGTCGGTAGAAACGGCATATGAAGCCTGCAAAATAAACGGAAAAGTAACGATAAATGAAATGGCACAATACATGGGCGTAAGTGAAAAAACCGTAAGAAGCAGAATAAAAGAGCATGGCGGATACTGGATTGACGGTAATGAGATTGGAGAAAAAAACAAGTGATTTTCTTTCCCGATTTTTTTCCGAAATCGATGTCTGACAAGTATTTTTCCCGACAGCAAAAGAAGCAAAATACTTGTTGGAGGTTAAAAAAAGAAAAAGAAAAATACTTGTTGTACGTTTGGAAAAAAAACCTGTTTTTTCCTTGGGGAAAAAAACTATATATACTACGTATATATAAAGCTTTCTTTCCCTACGGTCAATGACGGGTAAGAAAAGGGCGTTAAAGCTTCGCCCTTTTTCTTCCCCGGCAGACCATTGACAAAATGTTTTTCGACCAAAAGGAGGAATGTAAAAAAATGGAAGTTGAATTTTTTGCGGCAATGATACCGCCGAGCGTTACATATCAGGAGAAGCAAGTCAAGGTTGTAAACGGTAAGCCGGTATTTTATGAGCCGCCAAGGCTCAAGGATGCAAGGAGCAAGCTTGAAGCGTATTTAGGGAAATACACACCGAAAGAGCCGTATACGGAAGCAGTGAGGTTGACTGTAAAATGGTGTTTCCCCATTAAGGGCGGGCATAAAAACGGTGAATACAAGACAACAAAGCCGGATACGGATAATCTGCAAAAGCTGTTAAAGGACGTTATGACCAAGCTGCATTTCTGGAAAGACGATGCGCTTGTAGCAAGTGAGATATGTGAAAAATTCTGGGCACAGCTGCCGGGAATATACATACGAATTGAGGAGCTGTAAACGATGGATATACTGGACGTAGCAAAAAATTTAAACAAAACAGTATATTACAAGGATTTCTATAACATACGTGAATTAACGGCATATATCCTAAACGGGTGTACGGTGCGAAAAGACCCGAGAGGAATGCTTCACTACGAAGCGGAGTTATTGGACAAAAACAAAAACAGTATAATTATCGCTAAGCTTGAAGCGGTAAGATTAAATGATAAGGAGTTTGACAATGAATAAAAATTTACAAATAGCCGAAAAGCTGTTGGAGGCGCCGTACAATGACAAAATGTAAAAGCTGCATACATTACGGTGTATGCGTTCATCGGCGTGAACTGAATGATTTTGATGTAAATCATACCTGTAAATGCTCTGATTTTATAAACAAATCCGACATAGCAACGGTAAAACAAGCGGCGGAAATATGGAACAGGAAGGTTGATAATGATTAAAATTGAATGTACAAGGGAGGAACAATCACATATCTTAACGGCATTAGTGGGTGGAAATTGTTTCTTCCCTGATAAGAATTGTGAAAAAGAGTGCCATGACTGCTTGATGAAAAATATCAAATGGGAGATATTACCCGACCCGAAGCGGATTGAATTGGAAACAGGAGGTAATAACAATGAATAACAACAACACGCTGCAAAAGCGCAGCAACGCACGCCGCCGGGAACGGCGTATATATAACCGCATTATCGCCGTTATGGGCGCGGCGCTGATTTTAGCGGTCGGTATGCTGATATATACATGGGCGCATTTTTCGTACATGGGTGCGCAAAATCGTGAATTTGCGGACAAACTGCATGATTATCAGCGGTAC